>DATAYL010000376.1:0-22098 GCA_036272575.1 Bryobacteraceae bacterium | reverse complement strand
GTCATCGATGCCGCGAGCAAAGTCATTGCCGGAAGCGTGAATAAGCAACTGGTGGCGGCCTTGCATAAAGCCGGGCAGCGCGCGGTTGGGCTGAGCGGAATCGACGGGCACTTGACAATCGCGGAGCAATGGCACGCCGACTTGGGCTACGTCGGACGCCCCGTTCAGTCGAACGGCCCGCTGCTCAACCTGCTGGCCGGTGCTGCGTATCTGCCCGTGGTGGCGTGTCTGGCGGCCGATGCAAAGGGCGTCGTCTATAACGTCAATGCCGATCAAATGGCAGTTTCAATCGCGCTCGCGTTTCGCGCCGAGAAACTGTTTTTCCTGACAGACGTTCCGGGCGTAAGAGCTACCTCGGGCAGCGTCGTACGTCAGATGAATCCGCTCGAGGCGGCCGCGCTGATCCAATCGGGCACGGCCTATGGAGGCATGCAAGCCAAACTGGAAGCGGCCTGCGCGGCACTCGCGGGAGGTGTCGCCGAAGTTGTGATTGCGCCCGGTGGCGAAGCGCGGGTGTGCGCCAGAATTTTGGCGGGCGAGACGCTAGGCACTCGATTAGTGCCGGCCGCAGTGCCCCCCACCCAAGGGAGCCGCGCATGACAGCTACCACTTTGCTGGTGCGTAAGGCCGGCATGCGCGATATTCCACGCATTCTCGAATTAATCAATGCGTATGCGGCCGATGGCGTCATGCTGCCGCGCACCGAGTTCGAGATGTCGGAGAATATCCGCGATTTTTCTTGCGCCTATGACGGCGACCTGTTGCTCGGCTGCGGCGCCCTCCACTTCTACACGCCGGTCTGCGCCGAAGTGCGCTCACTGGCAGTGTGGCCTTATGAAAAGAAACGCGGCGTCGGACGCGCGGTGGTCGAAGCCCTCGAAGCCGAAGCTCGTGATCAGGGGCTCGAATCCATCTTTGCTTTTACTTACGTGCCGGGCTTCTTTGCCAGGCTCGGGTTCAGCGAGGTCGAACGCGGCGAACTGCCTTTGAAGGTCTGGAAAGACTGTCTCAGGTGCTCTAAATTTCAAAACTGCGACGAAATCGCCGTATTAAAACAACTTTGTCATCCAAATCCACACAAACCTCGCACAAACAGTGGAAGTTTTACCGGCCTGATTTCGCTGCCCACAATAGCCAAACGACCTGGTCTGTAAAACTTACTTTAGTCTGGACCAACTTACAGCCAAAACCAACTCCAACTCGAAATATTTACGCAAAATCTTTTAAAGTTTTTAACTTTGTACTAGATTTTCTCTAAAAAGTACCGGTATACTCAGTACCACGAGTAGGAAGTACTAGAAAGGATTTTCTCAGGAGGAGTGAAATGCGAGCTCTCACGTTGGACATTCAAGAGTCTGCTGGCCGGGTCTTATGCTGCACCATTTTTCGGCAAGGTGGCAGGAAGTTATTAGCTAAAGGGCACGTATTGAGTGATGAAGACATACGTCTGTTGCAGACGGAAGGAATGCAGCAGGTATGGGTGACTGAACTCGAGGACGGCGAGATTGGCGAGGATCAGGCAGTCATGGACGTTGCCCAGGCAATGTGCTGCGGATCGGTCGAGATTCGCTTAGCAGCAGGCGGACGGGCGAACCTGGTGGCCACGGCGAATTGCTGTGCGTTGGTCGACGACGAATTATTGCGTCAGATCAATTGCACAAGCAGTGTAGCCATTGCCACAGTGCCCAACTACCGGTTTGTGAAAGCTGGCGAGCGCATGGCGACCATTAAAAGCGCACCGTTCGCCGTGGCGCAGTCACAACTGGAAGCAGTACTTTCTATTCTTAATGAGCGGGGAGCAATTCTGCAGGCACGACCGATACGGGACGCAGGTGTGGGCGTCCTGTATACCGATCCAGTGCATGGCGATCGGGCGCGGACTCTGTTCGAGGGTGTGGTTCGAACGCGGGTCGAGCGTTTCGGCGCAACCGTGCGCTATGCGCTGGCCACGGTCGAAGAGGAGGAGCAGGTGTTGCGGGCTTTACAGCACCTGCTCAGAACCAAGCCTGCCACGATCCTGGTGGCTTCAACCACTGCTCCGGCCGGCCCGGAAGATGTGGTGGGCCGCGCCTTGGTGCGGATGGGCGCGCATCTCGAACGATTTCTGGCGCCCGTCGAACCAGGCAACTTAATGATGCTCAGCTATAAAGAAGACGTGCCGATCGTCTCCGCGCCCTGTTGTTTCCGTTCGCCCAAACCCAACGTGCTCGATCTGGTGTTGCCGCCCATGTTGGCCAAATACCGGATTTCGGGCTGGGAAATCGCCTGCCTCGGCCATGGCGGGTTGCTCAACTGAACCCCATTGAGCTGTGGGACAATCGGAATTCTGCGGCGCGGATTTCAACCCCGCAATTGTTTCATTGTTATGATGAGGGCGGAGTATGCCGACTCTTGCCGAAGCAGATCACATTGATGACCAAGTTATTGACGTGATTGCTCGAACGCAGCGCATTGCCCCTGGTTCAATCACTTTAGACAGTACCTTCGAAGAACTTAAGATCGACTCCCTCGACGGGATCAATATCGTTTTCGAACTGGAAAAAGAATTCGATATCGAAATCCCCGACGAGGGAGTTTCGCATTTGCGTTCGGTGCGAGACACAGTGGATGGCGTTCGCGAATTAATTGCCAAAAAGAGTAAGTCAACCCAGCCGAAGCCTGTATGAGGCGGGTGGCAATCACCGGCCAGGGGCTGATCTGCGCTTTGGGAAATTCGGTGCCGGACTGTTGGCGGAAGGCCGTAGCCGGCGAGACCGGCATCCGGCCACTCGGCGACGGCGGCAATCCTCCTTATCGTTTCCAATGTGGAGCGGAGGCGCGGGATTTTGAACCGCTCGACCACTTCACTGAAAAAGATCTGATCTTGCTCGAACGCTTCGCGCAATTCGCGGTGGTGGCGGCGCGCGAAGCCGTCCGCCAAAGTGGCATAACCTTCGAGCACGGCCTCGAAGATCACACCGCCGTTATCACCGGCAGCAGTGTCGGAGGACAGTTTTCGGAAGAAGACGGATATCGTCGGCTTTACCGCGAGAACAACCCGCGGGTCGCGCCGTTCACTATTCCACGCACTATGGCGAATGCGGGAGCCAGTCACATCTCGCGCGAGTTCGGAATTCGCGGGCCCGCTTATACGGTTTCGACCGCCTGCTCTTCTTCAAATCACGCCCTGGGTCAGGCGTTTTGGATGATCCGCAACGGCCAGGTCAAAGCCGCAATTGCAGGCGGAAGCGAGGCCGTCTTTGCCGAAGGATTACTGCGGGCGTGGGAAGCCATGCGCGTGGTTTCGCCTGAAGTCTGCCGCCCCTTTTCAGCCGACCGGCGCGGCTTGTCGCTCGGCGAAGGCGCCGGCATGCTGGTGCTTGAAGACTGGGAACATGCGCGGGAGCGCGGAGCGACCATCCTGGCGGAGATTTCAGGCTTTGGCATGAGCTCGGACGCCTTTCACGTAACGCAACCCAGCGTCGAAGGGCCGATCCGGGCCATGTCTTGGGCGCTTCAGGACGCCGGCCTGCAGCCTGCCGATATCAGTTACATCAATGCCCACGGAACCGGCACACAAGCGAACGATGCTGTCGAAACCGAGGCGATTCGCAAGGTGTTCGCGGCCAAAGCAGATTCCCTGCTGGTGAGTTCCACGAAATCGTTGCATGGACACGCGCTGGGCGCCGCCGGGGCGATTGAGGCGATCATGACGGTCATGGCGCTCCGTTGTGGCGTTGCGCCGCCAACCGTCAATTACCGCGAGCCGGATCCGGCCTGCAACCTCGATGTGGTGCCCAACGAGGCGCGCCGCGCCAACTTACGGCTGGCGCTCTCCAATACTTTTGCTTTTGGCGGTTTGAATGCCACGCTCGTCTTCGAGCGAACTGAAAATTGACGCCACATGCCGAACCGAGCCGGAAACGTAACCGACCCATGAAAACACAACTCCTGCCCGGAGCTAAGCTGTTGAATGCCCTTACTACTGGGTGGCGGTGAAGCTGGTCTTTACTTGCCCATTTGCGTGAAAGGAAACCAACATAATGAGTTCAGCTAAGGCGCAGTCTGCTTCAGCGGAGACATTCAGCTATTCGCTTCCCGGCGATTTACAGTCAGCCGTCACGGAAGCGAAAAAGAAGTGGGAAAGCTCAGGCAACACCCAGAAGCTGTGGAATAAGGATGCGACGCTCTGGACGAACACCGACGAGAGCAAATGGTTGGGATGGCTGGATGTAGTCGGCCAGCAATTGAATGACATTTCGAAGTTCAAGGCACTGAGCGCGGAGATTCGGGAGGACGGGTTCACCCATATTCTGCTGCTTGGCATGGGCGGTTCGAGTTTGTGCCCCGAGGTGTTCAGTCTTACATTCGGCAAGCAGGAGGGCTTCCCGGAATTGCTCGTGCTTGATTCGACCGATCCGGAACAGATTCGCAGCGTGCGCGCGAAGATTGATCCCGCCCGCACGTTGTTCTGCGTGTCGAGTAAATCGGGCACTACCCTCGAGCCGAACATCTACATGCAGTACTTCTACGACGAGACCAGGAAAGTCGTAGGCGACCATGCGGGCAATCATTTCATTGCCGTGACAGATCCGGGCTCGAAGCTGGAAGGCGTCGCCGCGAAGCTGAAGTTCCGGCATGTCTATCACGGTGTCCCGAGCATTGGTGGCCGCTATTCCGCGCTGTCCGATTTCGGTTTGGTGCCGCACGCAGCGGCGGGGCTCGATACCGAAAAGTTGTTAAAGCTGACGAGCCGCATGGTCGAGCAGTGCCGGGCGCCCGACGTCGACAAGAATCCAGGAGTCGCTCTGGGACTGATCTTGGGAACAGCCGCCGTGAAGTTCGGGCGGGACAAGGTAACCCTGATTTGTTCCCAGTCAATTCACGATTTGGGAGCCTGGCTCGAGCAATTGCTGGCCGAATCGACCGGCAAGCAGGGGCACGGGCTGATTCCAGTAGATCGGGAGCCGTTTGCAGCGGTGGACAAATACGGCAAAGACCGCGTTTTTGCCTACATTCGCTTCGCCTCCGATGCTGGCGGAGAAGACGAGGCGCATGTAGCGGCCCTTGCACAAGCTGGCCAGCCGGTGATTCGCATAGTACTGAATGATCTTTACGAAATCGGCCAGACCTTCTTTCAATGGGAAATCGCCACCGCAGTCGCAGGTTCCTTGATCGGCATCGATGCCTTCAACCAGCCGGATGTCGAAGCCAGCAAAGTGGTGACTCGCGATCTGACCAGCGAATACGAGAAAAACGGTTCCCTGCCTGCCGAGAAACCGATTCTGGACCAGGAAGGAATCAAACTGTTTACCGACAAAGCCAACGCCAACGCGCTCGTCGAGGGTAAGGCGACGTTGGGCGGGGTGATTCGGCAGCATCTCGACCGCATAAAGACCGGCGATTATTTCGGACTTTTAGCATATATTCCGATGTTTCCCGAGTATGAAGAAAAACTCGAACTGATCCGCAAACAGATTCTCGAGGCCAAACAGGTCGCCACTGTCCTGGGCTTTGGGCCGCGTTTTCTGCACAGCACCGGACAAGCCTACAAGGGCGGCCCGAACTCCGGTGTCTTCCTGCAAATCACCTGCGATGAAGCGCAAGATTTGCCGGTCCCCGAACAGAAGTACACCTTCGGAGTGGTGAAAGCCGCACAGGCGCGCGGAGATTTTCAGGTCTTAGCCGAGCGCAAGCGGCGCGCGCTCGGCGTTCATCTCGGAACCGATCTAGCGAAGGATCTCGACCGCCTTCGCGATCTCGTCTTTGCAGGCTTGGCGCATTAGCCGGGGTGGAGCGTTTGCGTATCTATAAGAAAAAAATCACGCAAACGATTCCACAAAAATTTTGCGCATTAGAGTAATAGTACTTATAAAGACATCGATAAACAGAAATAGTAAACGTTAAGCCATTTCTGATGATGCCGAATTGGTGATTTTGAGTTATTCTTTGGCTACGGATTCGCAGCAAAGGCCCGGTTTGGACGGACCCTTGCTGTGTCGGAGGGGGCGGGACGCGCGAGTGCGCACCGCCCATGTTGCATTTAGTGTACCTCGGAACTCTTGGGAATATATAACTGTTTGTAGAAATGGTTCTAGGACCATATGGATTTCGGTATTGGGCGCCGAAACTTATGGGAGCATCGAAGTATGTCTGCCGAAAGTCATCTCCACCCGCGAGTTCCTTTGGCGGTAGACGATCGAACCAGTAAAGCTGGACTGCGCACTGTTGCCTCTTTCGAAGCCTTAAAAGGATTTGTGGTGCTAGCGCTTGGTATAGCGCTGGTAGCAGAACATTCGCGCGTGCAGGACTTGACCGAGAATCTGCTGTATCACCTGCACGTCGACTTCGATCATCGCCTCGGTCATGCCTTGCTCGATGCAGCGACCAAGCTCAGCGACACGCGCTGGTGGACGATCGGCGCTGCGGTGGGCAGTTACAGCACCGTCCGTTTCATCGAAGCCTGGGGATTATGGAACCGGCGTGTCTGGGCCGAGTGGTTTGCGCTGCTTTCCGGAGCGCTGTATCTGCCTTGGGAGTTCATGAAGCTGATAGAGCACGTCAATTGGGACCGCGTGGCCGTGATCGTTATCAATCTGATCATCATTTCCTATATGGCCTTCATCCGCGTCAGAGAGCTGAGGCGGCCCGATATGGCCGAAGCGGAGCAAGAGGCGACCGAGGCTTCCAAACAAGCCGCGGCCGGCTAGCCTCGAGTTGATGCCACGCCGCTTCCGAGCGCAGCCAGCAGGCGTTCGCTCGATCCGCTGATTTCGAGGACGGCCCGGTCGAACGCTTCCCGGTTGGCCAGCGACGGCTTGTGAAATCCACTGATTTTGCGCACGAATTGCAGCGCGGCGTTGTGCAATTCCTCGGCCGTGGCAGGTTGCTCCGGGTTACGTAGCTTTTTGATGCTTCTGCACATCTCGACCTCCAGCTTCTCATTCTCGTCGGCGCGCGCTTGCGCTTTTTGGTTTTAGTACTGAACATAGTGCGCCGATAAAGGTATTTAGCAGAGAATGGATTATCCCTGAAACTTCTCGGAGGTGTTCATGCGATTACGGAATTCTCTTCTTTTTCTGACGATAGCGGCTGCCCCATTGACCCTGCAGGCCGGGCGCCCGACCATTATCGTCAACGGCGATCCGCCAAACCCGATCATCGTCGTCAATGACAACTTCACCTTTGGAGCCGATACTCTCGGAGGAGGAGACTTCACCTTTCAAAATGCCAGCGGCACTACCTGGAATAGTCTGCTGTTTACCGCGACCCTGCCGATTGATACCCCCATCGTCTGCGGTCCTGGGCCGTTCCAGCTCTGTACAGTGACGACCAAGCCCCAATCCGACGGTAGCTTTTTATACGACATCTTAATGGGCCCGGCGCAAACCGGAGGCATTACCAATGGGGAAGTGTTCTCGGTCGACCTGAACGATAGCGGCACGGATCCGACCGGCGCCGGGAGTTGGGGCGCCGGTACCGACTTTACCGCGACCGCTAACACCACGCCGGAACCCTCCGCCATTTTCCTGGTCATCGCGGGTCTCGCCGGGTTTGTCGGCTGGCGCCGGTTTCAGCGCAAACCTTTATTGCTCAAGTGACCGTACTGTTTCTTGAGTGATTTGAAATCCGGAGAATCGCGCACCGATTTCAGGTCAGGATCGCTTAGGAAGTATTCGAACGGGAAACCGTGAGCGAAAGCGTTCTTGAGCGCGATGACGGCTTTATCGATTTGGCCGTCCGAAGCCTCCACATAGGCTTCGTCGTACATGATTGAACTGTCCGCATTATCGATAGCCCGGGCCTTTGCGATGAGCGCTCGGGCTTTCGGCGTATTCTTGATACCGACGTAGCAAAGCGCCAAACCGTCGAAGGCGCTGGCATCCTGGTGATTCACCGCCAGTGCGTCATAAAACAATCCGATTGCTTTCTTGAAGGTCTGGTCGGCCAGTTCGTGCTGGCCGCTGCGCGCGTAGGCCTCCGCAATATTACGCACAACTTTGGGCTGGGTAGGATTCAGCGCAAGTGCCTTCTCGTATATCGGGATGGATTCTTTGTAGTGCCCAAGCTGATAGTAGGCACTAGCGAGATTAGAATACTCGTCAAATGACGGCTGCAGCTTGATGGCCTTTTCAAACTCAGGGATTGCTTTGTTCCACTGCGCCTGCTCCCAATAGATAGTGCCGACGTTGCTGTAGCCGGCGGCATCGGAAGGATTTTGCGCTATCTCTTCCTGAAATTGCTTCTGCGCTTCATTCAACATGCCGAAACTGTTGTACGCATAACCGAGTTGCTTATGGTTGTACCAGTAATATGGGTTTAGCTGAACGGCTTTGTTTAGCGCATCGAGGGCTTCCTTGCGCTGACCGGTAGCCATATACGCTCGCCCGAGCCGAATATAGCCATTGTCTGAGTTGGGAGAAAGCTGGAGAGCCTGCTTGATCTCGCTGACAGCTTCCGCATTGCGGCCGGTTGCAGAATAAGCGCTGCCGAGAGCAAAGTGGACCTCTGGCAGGTCCGAGTTCAATCGCCGAGCTTGCTCCGCCGCCATTAACGCTTTGGCGGGGTTGTGAAGGAGCGTGCTGGCATCGGCTACACCGGTCCACGCCAGGGCAAAAGAGCTGTCGGTGCGGCACGCTTGTTCGAACAGGGCGAGAGCAACTCTGGCGTTCGCTTGGTCGCGATGATTCCGCAAGATGTCGCGGCCTTTCAGATAGAGATCATAAGCAGCCAGATTCTGGGTAGGCGCCGATACTTCACGTTCGCGCTCCTCCAGCGTCGGTTTAACATCCAAAGCTTGTTCGGTGTCGTCGGCAATCTCCTCTTCGAGCGTGAAAAGATCGGCGTTTACGCCAGTGTAGGAATGGCTCCAGACGGCGCGATGCTTTTCAACGTTATAGATCTGGGCGTCAACTTTGATGCGATCGCCTTCACCTTGGACGGTTCCCTCGATCAGGAGATTGGCGCCGACCTGCTGCCCTATAGTGCTCTCCGGCTGCGACAAGTTGGTCCGTTCGAGTGCGGCGGAAGAAACGGGATGCAGGCTGGTCAAAGAAACCAGGCGCGCTGAGACGGCTTCGGCAATACCCTGCGCCCGGTATTTGAGATTAGGGTCTGAGCCGACAAAGTGAAAGGGCAATACAGCCACGTATTTGCCATTGACGGGGGGCTTTACCGGAAGCTTGCGGCGCTGCCACAAAACTGTCGCGCCGACGGCTAGCAAAACGAGAGCAACTAGCGAACTTGCCAGCCACCAATGCCGAGAAACCTGCTTTTGACCAGGCAGGGACTGAGACTTGAGCGGATCCGGGGAATGGCGCAGGTCGAAAAGGAGATCCTGAACAGTTGAGTAGCGCTGCGCCGGGTCGCGCTCGAGACAACGCAGAATAATGCCGCTCAGATTCTCCGAAAGGGACGGATTCAGGAGCTTGGGGTTAGCAGGAATCTCGGTAAGACGTTGCGTAATCGTTTGGACGACCGAAGCATCGCCGAAGGGAATGCGTCCGGTCGCCATCTCGTAGAGAATCAGGCCGAGCGAATAGATATCGGTGCGGTGATCGACGGTCGCTCCATCGACTTGCTCGGGCGACATGTAACGGGGCGTCCCTGCGGAACTGCTGGAGTTCTCGTCTGAGAGGTTCGATACGGCTGGCGGAGCAAGTGTGCTGCGCGCGAGACCAAAATCGGCGATGCAGGCGTGGCCGGCGGACGTCAGCAGAATATTGCTCGGTTTGAGATCGCGATGGCTGATGCCCTGCTCGTGAGCGGCTTCCAGTCCTTCGCCAATCTCGATTGCGAGTTCGCGGATACGCGCCTCAGGAAGCGGGCCCGCGCGCCGAAGCAGTTGCGAGAGGTCTTCGCCTTCGGCCCAAGCCATGGAGACGAAGCGCAAACCGCTCGCTTCGCCAAGATCGTGAATGCGCAGCACGTTTTTGTGAGAGATCTGGCTGGCAATTGAGATCTCCTGCATGAGCTGGTCGAGAGTATGCTGGCTTTGCGCGAGTTCGGGGCGAACGACTTTGAGCGCAACCATGCGATGGAGATCAAGATCGATGGCCCGATACACCTTGCCGATGCCGCCTTCGCCGGCTTCGGCTTCAATGCGATAGCGTGTGCCGACCATAGCGCCGGGTGTAAGTACCGAAGGAGCTAACGCTGCGGCAGTGGAGGAAGACAACCCGCGCGCTTCCATTTCTGCCAACACTTGCGCGGCCGTGGCAAAACGATCCAGCGGGTTGCGTTCGAGACACCGCATGACCAGCTTTGCGAGCCAAGGTGGAAGCGTCGGATCAACCGTCTCAATGCGCCGAGCCACGCCACGTGTGCGGCTCAATAGCGCTTCCGAGAGCGGTTGATTCGGGAAGGGCAGCTGTCCAGTGAGCAGTTCGAAGGCGATTACCCCCAGAGCAAAAATATCGGAGCGCGCGTCACCGTCCTGTCCGAGTGCCTGTTCGGGGGACATGTAGGTTGGCGTACCGAGAATGCCGCCGGTGTGCGTAATGCGAGTGTCTTCGAACGAACGGGCGAGACCAAAATCGACGATGCGAATCCTACCGTCAGCGGAGAGCAGAATGTTGTGCGGTTTCAGATCCCGATGAACCACGTCTTCGCTATGGGCGGCTTGCAAACCGCGGCACAGCTGAGCAAGTAGATCAATCGTCTCCTCGACGGTGAGCTTGGTACGAGCATCGAGAAGATGCCGAAGGTCCTGGCCGCCGACAAACTCCATCGTAATGAAGCGAAGTCCGTCGGCCACACCCAGATCAAAGACCCGAATGACATTGCGATGCGCGATCTGCCGGGCCAGTAATGTTTCCTGCTTGAGGCGGCGCAGCGAAGAAGCGTTCGTAGCGAGATCGGGGCGGATCGTTTTAAGCGCGATCACTCGATCGAGTTCGCGGTCCAGAACTTTGTACACTGTGCCCATGCCCCCCTGGCCGAGCCGCGCCAGGATCTCGTAGCGATTATTCAGCAGGTGGCCCAGCGGGAGTTCCGCAAAGCCGCGGGCCGGCGCGGCGCCTGAAATAGCCGAGAAGGCGCCGGCGGTTGCCACCACTGTGGCTTGCTCATCCGGTGGGCTGTCCGAAGCCACCGCCACTGCCACTGCCACGGTTTCATCCGGAGCGCTGGAGAGCGCGCAATTGCAGTTTCCGCACGAGGCAGATCCCTCTTGGTTGGGGGTTGCGCAGAGCGGGCAATTGAGCATAACTACTCGTGTTTATCCCAAACGCGGTGGAAGTAGCGTGTGATTTATTTTAGAGCATGCAGAAGGCCAAAAGCGAGGGAGTGCACCTAACAATGAGTCACATATTGATGCGCTTCAGCGGGTGCTGACAGCCATTTTCTTGGCTGGCTGAGACCCGTGCGCCGTACCGGCCAGCCGCAGGTAGACGGCGCGTACTACGTAGAAGGAACTACCGATCGCTACGGCGAGCACAGCGTTCACTACCAGCGTGGCGGCGGCGGTGGTAAGAAAGCCTAGAGCATCTACCGTGCTCATTTTAGGGAGCCGGCGCCAGGTGCCCCATTCGAGCAGGCAAATGCCGATGTAGGCGGTTACGCCGGCCAGCGCGGGTACTGGAATGTGGGAAATGTACTCGCCGCCGAGAGTAATGAAGGCCAGTATGAAAACAGCGTGAAAGAGATTGGAAAGACGCGTGGTGGCGCCGCAGCGGACGTTGGCCAGGCTGCGCGCCGGAATACCGACGCTCATGGGAGCGGCGAACACTGCCGCGACCATGTTGGCAATCCCGTAAGCGCCGAGTTCCGCGTCGGCATCAGCGCGCTTGAGGTGCTTATGACGCCCGCGAAAATGTTCGACTACCCGCGAAGTAACCAACAGATTAACGGCTGAGACGAAGGCGAGCCCAAGTCCAGCCGGGACGGCGCTCAGGATGTCGGCAGGGGTCCAGGAAAAACCAACGAACGGCGGAATCCGCAAAGGCAGGTGACCGACTTCGCGCTGATGAAGCCGGAACACGCCAGCGACCGCGACCGCGACTAGAATTCCGATCAGGGGAGCCGGTGTTCTGGGAAGCCATCTGGCCGCCGCCAGCGCAGCCAGAATCACCATTGCGCTGATCACGAGAGCGCTGATCTGTGTCTCGTCAATGCGCGATAGAACCTGCCAACTCTGGGTGAGCATGTTATTCGATGTGCGATCAATCACGGCGTGCACACCGAGCATGACCCCAAGCTGGGAAAGAATCATCATCGCGCCAATACCGCAGGAGAAGCCAGTCACAACTGGGCTCGGCACCTTCTGGATAAAACGGCCGAGGCGCAGGAAACAGAAAACGAGCAGGAACACCGAGGCAATCATGCAGACCTTTGCCGCTCCGCCAATGCCTTGCGAGCGAACCGACTCTGCGATAAAAGGGACAGTTGCACTGGCGGTACCGCCAATTAAAACGGGATTGCGTCCAAGCAAAGCCGTCACCGGCGCGGTGGCAATAGAGGTGACGAGTCCGAGAGCAGGCGGTAAGCCCATCATGCTCGCCATAGCGAGTCCGTACGGCAGAGCGATCAGGGCCGCGACCATACCGCCGGAAACGTCGCCGCCGAAAGCGCGCCAGCTATAGCGGATGCGGAAATTCAAGGCAGACTACCTCTCCTATGTGTGAGCACTTAAGCGACGAGGCAGACCGTTGACGCCAGACAGGGGCGAGACGGGTTAGAAATGTGTAAGGGAGACACGTCGTTGCGTCTCCCGGAAAAATCACAGCCGCAACCGCCAGCGAGCGGCAGCAGCTACTGATCAGGCGTTGTAGACCTTCGTAAATGCGGTCTTGAACTTCGCCATGTCATCCTTGCTGCCGATAGTGACGCGAACCCAATTGGGCCACGCCGGCCAGACACGGCCGATGTAGACCTTTTGCTCCGCCATGCCCTGGTAAAATTCCTTGCCCGGGCGCTTGACGTCGATCATGAAGCAGTTACTCTCCGAAGGGATAAAGGTGACGTTCTTCGAAGTCAGCCAGCTGAACGTATCTTCGCGAATATCGGCCATGACTTTCCGGCGTTCGGGCACCAGATTCTTGTTTTTCAAGCTGGCCGTGGCGCCGACCATAGCGGTAACAGGCATCGCGCCCGCACTAAACGGTCTGATTTTTTCCAGCAGTTCCGGCCGGCCGAAAGCGGCGCCCGCACGAAGCCCGGCCATGCCGTAAAGCTTGGAGAACGTTCGCAAAATGATGACGTCCTTATCGGCCGCCGCCAGGTCGTTGCAACGAACGGCGCTCGGCGAGATGTGAATGTACGCCTCATCGATCATGACAACCGAGCCGGCGGGTTTATTGGCCACCAGGTACTCGATGTCGGCGCGCTTGGTCAGGGTGCCGGTCGGATTATTAGGATTGCAGACGTAAAACAATCCGGCATTAGGTGCGGCCGCCAACATGGCTTTCACGTCATGGTCCCAAGTACCTTTACGGAGCGGGACGTTAACTACGCTGGCCCCGATGAATTTCGCGGCACGTTCACCGGCTTCGTAGCCTGGATCGGCTTTTACGAACGGCTTGTCCTTAGAACAAAAGGCAAGCACCGCTTGATGAAGAGGAGCGCTCGAGCCGGCATAAATCTCTACGTACGAGTTATCCGGCTTGTAACCGAACTTGAGTCCCTCGACTGTTGCCATGGCTTCGGCCAACGAGTAAGTGTTTTCGTACATATAACGGCCGCCATTCTTGATCACGTTATAAATGGCGTCGGCCGCCTCGGGCGACGGGCCCATTGGGTTCTCATTGGCGTTGATCTTGACCGCATCGGGTGGCATGTTTCTAACCATCGAGAGTTGAGCGAGAGCAGGCTCGTTATAGAAGGGAAGCGCGGCGCCGGCCGTGAGAACCGTAGCGATGCGTCCAAAGCTGCGGCGGGAATAACCGCGCCGCAGAAAATCAGCTCTTTGTGCGTCGCTCAGAACAGATGACATAACGTCTCCTTTGATTCGCGGGATTTCGTAGGTGATGGAGTGAACGGCATCGAGTACCGCTTGACAAACCAAAACTGAACCAGCCGCCTCAGGGGACGGCGTTCAAGCCTAACTAGGGCTATCCGGCGAGACGCATGGTTCGCGCTTGCGGTCTGCCTCTCGAGAAGCGGAGAAGGCCACTTACTCAGATGGACGCTTAGAGAGCAGTATCTGGCAGTGTATCACCGCTGTAAATGAAATGGAGCAGCCTTCTTGAATAATCTGTCGAGCAATCTGCAAGGTCCGGTTTGCGCCGGGGTTAGTGATGGAGTCCGGATTCGCGCATGGCCAGCCGGGCGACCTCGGGCAGTGAGAGATTGCCCGATAACATGTCCCATGCGGAAAAGCTTTCCTTCGTGATGCCGTTTTCGGTGTGTTGGGGGGAGCGGGCCAGCATGTGGTAAAGCTCATGGGCCACAACCAGGCCCATCGCGGCGCCAAAGGCGCTCTGGTAAGTGCCTGGATTACCTCGGCCTATTAGACGCTGCAGCGATTGGCGGATGCGGTCGCACTCGACTTCGCCATAGGGGAGGATGACTCCATCGGAAGAATACGCCATCGCGAGCGGCCCCCGCTCGTCGGACAACGCGCCAATTGGCAGACCGTCAGCCATGTTGCAACTTCCTTTCATGGTGAAAAGGAAAAGTTGAGAGAACTGCTCATGGGAACTGACCGCGGAGCGATCCCGTACTTCGAGCTTGTAGCCGACTCCGTTCATTACATGCTGGAGCTGGTGTTGCAGGGCCTTGAAGGAAGCCTGGGAATAGGGTTGTTCGTAACTAAGTAGAACAGTAACCGGACTTGGTGATGGCGCGGGCGGAGAGGGAGAGGACGCTATCGCCGGCACAGCAGCGAGGAGACAGCAGTAACTGTAAATACGCAAGAAAGCCTCTCAAACACGGAGATTGGCAAGACACCAAACAGGGGCGCCAATCGCAGTATATCCCGTAAAACGGGTGTGTTGGGACGGCTCTCGTACTGGGTGTCCAGTGTCTTGAGATGTGGGTGCAGCCCGACCGAAGAATTCTCGATCAGCCTACGAAATTAGAAAACTTTTAGTGGACGGCTGCAATTTGCGCTGTTATACTCCTGAAACAAGTTCAGCGGAAAGTTAGTTAGCTACCCAAAGTGTTCGTCCTCCGAGGGAAAGCACTGCTGCGGGTGGCGGTCCCATCGGTTCGGGAGTCCGCTCCAAGTTGAGAGCAGTTCTGGTCAGAGTCTGACCGCGATTTGGCAGAAAAGCGCCAAGACGTTCTCAACAAGGAGATTGGATGTTCGCGAAAAGATTCCCCATTTTGGCTCGAGATTTGCGGATGGCCGCGACCCTGACTGGTTGGCTCGCGCTCACCGTTTCGGCAGCCGCTCAGAGTTATCAAGGAGGCGTGCGGGGAGCGGTGACTGACCCCCAGGGTGCAGCCATCGCCAATGTCAAAGTTACTCTGACCAACACCTCTACCGGTGTCGCCCGGTCCACGCTGACCACTAACAGTGGAACTTACGTCTTCAGCGATATCGATCCGGGCAATTACGCCGTTGCCGCCGAAAGTCCAAGCTTCAAAAAATTTGAGCAGCGCGGCATCGTTCTCGGGACACAGGAATTCATTACGGTGGACGTGGCCCTGCAAGTTGGCAATGTCTCGCAGAGCGTCACGGTGAACGAAGATGTTCCGCTGGTCGAGAATTCGAACGCCTCACAGGGCCAGGTCTTAGACCGCCAGCAATTGGTTGACCTGCCGAATTTAGGCCGGAATCCTTTCATGATGTCGAAGGTGGCCCAGAATGTGATGCCGGTGGGCGATCCCGCATACAACCGGATGGAAGACCAGAGCGGTTCTTCGCAGATTTCGATCGCCGGCGGTCCGGTGCGGGGGAACAATTATTTGCTCGATGGCGTGCCCATCACTGACGCGGATAACCGCGCCATTATCATCCCAACCATTGAGGCGGTGCAGGAAGTTAAGGTACAGGCCAACACATACGATGCCTCCATGGCGCGAACGGGCGGCGGCATGTTTAACACGCTGCTAAAGTCGGGCGCCAATGAATATCACGGCGCGGCCTTTGGCAGCACTCGTCAAACCAGCTGGTCGGGGAACAATTTTTTCAATAATGCCGCGGGACTTTCGCTGCCCCCGCAGTGGAACTACACGTACGCATTTGCTTTGGGCGGCCGGGTCTTAATTCCGAAGGTGTATGACGGCAAGAACAAAACCTTCTTCTGGGTGGCGCGGGAGGGCTACGACGATACGCAGTCCAACTCTTCGCAGCTTTATACGCCCACGGCGCTGGAACGCGTCGGCAATTTTTCGCAGACGATGGCAGAAGGCGGAGGCCAACTTACGATTTATGACCCAACCACCACCATCAAGAATGCGAACGGCACATTTACGCGCTCGCCGTTCCCGAACAACATCATTCCAGCTACGAAGCTCAATCCGGTTGGCTTGAGCATGGCTGGCACACTGGCGATGCCGTCCTCAACCCCCGCCTATTACGGAGCAAATGATCTAACGGTGGCGGGCAGCTTGCCGGCGCGCGCTCATCAGACCACGGCCAAATTGGACGAACAGTTAACCGAGTGGTGGCACGCCAATCTCAGTTACTTGAGTTATCTGTCGCTCGAACCGGGCAATACCTGGTTCAACTCGATTTCTTCGCCGGACCAGTGGCGTCTGCTGCGCAACGTAAACGCCACGCAGCTAAACAATACATTTACACTTTCACCCACGCTGGTGCTTTCGGCGCGCTATGGCTTCAACCGGTTCCCGAATTATGGGTACCAGGTTAGTTCAGGTTTGAATCTAGGCACCTTAGGATTCAGCCCGAACTACACGAACGAAGTGCTGTCGCCAACGTTTCCTGTCGTGGGCCTTTCGACGGTTTACAACAGCCTGGGCGGCCTGGGAACGAACAACGATTTCTATTATGTTCACTACTCATACAACTCCTCAATCAGCGCATCTAAATACATGGGGCGGCACAGCCTGACCGGAGGTTTTGACTGGCGCAAGGTGAACACGAGCGGTCTTGATTATGGGCAAGGCGGCGGCGATTTCAACTTCAATGGCATTTGGACGCAATCCGGGGCAGGGGCTGGTGGCGCAGACTTAGCAGACATGCTGGTGGGGTTACCGCACGACGCTTCCATTACAGTACCGACCAAGTTGACCGACTTTGTCAGTTACTACGGTGCTTATCTTCAGGACGACTTTCGAGTAAACAGTAAGCTGACGGTGAACTTCGGTTTGCGCTGGGAGCACGAATCCGGGTTGCAAGAAGCCGATAACGGCATGGTGACCGGTTTCCTGCCTAACGCGACGAATCCGATTCAATCGCAAGTGAGTGGTCTTACAACCAATGGCGTCGTCGAGTTTGCCGGACAGAACGGTGCGCCGACTTCGATTGGCAATCCCAATTGGAGTAAGTGGGGGCCGCGCGCGGGATTCGCCTGGCAGCTGGATAGCAAGACCGTGATCCGCGGCGGATACGGCCTGTTCTGGGCGCCGCCATTTGGTATCGGGGCTCCAATTGAAACGGCCGGCTATTACGCCACCACCACCAACACCTTCACCACAGACGGCTACCAAACGCCCAACTCAAATCTCACGAACCCGTTCCCGAACGGCTTGAACCGGCCTGCCGGCAACTCGCTAGGGGCATTGGCGGGCGTAGGACAAACGATTAGTTTCGCCGATCCGTCGGCGCGTTCGCCGCGCATCAATCAATTTTCCTTAGACGTGCAGCGGGAGTTGCCCGGCGGCGTGGCGCTGGAACTCGGTTACGTGGGATCGCGCTCTTCGCACCTCACGACTATGAGCGGCAATATGGATATTAACGCGCTCAATCCTTCTTATTTTTCGATGGGCTATGCGGCGCTCACGCAGAGCGTGCCGAATCCTCTCTACGGCGTGGTGAGCAGCACGAGCAATTTCGGTGGGGCGCAAGTGGGGCGCTATCAATTGCTGTTGCCGTCTCCCCAATTTGGCGAAGTTGAGTTGAGCTTGAGCGATCAGGACAAAGCGCAATACGATTCACTTGTTTTGAAAGCGCAAAAGAGAATGAGTTATGGCCTGACGTTTCTTTCGACCTTAACCTGGGCGCGAAGCTTTGATCAGGGAAACGGTGGTCCGGGCAACTTTCTGAATGCGGGCAATACAAGCGCGCCGCAAAATCCATACAATATCGCCGGCGAGTGGGCGCCTTCCTATTACGATTCGCCGGTCCGCTGGGCGACTACTTTCAGTTACGACCTGCCTTTCGGTAAAGGCAAGCAGTTTCTGGGTTCGGCCAGCCGGGCAATGGATGCGCTGGTAGGCGGCTGGTCCTTCAACGCTATTGCCATCTATCAGACCGGCTTTCCACTGCAGATCACGCAGAGCCCGAACAATAACTCGCTTTTCGGGTACGATGCGCAGCGGCCCAATGCCACCGGAATCTCGCCGGTGACAAATGGCAGCCTGGAATCGCGGCTGAACGATTACATCAATCCGGCTGCGTTTTCGGCGGCGCCCTCGCTCTCGTTCGGAAATGTGGCGCGTACCCTCGGCATGCGCGGACCGGCCCAGGCCAACTGGGATATGTCGCTGTTCAAAACGGTTAGCATCACCGAGAAATTCAAAGCACAGTTCCGGACAGGTTTGCTGAACGCCTTCAACACGCCGCTATTTAACGCACCGAGCACGACCTACGGGACGGCTGGCTTCGGCGTCATCAATTCGCAAGCCAACTTCTCGCGCATGGTGGAACTGGGCGCCAGGTTGTTTTTCTAATATGGACCGGCGACGATTTTTCACAAGCTCCGCCGCACTTGCTGCGGCCACTTTTCAGTCCGACGCACTGTTACGTGCGCAGCGGGCTTCGGATGCGGTTAGCGGCCGAGCGGCAGATACCGTAGCGCGCGACGAAGACTTCTGGTTCAACGTGCGGCACGCCTTCACCGTTGATCGCAACATGATCAATCTGAATAACGGCGGAGTTTCTCCCGCGCCGAAGATTGTCATGGATACCGAGATCCGCTACCTCGAGATTGAAAATCTGAACCCGTCGTATTACATGTGGAACGTGCTCGATCCGGGAGTCGAGACGGTCCGGCGGAGGCTCGCGGAAACGTTCGGCTGCGATATCGAAGAGATTGCGATCACACGCAATGCGAGCGAAGGGCTGGAGATTATTCAACTCGGCATGGATCTGAAGCCGGGTGATGAAGTTCTCACGACGAACCAGGATTATCCGCGCATGATCACCACCTGGCAGCAGCGGGAGCGACGGGACGGGATCGTGCTGAAGCAGATTACCTTTCCGGTTCCTCCGCCGAGCCTGGATTATCTGGCGAAGCGCATCGAATCGCACATCACACCGAGGACGAAAGTCATTCACATCTGCCACATCACCAATCGCACGGGGCAAATCTTTCCGATAAAAAGCATTTGCCAGATGGCGCGGGAGCGCGGCATCGAAGTAGTGGTGGATGGGGCGCATGCCTTTGCGCAATTTCCGTTCAGACGTGATGATCTGGACTGCGATTATTACGCCACCTCGCTGCATAAGTGGGTACTGGCGCCGATCGGCACTGGCATGTTGTACGTCAGAAAAAACAAGATCGCGAAGATCTGGCCGATGATGGCGGCGCCGGATTCGATGCGCGACAATATCCGCAAATTCGAGGAGATCGGGACCCATCCGGCATCGCAGCGCGACGCGATTACCGAGGCGTTGAACTTCCATGACAGTATTGGCCCTGAGCGCAAAGCCGAACGCTTCCGCTACTTGCGCAAGCGCTGGTCAAACCGCTTGCGGGACTTGCCTGGAGTAAAGATTTTAAACAGCGAAGATCCCGAGCAATCCTGTGCTATCGGCTTCATCAGCATAGATGGCTTCGACGCGCCGAAATTATCTAAGTACCTGTGGGAGAAAGAGCGTATCTGGACCGTTGCGGTGGTTACGCCGGGCGAATATCAAGGCTTGCGCATCACGCCTAACATCTATCGCAATGCACTGCAATTCAACTTACGTGTTGACAAATACTGGAGCAAGGACCGCCTCTACGGAAACTTCTTCCGAACTACTTTAGATACAGGCGGACCCGTCGCCCGGCCGGCGTTTGCCTCGACAAATACATATAACTCTAATTCTGCTCAAGTAAATGAAACTCACACCTTCACACCCACAACTATTAATGAGGCGAGCTTTGCTTTCTTACGAATCGAAGGCCAGACACCATCGAGCGGTAATTTTCAGGTTCCAGCGGTCACCGTTAACGGAGTCAATCAGGGCTTCGGCACCGGGTTCGCTCTGGGCGACTACGTCCAGCACAGTTATCACTGGCGCGATGTATTTACCCAGGTTCGATCCACTCATAGTTTCAAATTGGGGTATGAAGGATGGCATGGCGACGACCTTGCTTTTTTTGCACCGGTTCACGATCAGCCGAATTTTACCTTCAACAATCTGCTGGATTTGGTCGAAGACAACCCCTACAGCGAGACCAATCTCGCGTATAACCCATTAACGGGCCAGCCTAAACCAGGTAATTACGGATTCACCAATACGATGGGAGGAGCTTTTGCCCAGGATACCTGGAATGTAAAGCCGAATCTGACATTCAATTATGGCTTGCGCTGGGATACCTACGGCAATCCCTATCCTTCTTTGCAGGGTACGATTCTTGCCAACTTTTTCCTGGGTCCTGGAACAACCTTTGGCCAGCAAGTGGCTCGCGGTTCCATGCAGCAGCTCAACCATGTACTGAATCAGTCACTGGCGAATGTTTTGTCGCCGCGCGGAGGTGTTGCCTGGGATCCCTGGAAGAACGGGAATTGGGTGGTTCGCGGAGGCTTCGGTTTGTATCACGACATGCCTACGCTGGGTAATCTCGAAAACGGGCTAAATTCGAATCCGCCGGGCTATATCGTTCCTACTTTTTACAACAATGGGACCACGTCAGCACCGATCTTTGCATTAGGTACGAGTAACACTCCTCCGTTTGGTTTTCCTTACCCGGCGTTGGGAGCGACAGGGTTGAATGCGCAAGGTGGGTTAGTTGGCGTGCAATCTAACGTAGGCGGTGTGGATCCAAACCTTACTTCGCCCACGACCATGAACTATGCGGCTACCATCGAGCACCGGTTATTCGAGAGTGTCGTCGCGAGTGTCGGATATCAAGGTTCTCATACTTACAACGAATTCTGGGGATAGGGCAACACCGGCAACACTGCCTATGGATTCGATGTAAATCGCTTCGCTGGCGACCTAATTGAGCACGCCAGCACATCGCCGACCCGGCTAAACCCGAGCTTCGGCTCGATCACATACGCTACCAACGGCGCCAAAGCAACTTACAACGCGGTCTTTGTAGAGGCGAAAGGAAGGTTCAAGCGCTCCTATTTTGACGCCTCCTATACTCATTCACCCTCGACGATACACAAACGTATCCGACGATCGACATAGCGAATTACTACGGCCCTTCTTCGTTTGATACGCCGGCCCGCTTTTCACTTACCTGGAACTATCAGGTGCCTGATTTTCGTGGCGATAGCGGATTCTTTGGACACGTGCTGAGCGGTTGGTCTATCAGCGGGACCACTATACTTCAGAGCGGTACCCCTTACACCGTCTATACCAATGCTGCGTTCCAGCCGATCATTGCAAATGGCGTAGTTACCGGCATACTACCGGCGAGCGGCGACTACAATGCGGACGGATTCAACCTCGATTACCCGAACGTTACTTACTATTCCACGCCGACGAGCCGACAAGCCTATTTAAATGGTGTGTTTTCGCCGGGCCAGGTCTCTCAGCCCGCTCTTGGAGAGGAGGGAAATGAGAAGAGCAACCAGCTTCAAAACCCGGGATTCGCCAACACAGATGCGGCGCTGTTCAAAGACACCAAGCTTTACGAGCGGTTGAATCTGCAGTTGCGGTTTGAAGTTTTCAACGTCTTCGATCGCCCCAACCTGATGGGCGTGGATGCCAACCTGGCCGACAGCACGTTTGGCCGCGTTACCTCGCAATACAATCCAAGATGGCTGGAGGTCGCCGCTAAGTTTACATTCTGAGGATTCGGCCAAGAAGTCGGTGCTGCACAAAGCGACATAGAAATCGCCGACAGCGTTTGCACGATTCCATCGAGAATAAAATCATCTGGCTGCAGT
>DATAYL010000375.1:0-3416 GCA_036272575.1 Bryobacteraceae bacterium | reverse complement strand
TACTACCGACGCCTGTGTTCATCAACTCTTCGAGAAAGAGGCGGTGCGCTCGCCTGAAGCAGTCGCACTGGTGTTTGAAGGCCGGCAGCTTTGCTATGACGAGTTGAATCGCCGGGCTAACCAACTGGCCCACTATCTTCGACAGTTGGGCGTCCGGCCCGATGATCGCATTGCTCTGTGCCTCGAGCGCAGCTTCGAAATGGTGATTGCCCTCCTGGCCGTGTGGAAGGCTGGCGGGGCGTATGTGCCGCTCGATCCAGATTACCCGGATGAGCGGCTTCGCTTGCTGCTCGACGACGCCGCTCCTGCTGCGCTGCTCACCCAAACTCATCTCGGCGGACGCGTTCACAGTACGCTTCCCGTGCTGCTGCTCGATGCGCCGTCACTGGCGTGGGCGAGCCAGCCGGACGCGAATCCCGATCCCGCCGCCATCGGACTTGCCCCGCAACACCTGGCTTACCTCATCTACACCTCCGGTTCGACCGGCACGCCCAAAGGCGTCATGGTCGAGCATCGTAGCGTAGTGAACCGCATGCTCTGGATGCAGTCGGCTTACGGCTTGAATCAGCACGATGCCGTTCTGCAAAAGACGCCCTATACCTTTGACGTATCGGTTTGGGAATTCGTATGGCCGCTCGTTACAGGAACCACGCTCGTCATAGCACGCCCAGAAGGTCACAAAGACCCCGCTTATCTCCGCCAACTCATTCAGCACAATCAGATCACCACGCTGCACTTTGTTCCTTCCATGCTGCAGGTGTTTTTGAATGACGAATCGGCCCGGCAGTGCTCCTGCCTCCGGCGCGTCATCTGCAGCGGAGAAGCCCTTTCGGGCACCGTAGCGACACGCTTTCAACAACTGTTGCCCGACACAGCCTTGCACAACCTGTACGGCCCCACGGAAGCAACGGTGGACGTCACGGCTTTCTCCTGTCCTCCCGACATTGATCAGGCCAACATCCCGATTGGCCGACCCATCGCCAACACCGCGATCTATATTCTCGATGAGCAGCGCCGGCCGGCGCCCATCGGCGTAGCCGGCGAGCTCTATATCGGAGGCGTCGGCGTAGCGCGCGGCTATCTCAAGCGTCCGGAGATGACCGCCGAACGCTTTCTTCCTGATCCGTTCAGAACAGAACCCGACGCTCGGATGTACCGAACAGGCGATCTCGGCCGCTGGCTGCCCGACGGCAATATCGAGTTTCTTGGCCGCAACGATTTTCAAGTTAAAATTCGCGGCTTCCGCATCGAGCTTGGCGAGATTGAGGCGCGCCTTGCGGAGGTTGGCGGCATCCGCGAAGCCCTCGTCGTCGCCCGAGAAGATCAGGTCGGCGATCAACGCCTCGTCGCGTACTATGTACCTCTTGCTGATCATCCTCAGGCGCCCGATGCGGACACTCTGCGGGCACATCTCGCCGCTTCGCTGCCGGGATACATGGTTCCGTCGACTTATGTCGCCCTCGATGCGCTGCCGCTCACCCCGAACGGCAAGCTCGACCGCAAGGCGCTCCCCGCTCCGCAAGCTGACCCTGCCCGCACCTACGAACCGCCGCAGGGGCCAACAGAGGTTCTAGTCGCTTCCCTCTTTGCGGAAGTGCTCCAAGTCAACCAGATCGGGAGGGGTGATAATTTCTTTGAACTGGGCGGGCACTCTCTCCTGGCCGTTCAACTAATTCACAAAGCCGCCGCAAAAGGGTTGAGTCTCTCGGTCACCGACCTGTTCTCCGAACCCACTGTCGCGGCTCTCAGCCGGCGTTCCTCGATGCAGAACCCGGCGCCTGTGACTAACTCAGCGCTTCTGATCAGAACGGGATCAGAAGACTCGCCGCTCTTTTTCTTTCACGATGGCTTAGGTCAATTGCTATATGCCGACGTACTTGCACGCAGGCTCGACAGCCGGATCAGCGTTTACGGCCTGCCAGCCGGACCAGTCGAGTCCGTAACAAGCACCGAACAGTTAGTGGGCCGTCTGGTACCGTTCCTGCGCGACAGACAGCCGCATGGACCTTATCGTCTAGCAGGGTGGTCTTTCGGCGGGCAACTTGCCTATGAGGCGGCTGTGCAACTCACGCGTGTGGGTGAGAGCGTGAGCTTCCTCGGTCTTATCGACACGGTTTACCGATCATCTGACAGCAGTTCAGCACAGCTTCCCGGCGAGCCTGATCGCCTCAGAAACCTGCTCCTCGCCGATGTGCAAGACCAGATGCAAAACAGTCCGGCAAGGCAGGAAGGTCTCGACACGCTACAAACCCTTTCTTATTCTCTCGATCTGCACTCGCTGATTGAGCGTTGCCAGCAAGCATCACTCCTCCCTGCTCGATTTATCGATCAAAGTCCTGCTGAAATCGAAGCCCAGCTTCAGCGAGAGGACTATTACGATCGGCTTGCCTCGCAATACCGCCCGCCCTCAATTGATAATCCCGTTCATCTGTTTCTGGCTCGGGAAACCGCTGCAGCAACTGTTTCTGGAGGCTGGACCACGATTCTCGATGAGTCGCAACTCCGGATAACAGAAATTGACGGCGATCACAACACAATGCTGCAGAACCCAAACGTCGAAACTCTGGCGTCGGCGCTTTCACGCACACTGCACCCGACGCTTGTTCACACAAATGGATGAGCGCGAAATTGAAAGTTTTCTGTCCCCGCGTGGCCAAAATACTCGAACCTGTGGTTCTCGCAAATGTCGAACTGGTTGAGATGATGAGGGTTGCACGCATTCCATAAGTTGTTTCGTTGGACATTTGAGTGGATCGGGATGATGCTGGTCGTGGTTTTGTCCTTAGTGAAAAGCCGCGCTGCTCTGCAGCTGGAAAACATTGCGCTTCGCCATCAGATCGCTTTCGCGCATGTGGACGGAGTGGCGCTCGGCGTTGAAGATCGTCAAGCCCGAAACCGTGATTGCATGGCATCGGAATACGTTCCAGAAGTTCTGGACGTGGAAAGTTCGGCGAGGCCGGCCTGGACGGCCAGCGGTTTCAGGGGTGTCTTTCGCCAAAAATAGATCCGATTACAAATCAGTGTCTTGGAGAATGAAACTGCCACGTTAACTGCACGTTAAACACAGCCAAAGACGGCCATGTAACGTCCGTTACCTGCCGTCGCACTCGGCATTGCGGGCCTCCATCGCCGCTACAAACGTATTGCGGCATAGCAACTTTCGTCCGGATCGATTATTGGCGAACAACAAGTCATAGACGGTGGAGTGACCAATCGAGCAACTACGGGCGATCTGCCGTTGCCCCAATCCCAGTTCGTATCTGAGTCGAAGTACTTCGGTTAAGCTTTAATAGTTCTGCAAAAGAGGTGGGTCAGACTGGACCTTTCGAAATCAGTTAGCGGCTGAAGAAAGGAAAGGCGACAGGTGACCCGAAAGCAGGATAGCGCGAAGGCGCGGATCACGGCAGAGGAATTGA
>DATAYL010000374.1:0-31382 GCA_036272575.1 Bryobacteraceae bacterium | reverse complement strand
TTTGTGGAAGCCGCGTTCCGCGGAGGCCATGGAGCGTTGAACGAGGGGGAGGAGCTTGTCGTCGAGGGAGTCGGCCAGATTCTCGGGTTGCCAGAGAGTGGCTTCGAGAGAGCGGAAGCGGCGCAGACGCCAGAAGTGCTGAGCGAGTTCATCAACCAGGATTTCTTCGGTGGTATTGGCGGGCTGGTGCTCAGCGCGAAGTTTGGCGCGCAGTTCATCGAATTCAACGGCGCACTCGTGGGGCAGCACGAGGGCTTTGGAATAGATACCGTGCTTAAAGGAGTTTTGCGCGCTGCGCTGTTTGCCTTCGGCGCTGCGGGGACCGGTGGATTTGCCTTTGGGCGGCTCGGCGACGGGAGCGGCCTGGGATACGGAACAGGTTTCTTGAGAATTAACGGGCATGAGCGATTCCTGGCCGGACGGTAGCATCGGGGCAGGCAAGCGTGGAGCAATTTCGGGCGGTAAAGCGTTGGTTAGTTGGGGAAAAAAAGATTTTGATTTTTTGTGACGGCTAGCAGAATCCGAACGAATCGCCCAAACCGGTGAGCAATTCGTGCCGCTATGAATCACTCATGGCCTCAAGCCGGGCAGCTTTTTAGGCCGAGCGCGAAAGCGGGTAGAGCCGGGTTTCTTTTCTGACGCAAAATCCAAGGCGCTTATAGAGGGCGATGGCACGGGTATTCGCACAACCGACTTGCAATATAGAGTGCAAACCTTTCCAGGCATGCTCTTGCATCAGGTGTGCCACAAGTCCAGCCGCATAGCCCTTACCGGTGTGAGCCGGGTGTGTGCACACACCACTGATCTCGCGGTAGTCCGGCAGCGTCAGTCGCTCCCCGGCCATTGCGACAAGCTCGTCGTCGATACGGATGCCATAATACACACCCATCTCACAGGTCCTGGGACGAAAGAAGCCCGGGAAAGCGAGGTCTGTGAGTTTCATCATGGCGGGAGCATCTTCGGCAAACAAGCTGACCAGGCAGCGATCCGGAGGCGCAGCTTTCGGGATCTCCGCGGCAAGCATTTGGAACACTGGCAGCGGTTCGCCGAGGGTGAGCCCGGATATTGCGGGCAAAGCATCAGCCATCACGTAAGTTGTTTCGTCAGGATTAAGAAGCGGAATAATCTGCTGCAACGACTGCGCGCTGTTATCGGGTGTGCCACAGAAGGGCGTGACGTCAGCCGGGTATTTGCGCGCGGCGGGCGCGCACAGGGCGAAGCGCGCGTGCTCCGTGTTCAGCGCGTGCCAAGGCAGATTATCGAGCATGATGGCCGGGATGGCTCTATTTCCTTAGTTATATCCAGCCGGCAACCCAGGCATGCGCCGGTTAAAGGAACATCTTTCGGAGATTTGCGTACTTTGCAAGAGGCCGCTCAGCCAGAATGGGAGGCTTGCGAAAGGAACATTATGAAGCGACTGATCTGCCTGCTGGCGCTTTCGACCGTGAGTTTGTTAGCGGCTGATATCACGGGCACCTGGAAGGGAAGCGCGGAGACTCCGAACGGGACAGTTGAGAGAACCTTCGTTTTCAAAGCTGACGGCAACAAGCTGGCTGGTGAGACCTCCAGCAATATGTTCGGTAAATCAACGATCGACGATGGAAAAATCGATGGGGATAGCATTTCTTTCAACGTGAAAGTAAATGTGCAGGGCAATGACGCCAAGGTCGAGTACAAGGGCAAGGTAGAGGGAAATCAGATCAAGTTTTCGGTTGAGATTCCCGCCATGTCCTACAAGGTGGAATATACGGCGCACCGCGTGCCTTAACTAGGGCGTGTTCACACCAGGCGCAGGGCTTCGACGATCAGCGCGAACCTGAGGAAAGCCAGAAACACGACGTCGAGTTTTTCAAAGCGTGAGAAGATGCGGCGGAAGCCTTTGAACCTACGGAAGAGGCGTTCGATCTCGTTGCGCTTTTTGTAAATGGCGTGATCATAGTCCCACGGATGCAAGCGGTTGGACTTCGGCGGAGCCACCGGAATCATGCCCAAGTCGAGCACCAATGTAAATGCTGTGCCAACGGCCAAACCGCTTCGGAAGCCCGCGCCACTTGCACCCCTGCTCCGCCACATAGAGAATCGCGTTCAGCACTTGCAGGTTGTTCAACCTTACATTGCCGCGCTGCACAGGGGCTATCCTTGATCCGCACATACTAACCATCAGGACCGTGTCGTCAGGGGGCACGCATTTTTCGATCTATTGAGCTTCGCAAGTTACGTGGTTGTTCCAGTCCACGAAGGCACCGTTGGGGTTGTCCCGCCAAGCCCAGACGTGCAACTCGAAGTGCGCGGGCAGGCCGTAGCGGTTGGGACTATCAATGAATAGGAATGTCTGGCCCTCGAGCACCGGCGGGCTGCTGTGATGCGCCAGCCAATCAGCGGCGAACACGACGAACTCGACACCCACCAGACGCATGCCTTGGTCCGAGGGCTCGTAGATTAGCGCTTCGGGCTTCGAGACATCTATCTCACCGTCACCTACCAGATCGCCGTTGACGTAGTGCACCCCCATCGCCCCGTGATCGGAACCGCTGACGCACCCAAGGAACGGCCCGTAGCCGGCACTTGTGGCCGCGTTAACGTTGATGAACTGCCGCGTGGCATCGCGAACGAGCTGAACCAGTTTGGCCGGCGCGCCCTGGTGGCCAGCATACGCTTGCTCGGAGTCTTTGGTGTCGCGGGCGGCGAAAAGCGCGAGCGGCGCCATAAGAGTGCTTACCAGCGCCAGATGCAGGATTCTCGATTTTGATTTGTAGATCGGAGTAGGAAGCTTTGTGGTCATAATTCTCTGCCTTCACCTGATAAGCGAACGAGAAAGGAAAAAACTATAACCTCTCCAAGCTTTTTTGGGGAGTAGTTTTTTGGAGTAGACTTGCAGGTTATATTGCGATGACGCCTGGCGAATCCATCGACGTCACTGGTTTGTTAAAGGCATGGGGCGGCGGGGATGAACTTGCGCTGGAACGATTGGCCCCGGTTGTTTACGACGAGTTGCATCGAATGGCGCGGCGATATATGCGCCAGGAACACCCTGGAGCATCGATGCAAGCTACTGCGCTGGTTCACGAAGCTTATTTGCGCCTCGTGGATGTGAACGGTATGGAATGGAGAGATCGGGCGCACTTTTTTGCGGTCTCGGCCATGATGATGCGGCGAATTCTCGTAGATGCGGCTCGGGTGCGGTCAGCCGTAAGGCGGCGGGACGGCGTTCGCGAACCTCTGGCCGATTTCGATCGCGTTCCCGATGTCTCCCTGCAGCGCGGCCGCGAGTTGACCGCCGTAGATGATGCACTGAACACGCTGGTCAAAATCGATCCGCGTAAAGCCCGGGTAGTTGAGCTCCGCTTCTTTGGCGGTTTGAGCGTAGAAGAAACCGCTGAGGTTCTGAAGATCTCAGCGCAGAGCGTTATGCGGGATTGGAAGCTCGCCAAAGCCTGGCTGATGCGAGAGCTGGCCGTCAATGGGGTAAACTGCGCCTGATCGCTCCGACACGATAAATAAACCCACCTTTGAGCACAGTTGATGACACCCGAGCGCTGGCGGCAGATCGAAGATTTATTTCACGCAGCGTTGGAGCGGAACTCGGCGCTCCGCGATGAGTTTCTTGCCCAGGCTTGCGCTGACGATCAGGAGCTGCGAACTCAGGTAGAGTCGCTGCTGGCTCAAAATTTATCCAAACCGAACCTGCTGGACCGGCCTGCGTGGCGCACCTCAGCTACAGGATCGATGGTTGTCAACGGAGTCGCTGCCATGCCGCCGCCTGGAAGCCTGCTGGGCTGCACCCTCGGTTGCTACGAAGTGCTCTCACCCCTGGGGGCCGGCGGCATGGGGGAAGTTTATCTCGCCCATGATGCCAGGCTCGGCCGGAATGTAGCCATCAAGCTGCTTCCACAAAAATACGGCTTCGATCCCGAGCGGGTGTGGCGCTTTGAACGGGAAGCGCGGGCTGCATCCGCACTCAACCATCCCAATATTGTTACGTTATATGACATTGGCATCGCCGGCGACGAACGTTTCATTGTCATGGAGTTTGTGGAAGGCCAGACGCTCCGCCAGATGTTTGCGCAGGGTCCGCTGCCCGCTTCGGTTCCGGTAATCGGTGGACAAATCGCGAAAGCATTGGCGGTGGCGCATGCCGCCGGGATTGTCCATCGTGACGTGAAGCCCGAAAATATCATGCTGCGCACCGACGGATATGTCAAGATCCTGGATTTCGGGCTCGCGCGATTGATGCATCCTGCCGGGCTGGAGCCCGCATCGCTGAGCGGCACGCATCCCGGCCAGGTGCTTGGCACGGTGCGCTATATGTCACCGGAACAGGCGCGCGGCGAAAATCCGGAGACATCGTCGGATATATTCGCGCTGGGCCTTGTCTTCTATGAGATGGCAACGGGCAGCCATGCATTTCAGGCAGATTCTCTACTGAGCATCCTTCACGCGATCGCCTCGAAACACCCGATTCCCCCGTCAAAGTTGAACCCTAACATCCCTCCACAGTTGGAAGAACTGATCCTGGCGATGCTCGCGAAGGATGCCGCCTCACGCCCGACGGCAGCCGAGGTGGACTCTGCTCTGGCCGGTGCTCAAACCGGGCGGGCTCGTTGGCGTTCAGTCACAGGCGTCCAATGTGGTGACAATCTCCCGGTGCAGCGGACGCCGTTCATCGGGCGATACGCCGAGCGGGCAGCGCTTCAGGGTCTGCTTCTCGATCCGGCCATCCGGCTGATCACCTTGACCGGGCCCGGCGGTACGGGCAAGACCCGGCTCGGAGTTCAGCTCGCGGCGGATCTTGCCGGCCATTTTCCGGGAGGTGTGTGTTTCGTGAATCTGGCCCCCGTCTCGGATGTGAAGCTGGTGCTTTCGGCGATCATACAAGCTTTGAATGTTCGCGAAATACCAGGACGCGCATTGCTGGATTTGGCGCAGGAACACTTGCGTGGTCTGGGTGCAACGCTTGTGGTGTTGGACAACTTCGAGCAGCTTGCCGGAGCGGCGCCCGTTCTATCGGAGATCCTGGATGCCTGTCCGGCCGTGAAGGCCGTTGTGACCAGCCGCGTGGTGCTGCGAGTTTATGGCGAACAGGAGTTCCCGGTTCTTCCGCTGACCATCCCCGATGCCGGCGCTGCGCTCTCCCCGCTTCGTCTGCTGGATTTTCCATCCATCGCACTATTCGTACAGCGCGCCACCGCAGTCAAGCCGGATTTTCGTTTGACAGCCCAGAATGCAGGCGCTGTGGTCGAAATCTGCCGGCGGCTCGACGGACTGCCGCTCGCAATCGAACTGGCCGCGGCGCGCGTGAAAGTTCTGTCGCCTGCGGGAATGTTGACACGAATCGCGAGCAGACTTGAATTGCTTACCGGAGGCGCACGCGATTTACCCGAACGGCAGCGCACACTTCGCCGCGCGATCGACTGGAGCTACGATTTACTCACACCTGCCGAGCAGAAGCTTTTCCGGCGACTTTCTGTTTTCGTGAGCGGCTGTACGCTCGAAGCGGCCGAGGCCGTGTGCAACACCCAAGAGGATTTGAATATCGATCTGTTTGAAGCGGTGGCTTCGCTCGTTGATAAGAGCTTGCTCAGCCAGACCGGACCAAATGACGAGGAACCACGCTTCACAATGCTGGAGACCGTTCGGGAGTACGCTTGTGAACGCCTGAAACAGAGCGGCGAACTCTACATCACCCGGCGCGCCCACGCCGCCTATTGTCTGGTGATGGCCGAGGAGGGGATGGCGGCAATGAGTCCGTCGGAGCAGGAGGCTTGGCTAAGCCGTTGTGACTCTGAGTATGACAATTTCCGGGCGGCCATTGAGTACCTCGTAGCGGCTCGAAATGCCGATTGGGGATTGCGCCTCGGCGGCGCTCTTTTGTGGTTCTGGGAATCGCGAGAACACCTGACGGAAGGACGCGCTGCGTTGGCGGCCTTGCTTGAGCTGCCGGATGCAAATCATTTAAGTACCGCTCGGGCTCAGGCGTTATTGGCAGCAGGTTTCTTGGCCGACGCCCAGTTCGATTGCGCCTTTGCTGACGAGATTACCCGTCAAAGCCTCGAAATGCACCGTCAGCTCGGAGATAGACAAGGTATGGCGACGGTAATCAATGCTCTGGCGTCGCAGGCGACCAAACGCGGCGAATATGCCCAGGCCCGATCGTATATGGAAGAAGCCTTATTGATCTGGGAGGAATTGGGAGCCGGCCGAGTCGTCCTGGGCCTCAGTAATTTGGCCAATATCACTAAAAAACACGGCGATTATGCTACAGCCCGGGCAACCTACGAGAAGTGTCTAGAATTATTCCGCTCTAACGGAGACGAGCGAGGCATGGCGTCCGCTCTGAATGGGTTGGGCGATGTCGCTTTGGCCGAGGGCGATTACTCTGGAGCGCGCCGCTTATTTAACGACAGCCTGACCAGGTTTCAGCAGATTAAAGATGATTGGGGAGTCGCCGGAGGCCTACGCGATCTCGGCGACCTGGCGCGTCACTCCGGCGATCATCCCGGGGCTTGCGGCTACTATAAACAGGCGCTTGGCCTTTTCCGCAGACTGGATCATCGTCGTGGAATAGTGCGGGTATTGGAGCATCTGGCCTGCTGCGCCGCATTGGAAGCGCGTGCGGACTGTGCGTTGACATTGGCCGGCGCAGCGGCGGGCATGAGAGAAAAACTGGGCATGCCACCCTCCGCGGCAGAACAGAAAGAGCTCGATCAGATGCTGCGCGATACCCGCGACAACCTTGCCGAGGCGGAACGGAACAAATCCTGGGCTGAAGGTCATGTCATGAGCATCGATAACGTATTGGAATATGTGCTTGGGGCGGAGCACAGAGACTAACTTATTCATTTGTACTTTTGCGGATCAACTAGCCGCCGGACAGCGGAGATCCGGTTCGCCGGGAGACCGAGCCGGCGCGCATGTTCACGGATCGGTAACTCATCGGGAGCAAAGTACACGCAATAGATCTTCTCGTCGGTGACGTAGCTGTGCAGCCACTGAATGTTTGTTCCAAGCTCCTTCAAGACCGCGAGCGATTTAATTGAGACCTGGTTGATCTCCTCTTCGGTCAGTTTTCCCGCGCCTGCGAACTCTCGCTCGATTACATATTCGGGCATGATTTCCCCCGGGTCAGAATAGCATCAATTCAGCGATGAAAAGCAGAGAAGCAGCCCGCATCCAGTCCGAATCCTCAATCCTCATTTCTCGCGCTTCGAAAAACTCGATGTTGATCCTCGAAGCCCTCCGCATTAGCGTGAACACGTCCTTAAATGGTCGGGCCGCGACAGTCTATCGAAGAGGTAATAGCAGAAGTGTGATAACAGCCGTTAACTGTCAGCCGGGCCGCGACAGTTTCTAAATCAATCGCGCGCCAAGCCTCGGTCTCGCCGCGTAACTGTACTATTCAGGCCACCCCGGTTCCAGGTCTCCGCGGGACCCGTTCTAACATAGCGATAATTTTGCTTGACTCTAACGCTGCGTCAGGCTTGACGTTAGAGGAGGAGGGGATCCGGGTGAACAAGTTGTACCGGGCGCAAGAGTTTGCCGAAGCCGCAGGCGTGACGGTGCGAGCGCTGCACCATTACGACCGGCTGGCGTTGTTACAGCCAAAGCGGACGGAGGCCGGTTACCGGGTGTACGGCAGCCGCGAACTGGAGCGTCTCGAGCAAATTGTTGCGCTGAAGTTTCTCGGGCTGCCCCTAAAGCAGATTAAGGTGTTACTCGACCGGGACACGCGCGGTTTGCAGGAGGCGTTGCGATCGCAACGGCAAGCGCTCGAAGAGAAACGGCGGCGGCTGGATCAGGCCATCGGTGCGATTCGGGAGGCCGAACGTGCGCTTCGACCCGGCGAGCAGCCTGAGGCTGCCGCATTGAAAAAAATAATTGAGGTAATCGAGATGCAGGACAATACCGATTTTCTAGAGAAGTACTACAGCCAAGAGGCGCAGGAGAAAATGGCCGAGCGTCGGCGCAGTTGGAACCCGGAATTACAGGACCAGGCGACTAAGGCCTGGAGCGAATTATTCCGCGACGTGGAAGCTTCGCTGGGGGAGGATCCGGCGGGCGCAAAGGCGCAGGTTTTAGCGGCGCGCTGGAGAAAGCTGGTCGGAGAGTTTACCGGCGGTGACGCGGACCTGAGTGCAGGTTTACAGAAAGCGTGGGCTGATCGCGAGCATTGGCCGGCGAGCATGAAGGAGAAAACGGAGCCATTCGGTGATCGGCGGGTATGGGAGTTTATGGGGCGGGCGATGAGCTGCGGGGCTGGCGGTTAGAAACTTTCGCGGTATTCGCCGAAGACGCTGCGCAGGCGGTCAGAAATTTCGCCCACCGTCGCGAAGACGCGGCAGCACGCGAGCATACACGGCAATAAATTCTCTGTGCCACGGGCAGCAGCTTCAAGCCGATCCAAAGCCGCTTGAACCGCGGACGCCGAGCGCGAGGAGCGTAACGCGCGCAGGCGCTCGACCTGCCGCGCTTCGAGCCCCGAATCGAGACGAAAAGTGTGTGGAGGGTCGGCGGCTTCGGTGACGAATTTGTTTACACCAACGATGACTTGGCGGACTTCTTCGATCGCTCGTTGCTGCCGGTAAGCTGAGTTCTGAATCTCGCCTTGAATGAATCCTCTTTCGATGGCGGCGAGCGTGCCGCCCATATCATCGATTTGAGCCAGGTAGTCACGTGCGCCCGCTTCGATGTCATCGGTTAATTGCTCCACGCAATCGCTGCCGCCAAATGGGTCGGGCACTTGGGCGATGCCCGATTCGTAGCCAATGACTTGCTGGGTACGCAGCGCCACACGCGCGGCATGCTCTGTCGGAAGCGAAAGCGCTTCGTCCTGGCCGTTGGTATGTAGCGACTGCGTGCCACCAAGTACGGCGGCGAGCGCCTGCAGCGTAACGCGTACCACGTTCACTTCCGGCTGTTGCGCGGTAAGGGTAGAGCCAGCGGTTTGCGCGTGGAACCGTAGCATGCAGGAGCGGTCCGAGCGCGCGCCGAACCGTTCGCGCATGATCCGCGCATAGAGTCGACGCGCGGCCCGGTACTTAGCTACCTCCTCCAGAAAATTGTTATGGGCGTTGAAGAAGAAACTGAGTCGTGGGGCAAAGCTGTCGATTACGAGCCCCGCATGTAGAGCGGCTTCGATGTAGGCGATGGCGTTGGCGAGAGTGAAGGCAATTTCCTGCACGGCAGTCGAGCCTGCCTCGCGGATGTGATAGCCGCTGATCGAAATGGTGTTCCACTCGGGCACTTCTTCCGCCGCCCAGGCGAACAGGTCAGTGATGATGCGCATGGCCGGGCGCGGCGGATAAATATAGGTGCCGCGCGCGATGTACTCTTTGAGGATGTCGTTTTGAATGGTGCCCGAAAGTTTTTTGCGATCAATACTCTGGTTATCGGCAACGAGAACATAGAGACATAGGAGAATGGCCGCGGTTGAGTTAATAGTCATCGAGGTACTAACTCCATCGAGCTGAATACCGTCAAAGAGCAGCTGCATGTCGGCCAGCGAATCGATAGCAACCCCGACGCGTCCCACTTCTCCCGCGGCCATCGAGTGATCGGAATCGAGACCCATCTGGGTGGGCAAATCGAAAGCGACCGAGAGCCCTGTGATGCCTTGTGAAAGCAGGTATTTGTAGCGGCGGTTGCTCTCTTCCGCGGTGCCGAAGCCGGCATACTGGCGCATGGTCCAGAGACGGCGCCGGTACATATCGGGATAGATGCCGCGCGTAAACGGAAATTCGCCGGGTGGCTCAGGAAGTGACAAACGTGATTTTAACGCCGCCCGATGCTATTTGCTTTGCGAAAGGAGCCAATCCCGAAAAAAGCCATGACCGCGCCCATAAAAACGGAAAACGCCAGGGCGACGGGATTCGCCGTGTCACTGTGCAGCGCTCTGAAATATTTCACTGCATAGCCGAAAAAGAGCAGCGCAAATAACAGAAATACCCCGCCGATCGCCTGATTCCAGATGATGCGCGCCGGTCGCACCACTTCCGGCACGACATGTGCGGCGAACTTGCGGGCGTGCTCAACTTTTACGGTTTTGGCAACTCGGACAGCATCGGCGAATTTCATAATTAAACTAGCTGTTTCTCTACTTCTTCAAACAATTCGATCCTTACTCCGCGGCCTTCCGTTCGCGCCGTTGAAACTGCTCGACGGAAAGAAATCCGGGTGCTGCCGCGATATTTGCTCCTACGCTACAGTATCGCCGAGATTCCTCACGCCTCGGATGTGGCGGGCGTGTTGGGAGGAGGAAGCCGCTCGATCAGCTTGCCGATCGCCGTGACGAGATCCGCGACGCGCCTGTCGGTGATCTCCGATAGAGCGTCGAGGCGCTTGCGTTCGGCGTCACGCTCCGTTGTATAGCGGTCCATCTTCTCCTGCATCAACACCTGCCAAGTCATGAGTTGCTTGTGGTCTCGGGTGAACTCTTCATGATCGCGTTCCTGAATGACACGGAACTCTCGTTGGCGTTCGGCTAAGTCGGCGAGCAGCGCTTCAACTCGATCTAGTCGTCGCTCGGTGCCATTCTCTTCAGCCATCGCTTTTTCAGTATCGCCGATTCAATGTCCTTCGGCCTCCAGATACCGTTCTACTTCGATGGCCGCCATGCAACCCGCTCCGGCAGCGGTAATCGCCTGCCGATAGGTACGGTCCTGTACGTCGCCAGCGTGAAAAACTCCCGGAAGATTAGTGCGCGCGCCGCCATGCGAAACGATGTAACCATCGGGATCGAGATCCAACTGGCCGCAAAAAGGCTTGGTATTGGGAATGTGCCCGATCGCCAGGAAGAATCCATCGACATCACGGTCAGAAACCTCGCCGGTTTTGAGGTTCTTCAGCTTGACGCCGGTGACTTCGCCTTTAGCGACGTCATATACATCTTCGACTATGGTGTTGGTCAGGAATTTAATTTTCGGATTCGCCTGAGCGCGAGCCAGCATGATACGCGACGCGCGGAACGTTTCGCTGCGATGGACCAGCGCCACTTCACTGCCAAAGCGAGTCAGGAAGTTCGCCTCCTCCATCGCGGAATCACCACCGCCGATGACCATGATCTTTTTATCGCGATAGAAGAATCCGTCGCAGGTAGCGCAGGAGCTCACGCCATGCCCGATCAGTTTCTGCTCATTGGGCAGATTTAACCAGCGCGCGGAGGCGCCGGTGGCCACGATCAACGTCCGGGTTTTTACCACTTCGGCGTGATCGAACTCCAGCGTGAATGGATGCCTGCTCAAATCGGCTTTGACCAGCCGCCCGTGCCGATATTCGGCTCCAAAGCGCTGTGCCTGCTGCTTCATGCTTTCAACGAGTACAGGACCAAGTACGCCGTCCGGAAAGCCGGGAAAGTTTTCAACTTCGGTCGTAATGGAGAGCTGGCCGCCTGCTTCGTGCCCTTCGAAGACCAGAGGTTGCAGATTGGCCCTGGCGGCATAAATCGCCGCTGTGTTCCCGGCGCAACCTGAGCCGAGAACGACCACATTCGATATGTCACTCATTGCAGAAAGTAATTGGTCAAATGAAACGCCAACCAGGAACCAGCGTACGCTAAGACCAACATGTAAGAGAACTGAAATACCGGCCACTTCCACCCGCCGGTTTCGCGCTTGACGACGGCCAGTGTAGAAAAGCACTGGAGAGCAAAGGCGAAAAAGACAAGCAGAGAAACGGCGCCGGCCGGACTCAAGTCATGATGGATCGCAGCTTCCAGACCCTGAGATGGTTCGGTTCCTTCGATGCCGTAGATGGTGCCGAGGGTTCCGACGATGACCTCGCGCGCGGCGAGCGAGGTGATTAAGCCGATTCCAATCTTCCAGTTAAAGCCAAGCGGCTTGATCGCGGGTTCGATTGTTTTGCCGATCGTGCCGGCGAAGCTGTGCTCGAGAACGGGCGCGCGGCCGTGTTCGAGCGGCAAGTGCGCCAATATCCAAATACCGATAGCCACGACCAGAATGACGGTACCGGCCCGGTGCAGAAAAACTTTGCTGCGGTCGACCAGGCGTAGGCCTAGAGAACGCAAGGTTGGCAGCCGGTACGGCGGCATCTCGAGTATGAAATTGTTATTGCCGCTTTTCAGAATGCTCGATTTGAGTAGGCGCGCAATGCAGATAGCGGTCGCGAAGCCGAGTACGTAGAGGCCGAGCATGGTAGCCGCGCCTAGCGAGAGGAAGCCGCCGAGCAGCGGGATATTGGGGACGAACGCAGCGATAATCAGCGTATAGACCGGAAGCCGGGCTGAGCAGGTCATCAGCGGCGCGATCATGATGGTAGCCATGCGATCGCGCTTATTTTCGATAACGCGCGTGGCCATAATGGCCGGCACCGCGCAGGCGTAGGCGGAAAGCAGCGGGATAAAGGACTTACCCTGCAGCCCGAACTTTGCCATCGTCCGATCGGCGATGAGCGCGGCGCGGGCCAGGTAGCCCGAGTCTTCAAGCAAACCGATAAACAGAAATAAAAGAAGGATCTGAGGGAGGAAAACCACCACCGAGCCGACGCCCTTCCAGACGCCATCCACTAATAAGGAACGCCAGGGAGAGTCGGGCAACACATGAGTAGCCCAGACGCCGGAGGCGGCGACCAGGTGCTGCAACCAGTCCATGACCGGCTGCGCCCAGGAAAAGATGCTCTGAAAGACGGCAACGACCACCGCCAGGAAGATCAGCGGTCCCGCTATCGGGTGAAGGAAAATTGCATCGAGGCGGCGCGTCCAAAGCGGCGGAGCCGGCGCATTATAGGAGGCGCGCTTGCCGAGATTGCTGGCCCACTGACGGCATTTGGGTATGTCCTGCAGGACGGGCAGCTCAATGCGAGCGGGCGGTGTGTTGAGGCGAATCGCGGTGCCGGCCAGAAACTGCTGAATCCGGTCAAGCCCCATTCCTTTGGAGGCGCTGATCAGGGCAACGGTGGTGTTGAGCTCGCTCGACAAAGCAGCAATGTCGACTTTGCCGCCGCGGCTCGCCAAATCGTCCGCCATATTCAGCAAAATCAGCGTCGGCAGGCCCAGGTCGAGAATCGGCGCGGCCAGGATCAGGTGACGGCCCAGGTTCGTGGAATCGAGGATCAGGATAACTGCGTCTGGCTTGGGAAAATCGGGACGCTCACCTTTCAGGACGTCATGCGCGACTTTTTCGTCCTCGGAGCGCGGCTGGAGACTGTAGACGCCAGGTAGATCGACCAGGAAAACATCCTGATGGCCTTTCAGCTTGGCCTTGCCCATACGGTGCTCGACGGTGACCCCGGGAAAGTTCGCCACCTTCTGGCGTAAGCCGGTCAACCGGTTGAATAAAGTGGACTTGCCGGAATTGGGCGGTCCCACAATGGCGACGATAATGGGCCGCTCACCAGCCGGGGCGGGTGGAGCGATAGAGGGGTTCGGCAGCAGTCCCGTCTGAGGAGAGCCGGTGTGGCAGCTGCTCATGAGAGGACCACGAGATCGGACTCAGGGTGGCGGCGAACGATCAGACAATTGGCCGTAGCGTGGCGGAGCGCGACTTCCGAGCCGTCCACCCGAAATACCCGTGGACCGCCGCCAGGAGCACGCCGGGCAGGAACAATCTCGGTACCCGGAAGGAAGCCCAGTTCCATCAATCGGCGCGCTTCGTCGGCTGGAAGATCTAGCCGGTGCAAAATGCAGCGCTGGCCAATCGGAAGGTCCGCCAGACTATGGACCGTTCGGTTCCCTGAAGTACCCTTTTTCTTAAAGATCGCGCGTCGGAGCATGATGTACGACCACTTTAGTATGACTTTAACACGCACCTGCCTCAACCACTTTGTTTTCAAAGGAAATTACAACTTCTTCACAAGCGAAAAACGCGGCTTGTACGGCGTCCGGATCCCGCCCCGCAGGTCCGCCCAAAGGTAAACTACGGTATTAGACATCGACACGCTATGCCGTCACACGGCAGAGATGTTGCACGGCTAACTTAATAGAGGAGAATGACATTGAATCCAACAGGCACCGGCGTCGCCCGGCTTCAGGATGCGTTTGTGCAGTCGCTGGGCATTCCGGCCGACAGCAATTTCGATTCGCTCGCTTATGGTTCTACCCAAGGCTGGGATTCCACGGCGCACATGAATCTGGTGGCCGAAATCGAGACGACATTCGACATTATGATGTCTTCGGAAGATGTGATCGACCTGAGCAGTTTCCACAAAGCTAAAGAGATTGTGGCTAAACACGGAGTTGCCCTCGATTGACGGCGCCCCTGTTGAGCGAAAAGGTTGCCTTCGTTACCGGTTCTACGCGCGGGATAGGCTGGGAAGCCGCGCGGATGCTTGCTCGAAATGGAGCCGCCGTAATTCTGAATGGACGGTCGGATCGCACAGTTCTGGACCGCCGGGTCAGTGAAATCCGGGATGAATTCGGAGTAGCGGCCGCAGGCATTTTGGCCGATGCGTCTGATATAGAGGCGGTTCGGGGCTGCTACCGGGAGATTTTTCAACAGTTCAAACGGCTGGATGTCCTGGTGAACAATGCGGGGATCATGGAAGGGGCCCTACTCGGGATGATTACCGGGGAATTGGTCAAACGGAATTTTGAAAGCAATACCTTTGGCGCCATTTACCACCTGCAGGAAGCGGCTCGATTGATGATGCGGCGCAAGGCAGGTTCTATCATTAATCTCACTTCCATTCTTGGTCGAGTGGGCAGCGAAGGACAGGCAGTCTACGCAGCATCGAAGGCGGCCATTATTGGGCTGACTTTGTCCGCCGCCAAGGAACTGGCTCCCAAAAATCTTCGGGTCAACGCTATTGCTCCGGGCTTCATCGAAACAGATATGGTGGCCAATCTTCCGGAAAAAGCGCGCCAGGATCGCTTGGCCAATATTCGCATGGGACGGGCGGGCACCGCGGAAGACGTGGCCGGATCCATCTTGTTTTTTGCTTCAGATCACTCCGCTTATGTGACGGGGCAGGTCTTGGGCGTTGACGGCGGAATGATCGTCTGAGCGGAGATTGCTGGCCAATGTTCCTTCGCAACCAACATATATCGCCCGAAGCTCCAGCGCTCTACGATGCCGGCGAATGGTGGACCTATAGCCGTCTGGCCAGTGAGGTCGATCGGTGGACGGGATTACTCAAATCGCAGACAAAGTGGACGGGATTACTCAAATCGCAGACAAAAAAGTTGGTTTTCTGTTTTCCGCAAAGCGATATTCCGTCGGTTTGCTGCTACCTCGCGGCAATCGAGGCAGGGCACGCGGTCGCGTTACTGGATGCGAAGATGGCGCCCGAATTTCGCGACCGGCTGGCGGCGCTGTACGAACCCGATATCATCTTTAGCGCCATCGCCACGGAAAACTATGCTCCGCTGGGCGAGCCGGGTCTGTGGAGTGCCCGGCAGCCTTCGGAAGCACCCATACATTCGGATCTCAGCTTGCTGCTCAGCACATCCGGCAGCACGGGCAGTCCGAAATTTGTCAGGCTGAGCGAAAAAAACGTGCGCAGTAACGCCGATTCGATCCGGCGAGCGCTGGGAATTGAGGCGAACGACCGCGCGATCGCCAGCCTGCCGCTGAACTATTCTTATGGCCTCTCGGTCTTGAACTCCCATCTTGCCGCGGGCGCTTCGCTGGTTCTGACCAACGAGGCTTTGACTGCCCGGCCGTTCTGGGACCTGGTTCGCGAGCAGGAATGCACTTCGATGGCGGGTGTGCCCTATTCCTACCAGATCTTGCGCCGGCTCGATTTGGAAGGGTTGCGTGTTCCGCGGCTGCAAACCTTGACCCAGGCCGGCGGCAAACTGACGACCGACCTGATCTCGCATTTTCACCAAATCATGGCCCGGCGCAACGGCCGATTTTTCGTGATGTATGGACAAACCGAAGCCACTGCCCGAATTTCCATTCTTCCCGCCGAGAAACTACCCGAGAAGCTTGGTTCGGTTGGACCTGCGATCCCCAATGGCAGCCTGTCCATCGAGGATGGCGAAGTCATCTATCGGGGTCCGAACGTGATGCTCGGGTACGCCCAGGAACGAAAAGACCTGGCGCTCGGTGACGAACTCGGCGGGAGACTCGCTACCGGCGATCTCGGTTATCTGGATGCCGACGGGTTTCTTTTCCATACCGGCCGCGCTAAACGAGACATGAAACTGTTCGGTATCAGGATCAACCTGGACGAAGTGGAAGCTCTGCTCCGCGCCCACGGTCCGACCGCTGTCGTGAAAAACGGCGAGAAGCTAGTCGCCTATTGCGAGCAGGGCGACGCGGAAACGCTGACAAACCTGCGCAATGAGTTGGCCGTGAAGCTGAGCGTGCACCGCACCGCTCTCGATTTCCGGCATATCGCGAACATCCCGGTCACACCGAACGGCAAGATCGACTACCGCCAGTTGGAGCAGCTATGACCGAAAGCAGCTTCCAGCAACTAGCGGAATTGCCGCAGTACAGTCTACCCCAGCAACAGAAGGAATCGCTGCTCCTTCCGGTGTTGAACGAACTGACGGACCATCATCGCGCGCGCTGTGCCGAATACGACCGGCTCGTCTCGCTTTTGCATCCGAGCTTTTCGCGCGCCGCGTCACCCGAGGATATTCCGTTTATTCCGGTCGGCTTGTTCAAGACTCACGCGTTGCGCAGCATTCCCCAAGAGAAGGTCTTCAAGACTCTGACTTCGAGCGGCACGACCGGGCAGCAGGTGAGCCAGATTTTTCTCGACCAGGAGACGGCACGCCGCCAAACCATGGCTCTTGGCCGGATCATGACGCATATCCTCGGTTCCGAGCGGCTGCCGATGCTGGTAATCGATTCGAGTGCTCTTGTGCGTGACCGCCTGCGCTTTAGCGCACGCGCCGCCGGTGTGCTCGGCATGATGAATTTTGGAAGGCAGCACTGCTACGCGCTCGACGAAGAAATGAACCTGGACGAAACGGGCTTGACTTCGTTCCTGGAAAAATTTGGCGGCAAACCCTTCCTGATTTTCGGCTTCACCTTCATGGTGTGGCAATACTTTTTTGAACGCATTCGTAATCTGGGCCTCGATCTATCGCAAGGGATTCTGGTTCACAGCGGCGGGTGGAAGAAGTTGGCTGAAAAGGCGGTCAGCAACGCTGAATTCCGGCGTTCTTTCGAGGAAGCCACTCGTCTAAAACGCATCTTCAACTTCTACGGCATGGTGGAGCAGGTGGGCAGTGTGTATGTGGAAGGCGAGGACGGCTTTCTTTACCCGCCGAATTTTGCGGATGTCATCGTGCGCGATCCGGTGAGCATGCGCGCGCTTCCTCCGGGCGAGCCGGGCCTAATTCAAGTTTTGAGCGCCCTGCCGCTCAGCTACCCGGGACACTCGATCCTCACCGAAGATCTCGGCGTGATTCATGCGATCGACAACTCGGCTTGCGGCCGACACGGAAAAGCCTTCAGCGTGATCGGCCGGTTACCCAAGTCGGAGCTGCGAGGCTGCAGCGACACGCACGCGGTTGAGGCTGCCGCGTGAAAGTTCGCGAGATCGCTCCTTCTCAACAATTGGTCGAGGCTGCCGAGGTCGCGGCCAGAGTGCGCAGCGCGGCAGCGCAGTTCGGGCCGTTTGCGCCGGAAGTAATGCAGTTCTGCGGGCGCCTGTCCCGTCTGATTTTCCAAGACAAGGAGGCACGTGCGTATCCCGAACTGCAGTCGCTCGCGTTCTGGATGCGTCCGGCCGAATTGAACACGCTGGCCGAAGCGGTGCGGCGTCTGGAAACCGCTCATACCCGGCTGGTTCCACGGGGTGTGGTGTTCCATGTTCCGCCGGCGAACGTGGATACGATGTTTGTCTATTCCTGGATCGTCTCCGTATTGATGGGGAACCGCAACCTGATTCGGCTTTCGTCTTCAATGACGCCCCAGGTCGATCTGCTCTGCCGCCTCGTGAACCAGGCGATGGCGGAAGCCGGTGAGTCGTTCCAGGATCAAACCATTCTGGTCCAGTACGGCCACGAGCGCGAGATCACGGAGCTGTTTTCATGCGCTGCCGACGTGCGCGTCATCTGGGGCGGCGATCAAACCGTGAACACAATCCGCTCCACGCCCTTGCCGCCGCATGCCACTGAATTAACTTTTCCCGATCGTTTTTCCATGAGTGCGATTCGCGCGCCGCGCTATCTGGCTCTTGAAGAGAACGAAGCCGGCGCTCTGGCCGAAAAGTTTTATAACGATACGTTCTGGTTTGACCAGATGGCCTGTTCCTCGCCGCGACTGCTGTTATGGTGCGGCAACGCCGCGGAAAGTGCCCAGGCGTCGCGCCTGTTTTTCAACCGTCTTCAAATGTGCATGGAGCGTAAAGGCTATGCGCCAGAGGCGAGCGTGCGTATGAATCGCTTCACCTTTGCCTGTCGCGCCATTCTGGACCGGCCGATCACGGGTTACAGCGATTTCCAGGGAAATTTGCCGGTGCTGACGCTGGGCTCGCTCCAGGAGTTCGAGCGCGACCATTGCGGCGGCGGCCTGATGCTGGAATTTCGAAGTGACGGACTGGACGCGCTCGCCGCCACCGTCGATCGTCGAGACCAGACGCTCACCCAGTTCGGCTTTGATGAGACTGAGCTTGACGCTTTTGTGAGAAAACTAAACGGACGCGGGATTGATCGAATCGTGCCTATCGGCCAGGCGCTGCAGTTTCAGCGCTTCTGGGATGGCTACGATCTGTTCCAGTCGCTAAGCCGAAGCGTTTACATTCACGGGTGAGGGAGCGGCTGGTTTTGTGGACGTGTCAGCCGACGTATTGGCTGTTTTGTTTTTGCCAGGCCAAGGCGGCGAAACCACTCGCGCCGGATTGCCCATGGCCGTCACAAACGGTGGAATGTCGTTGATGACGACGCTATTGACGCCGACGACTGCGCCTTCGCCGATGGTCACGCCCTTCATGATGAAGGTGTTTTGCCCAATCCAGGAGCCGCGGCCGATACGCACCGGCTTGATATCTTCGGGACTGGGCGGAAGACCGGCGATCCGCTCGTCGGTGTCGCGCGGATGGGCGTCGGAGTCCATTACTCGCACGCCGGTCGCCATATGCACGTCTTCCTCGACGATGATTTCCTTATTGACTACGAAGTTGACGCCGTGGCCGATGCCGACATGATTTTTGATAATCAGTTTTGGTTCGTCGTACACGCGCGCGCTGTAAATGCCGATTTTGCCAAAGATGGTGACGTCGTCACCAAGAAAAACCTTAACGTGGCCATTCACTTCCGGCATGTGCCAAAGCTGAAGCCGTTTGCCGACTGAGCTGCAACGTCCGCGAAACAAAGGCTCCGCCCAAAGGTAAATCCATGTCCGCCAGATCGCGAAGCGGACTGCAAAATGGAAGTGATACAAAGCACCTAATAACGGGTTCACGAAGCGCGGAAGCGGCAGCGTTCCAGAGAGAGTGCGTTTGGCGAAATCCCGCAGCCAGCGGTAAAACGGCGTCTCGCCTCGCTTGATTTTTAGGATAAGCGAATCAATCATGCTTACGCAGACCGATCATAGCAGGGCTTTTACGGTTGTCGTGACAGACCCGGACCTCTTCGAGCCCGGTATAACGATGGCTCCCGAGGGGAAAGTGCCGATGCGGCTAGCGGCGCAGGCGATCGGTTGAACCGGCAGGAGAGCGGGAGGCCTGAGAATCCCGGGAACTTTCCGGGGCGGATGAATAAAGCGAAGAGGATGAATCACAAGTGGAGCAGGCGCGGAATGGCCGGCCTTCGATAAGATGGACGTGGCCGTCGAACAGCATTTGTATCGGAATTATTGATGGCCGGCGGTCAACGCTTAAGTCGCTTCAGAAAGCAGACCAGTTGCTCAACCTGCTTATACCCGAGCCGTTCGTGCGCCGCTATGCTCACCCGGTTGTCGATTTGCGTGTCTGACGCAATCTCGATACAGCCTCGGGATGCCGCCCAATTCTCAGCTGCCTGCACGAGCGCCTTGCCTAAGCCCTGCCTTCTGTGTTCGGGTAGGACAAACCAACCTTCAATGAAGGCCACTGGTGAGCTGCTTGCCCCTTCTGCGCAGTCGCGAAGCCTGATTTCCAGGAAGCCAACCATTTGCTGGTTCTCCAATGACGCGACGAATACCGCCCACCGGACAGGATCTGTCAATATTTCTGAAATCTCGCGATCACAGTCGTCCGTACACTCTGGCCAAAGCTGAATGCGCAGTTCGCGGTAGGCATTCACGGAAGAGTTCTCGGGCTGCAGTTGCCTGATCGTGAATCCTGACGGCAAGGAACGATTATATTTGGCACAACCCTTATGCGGGGAAGGGGATAGAACAGCAGATTTGGAGTCGATGCTATGATTGCCGTGTGCTGCGGGAACACTCGCAACATCCCCCGGTGAGCGAAGCGGGTGGGGCTTACACTCGCAAGGAAGTCTGTCGCCTCCTCAAGATTGAAAATCGCCAGCTGAAGAGCTGGGAGAGGCAAGAGCTCATCCCGGAACTTGCGCAATACAAATTTTCGGATCTACTGGCCTTAAAACGGCTGGCGCGGCTACGCGAAGAGAACGCGCACCCACGCCAGATTCAGCAGGCGATGCGCTCACTGCGTGCGGTTTTGCAGCATGCGCCGCATCTGGGCGAGGATGTGCAGGTTTATAAAGACGGCCGGCGTGTGCGCATCCAGATCGGCAAACAAAAAATGGAGCCCTCGTCGGGGCAGCTGTTGTTTGACTTTGCCGAAGACGAGTTAAAGAAGCTGCTGCACCTCCCGATGGCTGCGCGGAGCAGCACTGCCATCGCCGAACGGCTGCGCAATAAGCTCGACGCAGACCGCTGGTTCGAACATGGGTTAGAACTGGAACAAACCGGCGCTCCCTTGGAAGAGATCATTGAGGCCTATACGAAGGCGGCGGAACTGGATCCGCAATCGGCCGGGGCAAGGGTAAATCTAGGCACAGTGTTCTTTAATGGCCATGCCTGGGCGGACGCCGAAGCGCAGTATCAGGCAGCGCTCACGATTGACCCCGACTATGCGCTGCCGCACTTCAATCTGGGGAATTTATACGACGAACGGGGAGATATCCCGAATGCCCTACATCATTACTGCGAGGCGATACGCATCTATCCAGCCTACGCCGACGCGCATTACAACTTAGCGCTGCTGTACCAAAGTACAGGGGACCTTCTGAACGCGATGAAGCACTGGCGCTGCTATCTGAAAGTAGATGGAGCAAGCACCTGGGCATCAATTGCGCGGCGCGAGCTCGAGAAGCTGGCGGATGCCACTGTGCATCCGGGCAAGCGGTTGCAACTCATCAAGAGCAATAAGGTTTGAGCAGGATTGGCGCGATCCTGCTGGCGGCGGGATCCGGGAGCCGCATGGGCCGATTCAAGCAGTTGCTGCCGTATCGCGGCAAGACGCTGGTGGAACACGCCGTGGAACAGGCCGTAGCGGCCGGTTTCGATCCGATTGTGGCGGTCTTGGGCGCCTCCGAGGAGCTGGTACGGAGCAAGCTGGCAGCTTATCCGGTCGCGCTGGTTGAAAACAAAAATTGGGAGTGCGGGATGGGTTCTTCGCTGGCCGCAGGGGCCCGCTATTTGGAGGAATCGGGTGCGGGGCTGGATGGGATCGCCGTGCTATTAGCCGACCAGCCACTCGTTACGGCGGATCATTTGGGGGCAATGCTTAGGGTTTTTGAGGATGGGGACGGGCGGATCGTGGCCGCTCACTACGACGAAACGCTGGGAGTTCCGGCCATTTTTCCGGGGTCGCTGCTGCCCACGTTGGAAGCAATGAAGCCCGAAGCCGGCGCACGGGCGTTGCTGCGGGACCCTTCGCAGAACGTAAGAGCGTTTGAGCTGCCGGAAGGGGCAGCCGACATCGACACGCCGGGCGATTTTCTCAAGCTACCTCAATGATGTGGCGGTTGCGGAACAGGTGGAGGTTGTGGGGATGGCGGTGGCGGGGCAGGCCGGTTTGCCGGCGGGGGCTGGGGCGAGCCGTAGGTGACAGTCGATTCAGCGCCAAATTGCTTGTAATTCATGTAGCGGATCTCGATTCGGATGCGCTGCGGCCAGTCGCGGAAATAGAGGGTGTCATCGGCATAGGTTTCCGTTGGGAACACCCATTTCCCGTCGATGATTTGGCGGATTGTCGTGAAGTGCGGAGTCAGATTCTGCTCCTTGAGCGTTTCAATCTGGGGAACCGCCTGCCCTTGTGATTTCAGAATGGCGAAATCGCTCTCGCGGGCCCACAGCAGACCTTCGAAAAAGCGCTGACCGGCTAGAATCTGGCGGGGGCGCACGTCTTCCACGAAACAGAGGAAGCCGTCCACCGTTTCTTCACCCTTGTACTGGCCGTGGTACAGCGCGACCTTGTCGCTGGTCAGCAGAAACGGATCGATATCGCGGATATCGGCAAAGTCTTCCGGCGTCAGCTTAATATGAGTCAGGGTGTTGCGCGGCGCGCCGGCAGCCTCCTCATAACGGCCGCGGGTTGGAGAAAAGATGATGTCGCGCGTTTCGCGATATTCGCCGGTGTTTTGGCCGTGGTTATCGTACTCCTGAACCACTACAATTTGGCGGTAGGTGTAGTTGCTCAGAGCCTTGGCATTTTCGGTCTCTCGCGCAGCCATTCGACGGAGCAGGTCCGGCGGGGGGTCGGCGGCAAACGCGGTTGAGACCGGACCCGCGATTCCCGATGCTACGATGAGGGCGATGTTCAGGCCTATGCGTCCATTTTTCACGGCTTTAGCCTGCACTTGGATCGCATTGTTTGCCGCAGCGCTATTCTATTCAAGACTTCATCCTTCCTCTTATTGGATTATGAACGCTGCCCTGCCGGCCTTTCTGCTGGAGGCGGTTTTTTATTTGGGGGCGGTATTTGAGAGCACGCGCGGCTGGTTTACGACGGTTCGGCCGAAGCAGTTGCAAGGGATCTTGCTTTGGGTGAGTGGCGTGCTGCCCTACCTGGTTTTCAGTCTGCTGGCCGGTACTTACGCCAGGAATGTATTTGAGTTGCTCGCTTTACTGACCGGGGCGTTATCGGTCTGGTGGGTGTTGCTGCCGCGACGGGCGGCCTACGACGTCGGTTTTCTGGTAATTGCGGCGGCGCCAGTGGTGCTGCGGGTATTTCCAAGGATTTATGTATCGCCCGACCCGCATCTGCGGATCGACGCCTTGGGGCATTTAATGTGGATCCGGCTGGCCATCGCAGCCTTACTGGTCTTGCGGGAATGGAATCCGGGCGCGTTTGGATTTTGGCCTGAGTCTCGTGAGTGGCGCGCAGGGTTCATCTATTATCTGGCCGCGATCGTGCCGATTGTTCTATTGGCATTGGGAGTGCACGATGTCCGGTTCGAGTTGGCCCGGAACATATGGTGGCAGAGTGCCGCGATCGGCGCGGGCTGGTTTTTCGCAGCATTATGGGTGATCGCTCTGGGCGAGGAAATGCTGTTCCGGGGCGTGATCGAGCGAGCTTTACTGGACCGGCGGGCTGGAAAAGTAGCCGCGATAACGGTATCGGCGGTATTGTATGGGAGCGCACATCTTTGGTTCAGGCAATTTCCGGACTGGCGGCGGGCAGCGGTGGCGAGTACCTTGGGGGTAGCCTGCGGAATCGTTTACTATCAAACGAACTCTGTGCGAACGTCGATGGTGACGCATGCGCTGACAGTAGCTACTTGGAAGATGTTTTTTAAGTAAGAAGCAAGACCGAAGCCCTTTCGGGCGCCAGGGAGGTGTTGCTTCAGGGGTCTTTCTATGAGGTTAGTCTCGCTTTGGTGGGAGTTGCCTCCCTGGCTTGATTCCAATATTAGGATATGGAATTACGGAACGCAAGCTTTTTCCATACGAAAATCAAAATTATTTTTGGCGGCCAAAACGAAAAGTAGGCGTTCAGGGGGCGGGCACATCGAATAAATGAAGATAAGTATCTTAGGATCAACGGGTTCCATCGGAACGAGCACGTTAGATGTGGTCCGCCAAAGCCCCGAAAAATTTGCAGTGGCGAGCCTGGTGGCGGGACAAAATGTGGATCTACTAAGCTCCCAAATTCTGGAGTACAAGCCCCAGGCCGCGGTGGTGGCTACCCCCACAGCGCTGGACGGCCTACATAAGTTATTGAAAGGTACTAGCTTGTCCAGGGCTGAATGGCCGGAATTAGGTTGGGGATCAACCGCCATGACTGCGGCTGCCACGGCGCCGGACGTAGATTTTGTCATGTCGGCCATCGTAGGCGTAGCCGGGCTGCAGGCGACCTATGCGGCGATCCGGGAGCGAAAGCGCATAGGACTGGCGAACAAAGAAGCCTTAGTCGCGAGCGGGCGGCTCGTAATGGGAGCGGTAAAGGAGACGGGAGCCGAATTAATCCCGGTAGATAGTGAGCACAACGGCGCCCACCAGTGTTTCCGGGCCGGATTGCGAAACGAAGTCACCCGGCTGCTTTTGACGGCGTCAGGCGGTCCGTTTCGCGATACTCCGATCGCGGCACTGGGGGAAGTAACTCCGGAGCAGGCACTGCGGCATCCTACCTGGCGGATGGGACGGCGCATCACAATCGATTCGGCCACCTTGATGAACAAAGGATTTGAGGTTATTGAAGCTTGCTGGCTCTTCGACTTGCCTCCCTCGCAGGTGGACGTGGTGGTTCATCCGCAATCCTCGATTCACGCGATGGTGGAGTACAACGACGGGAGCGTGATCGCGCAAATTTCAGCGACCGACATGCGGATGCCGATTCAGTACGCGATGACTTACCCGGAGCGCCACCGAGCGCCAGTGCCGCGGCTTGACTGGACCGAGCCGCGCACCTGGCAATTTTCCGCGCCGGACTTCGAGAAATTCCGGTTACTACGTTTGGCTTACGAAGCCCAGGCGAGCGGCGGATCGGCTACTTGTACACTCAATGCGGCCGATGAAGTTGCGGTGGAAGCGTTTCTGGAGGGCCGCATTCCGTTCCCGGCGATCGCCGCGACAGTAGAGGAAACTCTGACCCGCCAAGCGAACCGGGAAGCGGGGACAATAGAGGAAGTGCTGGCGATCGACGCCGAATCGCGGAGGCTGGCGGGGCAGATTGTCGGCGAAGGCCGGGTCTCCGGTATGGTTACCAAAGCGTAATCACCTGGAGAGCGTCAAAATAGAAGAGTGGAAAGTCTGGTAATTTGGTCGAGTATTCGCGAAGGCAGGTTGGGTGGCTGGGAATTGAGGACGAGGTAAATACGCAGTGAGCTTTCTGCAGCCAGTTTTTTGGGTTGTGATCCTACTGGGGGTCATGATCCTGATCCACGAACTAGGCCATTACTGGGCGGCGGTTTCGGTCGGCGTCAAAGTGGAGACGTTCAGTATCGGTTTTGGGCCGCGCCTGTTCGGGTTCAAACGCGGCGATACCGATTTTCGGGTGTCGGCGATTTTGTTCGGCGGATACGTCCGCATGCTCGGGCAAGAGCCGGGCGACACGCACGCAAACGATCCGCAATCTTTCGGAGCACAATCGCGCTGGAAACGATTTATCGTGATTGCGGCCGGTCCGCTGATGAATGTTCTGCTGGCGATTGCGCTGGTAACCGGGCTCTATATGTATGCGTTCCCGAAGGAAGCGGACACAACCGATCCAACCATTACGGGCATAGCCCCCAATTCGGCGGCCGCGCAAGCAGGACTCCAGACGGGCGACAAGATTATCGCGATCAACGGTAAGCAGGACCCGAACTGGGAATACGTCATGACCCAGGAAGCGCTGAATGCCAACCACGCGATTCCAGTAACGATCCTGAGGCAAAACCGGCAAATGACGTTGAATGTCACGCCGCAAATGGACCCCAAAGAGGGCATTGGCGATGCGGGCTGGAATGCGGAAATGGCGGTGCAGGTCGGTAGCGTACAGAAGGACTCGCCCGCGCAGTTGGCCGGGTTGCGGGTGGGCGACGTGTTTGTCCGGGTCAACGGACAACCGGTGACTTCACTTGTGGCGATCCGCCAAGCGGTGTTCCATTCCGGCGGGAAACCGGTGGAATTCGAGGTCACGCGCAATGGACAGAAGCAGAAGATCACGGTGGCGGCCAAGCGGACAGGCGATTCGAAGACCCCATGGTTGATTGGGATCACGTTCAAGTCGCCCGTGCAGTTCGTGAAGCTGGGCTTAGGCCCCGCTTTCGTGGAATCGCTGCGCTTCAATCGAACCAACGCCTTGATGTGGGTTCAGGTATTGCAGGGCCTGATTCAGCGGCGAGTTTCGACCAAGTCTTTAGCCGGTCCGATCGGCATTGCACAGATATCAAGCGAGGCGGCACAGCACGGCACGTGGGATTACCTGCTTTGGATGGCGATTGTCAGCCTGCAGCTTGCCATGCTGAATCTACTGCCGATCCCGATCCTCGACGGTGGAACGCTGCTGATGTTGATCATCGAAATGCTAATGCAGCGCGAGATGAGCCTCCAGTTGAAGGAAAACATCTTTAAGCTGGGATTCGTGTTCCTGATGATGCTGGTGGTTTTTGTCATTTACAACGACATCAGCCGAATCCTGACGCAGGGCTAAAACAGCACACACCCCAGCGGTTGCGGCTCAGGGAACCTGGATCGAAAGTAATTCACACAAGCGCAAGTAGGCGGCGGTCCAGTTTTGCGCTTTGGCGTCGCCGCGCGCCGCTCGCTTGCGGGTGCGCGCATAGACGGTGTTTTGAAGAGCGTAGATATCGTTCTGCACGGACCAGAGATTTACCAGGAAAGGGGTTTGCCTGCAGATGCGCAGAGTGTTTTCGAGATGCTCGAGCTTTGCGAGGCTGGCGGGATCTGCGACAAATTGGCGGGCCAGCGATTCAATCTTATGGCGCAGCAGAAATTCGAGTGTGGTTTTATCTAGATTGATGTTGCTGGCCTGAGCTTCGCGCAACAGACTACGGATTCTTTCGCCGTCGAGTTCTTCCGCGGAACAGGCGCGGCGCAGCAGGCTGTTCAGCGCGTATTCGACAGCAGCTATGAACTCGCGCGGCATGGGAGTGCCAAGGCTGGCGATAAAACGCATGAGCGCGGCGTGATGCTCATAGAGCTGCAGGTAAGCGGCTTCAGCTTCCGCAACCGTAGTGGAGAGAATGGTGCGCACAATACGGCGCTGCTCATCGCGGAAAAGCGAGCGGAGCGAATAGGTCTTTTCCCCAAAGCGACGATCGAGCAGACGCACGACTTCCGGAATATCAACGCGCGAAAAAGAGTCGCTGAGAGCTTCGAGGAGATCCTGATAGGACGAGCCGCCGTCGAATTTCTTGACGCCGCCGGCGACATTGTGATCGCCGAAATGCACCACCCAAAACGTTAGAATTTCACATTCCTGGGTAATTTTTGAGGTAAAGCTCGCCTGGCCGAGCGCCATGCGCATCTTGCCGGCGTCGCGCGTATGGTAGTCGAGGCGTTTGGCGGTATAGGAAAAGATGTCGGTGCGATCGCCGTAGGGCGCAAATAGCGAGCTGATGGAATAGTGCGCGCCGACTTTTTCAAGGTCGACAATAGAAGGTTTCACATAACGCCGATAAATGTCGGCGCCGCTGCCGTATTCGGACAGATTACTCCTGGCAGAAGCCAGACGGCTGAGGAATTGTTCCTCGACCTGATCGCCAAAGAGCTGCTCGGCTAGCTGTACGACCCGGCCGGCGTACTCGATGACCTGCACGGTCTCGATACCGGACAGATCATCGAAAAACCAGCCGCAACTGGTGTACATGAGCATGGCGTGGCGCTGGAGCTCCATGAGTTTCCAGACGATCACCTGCTCATCGGAGCTGAGGTCGCGAGCAAACTGCTCGCGACCGAACTGCTCGCGGCTCTCCGGAGCGCGGTCGAGTACGACGCGAATATAGGCGTCGCGGGCAGCCCAGGGGTCGCGCAGAAGCGGCTGACTGGCCGACTCGAAGCGCGGCGTGACCCAGTCTCGCAGGAAGTCGAGCGCTTCCCGCAACGGACGGCGCCACTCCTGATGCCAGCCGGCGCGGCCGGAATTGCAGCCGCAGTTGCTGCGCCAGCGTTCGACCCCATGCACACAGCTCCAGGCGGTGTGCTCATAGATCTGGACTTCCCAAACCGGCGGATTCAGCTGCAGGAACTCGCCGTAATTGGTGATGCGCGCGGATTTCTTCGATTCAATGTAATCGAGCGAATAAGCCAGGGCCATTTCGCCGTGCCGGTGATGATGGCCGTAGGTTTCGCCGTCGGTGGCAATGTGCACCAGCTGCGGACCGCTGCGGAGATCCGAGAAACCACCAAGCAATCGGGAGGCGAATTTTTCGCCGTTGTCGAGAAGCTTCTCGAAGGCGACGGCCTGCGAGATGGGTCCGTCGTAGAAGAAGATGTTAATGGATTTACCGCTCGGTGTATGGAAGACGTAGGCGCGGGTGGGATCGATCTTCGAGCCGGTGACGTCTTGCCAGTCAGCGTTATCGGCGGCGCTGCCACCTGTTGGGCGGATCGCCTTCGCCTGGTGCGGCGCAAGAATTGTGTAAGCAATGCCGGCTTCCGCCAGCAGATCGAGCGACTCTATATCGACGGCGGTTTCCGGCAGCCACATGCCTTCCGGGTGTCTACCGAAGCGGCTCGAGAAATCGTCGATTCCCCAACGAATCTGGGTAATCTTGTCGCGCCGATTAGCGAGCGGCATGATGATGTGGTTATAGGCCTGGGCAATCGCGGAACCATGCCCGGAGAAACGGTCCCGGCTCTGACGGTCCGCGTCGATCAGACCTCTATAGGTTTCCGGCGCATGCTCGGCAGCCCAGGAGAGCAGCGTCGGTCCGAAGTTAAAGCTGATTTTCGAATAGTTATTGACAATGCTGGCGATGCGCTGCTGGCCATCGAGGATGCGGGCGGCGAGATTGGGCCCGTAGCACTCGGCTGAGATGCGCTCATTCCAATCGTGATACGGATAAGCGGAATCTTGCAGCTCGATCTGCTCGAGCCACGGATTCTCGCGCGGCGGCTGATAGAAATGGCAATGGATGCAGAGAAATCTCATTCGTAATTAAGATCAACGTAAGTTCCGGGCTAGAAATGCGAGCGTAACAGCTGCGTCTTCGTGAGCCTGAGGAGAAACGCCCGATTATCTCAAGTCTCCGGAATAAAAATCGTAAACACAGCGCCGTTCCCACGCTCCCGGTTGGCGGCGGAAACTCGGCCGGAATATTTCCTGACTATAGAAGCCACGATATGCAGTCCAAGCCCGGAACGCACTTTGGTTCCGGTTTTCGTTGATACGTTAGGCCGGAACAGGCGCGGCAGGAGATCGGACTGAATACCAGGACCATTATCCGAGACAACAATGGACAGACCACCCTCGGCATTTTTTGTTTCGATTTCGATGCGTCCCGGGCGGTGCATGATTTCAGCGGTATTGAGAAACAAATTGGCGAACACGCGTTCCCAATCCTTGGAGGCGCCCGGCAGGCGGACGTCACTGGAAATTCGGCGGACCCAGCGCATACGCGGCTTGCGCGCGGCCAAGCAATAATCGGTGACGGATTGAATGGCGTCATCGACAATGCTGGCGAGATTGGGCGTACCATCCGGGATGGCGCCCAGCAGCCGTTTGCCGCGTTTGACGCTGCGCGACAGAGTAGCGGCGAGCGGTTTCCAGCGTTTATCGGAGCTCAACAGCTCAGCCGCTTCGGTGATGGTTTCGAATACATTATTCAGGTCGTGAATCAGACTTTCGTGGCTTAAATCGGCATCAACGGAATCGTCCATGGAGGATCCTAGTGCGTCACGCGGCGGAGCCCGGTGAAGAATTCGGGAAACGAAACCGCAGCCGCGCCGGCATCGTGGATGAGCGAGGGACCATCGGCGAGGAGGGCAGCAATCGAAAAAGCCATGGCGATGCGATGATCCCCGAAGCTCTGGATTTCGGCAGCATGAAACTGCTGCCCACCGGGAATTTCGAGGCTGTCGGCAGTCGTCTCGACTGTGATCCCCATAGCACGCAGGTTTTGCGCAATGGTTTCGATGCGGTCGGTTTCTTTGACGCGCAACTCACCGGCGTCGCGTACGACGAGACCATTGCGGCTAGTTGCGCCGAGGATAGCAAGAATTGGAATTTCGTCGATGAGCGCAGCGGTAGTTGCGCCTTCGATGACACCGCCTCGCAAACTGGAGGCGCGCACCTGGAGGTTGCCGATGAGCTCGCCATTGAGCTGCTCGATGTGCAAGATTTTCAACGAAGCACCCATACCGGCGAGCAAATCGAGCAGAGCGGTGCGCGTCGGATTCAAGCCAACGCCGGTGATGATGAGATCCGAGTCCGGCACCAGAAGAGCAGCTACGATGAAAAACGCGGCGCCGGAGATGTCGCCGGGCACCACGAGCGTCTTACCGGAGAGCGCAGCGCGGCCGCGTACACGGACCAGGCGGGGCTCGAGCGTGATGTCGGCGCCAAGCTCACGCAGAGCGATCTCGGTGTGATCGCGGGTCGCGACCGGTTCCCGCACACTGGTTTCGCCATCGGCATAAAGTCCGGCCAATAAGACACAACTTTTCACCTGCGCGCTCGCAACGGGCGGTTGGTAGGCGATCGGATGCAGGGTGGAACCGTGGATGGTGAGCGGCGGATATTGATTCTCTTTGGCTTCGAGCCGCGCGCCCATTTCGCTGAGCGGCTGCATGACACGCCGCATGGGGCGTTTGGCGAGAGATTCGTCTCCGGCGATAGTAGTGGTGAACGGTTGCGCAGCCAGGATACCGGAGAGCATCCGAATGGTGGAACCTGAATTGCCGGCATCGAGCGGGGCCGCCGGAGCGCTCAAACCGTCGATGCCTTTGCCGTGCACCGTAAGAACATTGCTACCATCTTCCGTGCCGAATTCGTGCGAAACGCCAAGCGCCTTCATGCAGGCGAGGGTGGACTGGCAATCTTCGCCGGTGGAGTAATTGTAGATTTTAGAGTCGCCCTCCGCAATGGAGGTCAGCATGGCGAAACGATGGGAAATCGATTTGTCGCCAGGCACGGACACAACGCCGCTGATGGCTCTCGCCGGCGAAACTTGCTCGGTCATCAAGTTCGTATTGTACGACTGCGAAGACCGGCGCGAGCCGAGAGAATTTTTATGCGGTGAGTTTTTTTCAGAGGCGTTGACTGACCGCCAAAATGTTGCCCTCAGTATCTTTGAACCAAGCGGTCCTGGCTCCGCCGCCGGTCGCGATGCTGTTTTTCATCGCCACACCGGGCATATCGTACTCCTCAAAATTTACGCCTCGCGCCTTCAGTTCGGCTACCTCGGCTTCCACGTCATCGACCCGCCAGAAGGCCTGGCTGGCTCTGGAAGTACCCGCGTTGCTGGTCGGGTATAAGAACACGTCCGCACCGCCGCATTCGTAGATGACCCCTCCCGCGTATTCCTCTTTAGGCTTGAGGCCGACGATCTCCTCGTAGAATTTTCTCGCACGTGGGATGTCCGAGGCCGGGATGTAAGCGTGAATCGATGCATCTCTCAACATAAAAGCTCCTTTCAG
>DATAYL010000373.1:0-7638 GCA_036272575.1 Bryobacteraceae bacterium | reverse complement strand
AAAAGTTCTTCGAGAGATTGAACATCGAGCAGGCGGAGGCCGAGTTGGAGTAATTCTGGTTCCGGAAGCGCGCGCACTTTCTGCTCGGCCGATTCGGGTAGCGGGCCAAAACGCTTTTCGAGCATACCGAGGATGAGCTTGAGCTCGCCCTGCTGCTGGCCTTCTTTCAGTCCGCGTTTGAATTCGCGGCCGAGGACTTTGTGCTCCAGAATACTTTCCAAGATCGGCATCTTCTTTGCTTCTCCTTCTATCAGTTCTTCCAGGCGTTGCAGGCCGGCCAGGATCAACAACTGCCGCAGCAGCAGATCGCGACCAAGTGGTTCGAGTGCCGCGATACGTGTGACGATTTCCCGCACAACCCGATGCTTGTTGCGCAAGCGACCGAGCACTGCTAACACATTATCGCCAATATTAGGGGACTGGCGAGAAGATCGTCTGCATTCAGGCTGCGGATGTCGATGATCTGGTACTGGTAGGACAGCGACGGGCTCCGAGGGCCAGACTGCATTTGGAGCCGCACCTGACCAACATAAAGCAAGATTTGGCGCGGCAGCTTGCCGGTGGAACGATAGATCCGCACACAGTACTCGGCCATGCAGATCCGCACACAGTACTCGGCCATGCGGAGCGGCATGTCCGGATCGTTATTGCTTTGCAGTTCGAAGTGGATCAGCTCGCCATTGGGGGTTTCTCCAGGCAGATCGACACGAGTGTTGCGCACGACTTCGGGCAGTTCCACATTCAGCCATTGGACGATCGGGGTTTTGCTTACCTGCAGCAGAGCTTGCCGGGCCGAGCCTTGCAGCAGAAGTTGAGAACGACGTCGTAATCGTTCATGGCTGGGACCTTACGGTTTGCTAGTGTGCGATTTTGGAGAGCTGTCTCTCCGAGGGTGTCGAGGGAGGGCGCTTTCAAGCACTTTCAGATTGAAAGACCTGGCTGCCGGCGTGCTTCTATCGAGTGATATGCGGGAAATTATGCTGGCTGTTCGGCAGTTTCGTAAGGCACCGGGGTTTGCGGTGGTGGCGATTTTGACGCTAGCGCTGGGGATTGGGGCAAGTACCGCGGTGTTTACCGCGGTAGATTCGATCATTTTGAAACCGCTCGCGTATCGCGATAGCGGGCAGCTGGTGGCGGCTTGGGAGCGGGTCAAGTTTCTGGGTCCGTCGATGGCGTATTCCGGGCCGAATCCCCGGCATGTGGAATTGTGGCAGAAACGGGCGACGGACCTTCAGGTGCTGGCGATTGCGCGCCAGGAATCAAGCGGGCTGGCGCTAGGTACGGAACATCCACGGATGACGGCGGTCGTTGCGGCACAGGCCAATCTGCTGGACGTGCTGAAAGTGATGCCGATGGCAGGGCGGGCGTTCCGGCGAGAAGACGAAGTGAAGGGGCGTGACAAAATTGCGCTCCTGACGCAGGAGTTAGCACAAAATTCTTTCGGCGGCGCGGCCCAAGCAATCGGGAAGACGGTGCGTTTGGGGAATGAGCCGTATGTGGTGATTGGTGTGTTGCCGGGGAGTTTTCGGTTTCCGAGCCGGCATGTGCTGGACGCCTCGCCATCTAAGCAAGGTGTGGGTGAAGCTCCGGAGCCGCAGGTTTTTGTGCCGCTGGTAGAGGATTTTGACGGCTTCAGTTGGAACGGCGAATACGGCAACTTCCTGGCGCTAGGGAGGCTGCAGCCGGGCGCCACGGTCGCCGGAGCGCAGGCGCAATTGCAAACGATACTCGGGCAAATTATTGACGAAGAGATGCCGCCCAAAGAGAGATCGTTTGCACATGAGGCGATCAAGGCTTACGTACAGCCGCTGCAAGAAGCAGTGGTAGGGCAGTCGGGACCGACTTTGTGGCTTTTGATGTCGGCGGTGTTGGGATTACTGCTGATCGCGTGCGTGAACCTGGCGAATGCGCAAGTAGGGCGGGCGCTTTCGAGAGAGCGGGAAGCGGCGGTACGCAGCGCACTGGGAGCTTCGAAGCGTCAACTGCTGTGGAGTTCCCTGGCGGAGAGCTTAGCATTGGCAACAATCGGCGGGGTGTTGGGCGTGGTGTTGGCGAGGGAAGCGTTGGAGCTGTTTCGGGCGCATGCGCCGATTCAGTTGCCGCGCGCTTCGGAGATTCACTTGAATGGAACAGTGCTGCTCTTTTCGGTGGCGCTGACGATTGGTGCTGCGCTGCTATTTGGCGCGATGCCGGCCTTGAAGTGGCTGGCTAGCGATCCGCAAAACGCATTGCAGCGCGGGAGCGGCAGAGCAGCGGGCAACCGGCAGAATCGGAGGAGACGCAGCTGGCTGATCGGGTTGCAAGTGTTTGCGTGTACGGCCTTGCTGCTGGTGACGGGGTTGTTTGCCAAGAGTTTGTGGCATTTGCTGAGCAGCGATAAAGGGTTTTCGAGTGAACACGTGACCTTGGCCGAAGCGGATTTGTCGGAGACCAGTTATCGAGAAAATCCCGAGCGCATTGCCTTCGATGATGGAGCTTTACGAAATGTACGGGCGCTGCCGGGTGTGCGGTCGGCGGCGCTGACTAACGCGCTGCCGCTTGGCGGAGATACCTGGATTGAAGAAATCCAGCGAGCCGACCGGCCGGACAGAGACGGGCCGCTGGTCAATTTACGTTGGGTGAGCGATAGGTATTTCGAGACGCTGCGGGAGCCGTTAAAGGCGGGCCGGTTTATCACTGAAGCGGATCGCACTCTGCGTGGCGCAGTGATTTCAGAGAGCACGGCGCAGGCGGAATGGCCCAATGAAAATCCGCTCGGGCGGCAGATGCAGGTAGAAGGAAGGAAGTTCACGGTCGTGGGCGTGGTGGCCGATGCGCACAGCAATTCGCTCAAGCTCGCGCCGCCCAACATGGTGTATGTGCATTATGCGGACCGACCGCAGTTGCCGACGTATTTTCTAGTGCGGAGTGCGCAGCCGGCCGAGCAGGTGACGGCAGCGGTGCGGCGGGCGATCTGGCAGCAGGACCCGAGCGTGACGACTGCGCGGGTGAAGACGATGGAATCGCAGATAAAGGATTCGCTGGCACCGGAGCGATTCGAGACGAGCGTGCTAGTGAGTTTGGGCGCGGGCGCGTTATTGCTGGCAATGTTGGGTATTTATCGAGTGTTGAGCCATGCGATGGCTGGGCGCAAGCAGGAGATCGGCGTGCGCATGGCTTTAGGCGCGACGAAACAGCGGATTTATTCGCTGACGATGAGCGATGCGGCGGCACCGGTGCTAAGCGGGTTGGTGGGAGGCTGGCTCGTGAGCCTGGCGATCGGGCAATTTGTCCGGGCGATGCTTTATGGGGTGGAATGTACAGACGCGATGGTAACGGCAATAGTGGTGTTTTCGTTTTTGGCGGCTGCTCTGGCTGCTGCTTTCATTCCGGCTCGGCGGGCGGCTTCAATTGATCCGATGGAGGCGCTGCGAGCAGAGTAGTGCCGGCGTGGCGGCGAGGAGTCGGCGCGGTACCATACTAGTATTCCCTTGAAAATTGGATTTGTAAGTCTCGGCTGCCCTAAAAACCTGGTCGACAGCGAGGTCATGATGGGCCAGTTAACAGCAGACGGGCATGAACTGACGCCGCAAGCGGCCGAAGCCGACGTCATTGTGGTCAATACGTGCAGCTTTATTGATCCGGCCAAGCAGGAATCGGTGGATACGATTCTGGAGATGGCGGAGTACAAGAAGACCGGGAAGGCGCAGCGACTAGTAGTAGCGGGGTGCCTGGTCGAACGGTATCGCGACGATATCCAGAAGAACCTGCCGGAAGTGGATGCGGTGCTTGGCACTAACGAGCTGGCCAAGATTACGGCGTTGTGCGAAGGGTTGACTGCCAATGAGCAGGCACCGGAGCCGTATTTGTATCACGATTTGACGGCACGGGTATTTACCACGCCGCGGCATTCGGCTTACATCAAGATTGCGGAGGGCTGCGATCATCCATGTTCGTTTTGCGTGATTCCGCAGTTCCGGGGGCAGTTCCGGAGCCGGCGGCCGGAGAGCGTGATCCGTGAGGCCAGGCGGATGTTCGCGACGGGTGTGCGGGAGATCAACCTGATCGGACAGGACACGACGTGTTTTGGAGAGGATCTGGGTCTGAAGGACGGGCTGGCCGATTTGCTGCAGCGGCTGGCGACGATACCGACGGAACTGCCGAAGTGGATCCGGGTGCTGTATGTTTATCCGAACAAGGTCACTCAGAAACTGCTCGATACAATTGCGGCGCATGAAGCGCTGGTGAAGTATATCGACATGCCGCTGCAGCATGCGAGTGCGGCGACGCTCAAGCGGATGAAGCGGGGCGCACATGGCGACATTTTCCTGAAATTGCTGGAGCGGATTCGGGCGACGATTCCAGGCGTGGGGATCCGCACGAGCATGATTGTGGGATTTCCGGGCGAAACGGAGGGGGAGTTCACGGAGCTTTGCGAGTTTGTGGAAGCGGCGCAGTTCGACCGGCTGGGCGTGTTCTCCTATAGCGATGAAGAGACGAGCGGGAGTTTTCACCTGGCAGGGAAAGTGGACGCAAAGACGATCTATAACCGGAAGCGGAAGCTGATGGCGCAGCAACGGCAAATTTCGGCGCGGCGGAACAAAAAGCTGATCGGACGCGAGTTTCCGGTGCTGGTGGAAGGGCCGTCGCGGGAGACGGAATTGCTTTGGGAGGCGCGTTTGGCCACGCAAGCGCCGGAGATCGATGGCGTTTGCTACATCAACGATTTTGGGGACGAGGAACGTGCTCCGCTGCCCGGTGAAATGCGCGTGCTGCGAGTGACGGAAGCGCATGATTACGACCTGGTGGGCAGGCTGGTCGATGGAGCGGAGCAACAATATCTGGCGGCACAGGTGAATCCATTTCCCATTCTGCAAATCCAGCCACAATCGGCCGCCAAGATGCACGCGATTCCGGCGCGGTAGGAGGCAGCGAATGGCTGCCCGCGCGATTCACTGCCCTATTTGCAAGAAAGAAGTCAGCTTCAACGATCCGAACATGCCGTTCTGCAGCGATCGCTGCCGGATGATCGATTTGGCGAACTGGGCCGAGGATAAGTATGTTATCCCCGGCGGGGCGCCCAACAAGAAAGGCGAAGACGACGTAGAGGAAATTGAGGAAGAGCCTGAAGGACTCGATCTGTGACGCGTCTGGCCGTCGCTCTGGCAACATGGTTTGGGTGCGGTACTTTTCCTTCAGGGCCTGGTACAGCGGGATCGTTGGCGGCTGTGCTGATAACGTGGGCGCTGCATGCGTATTTGGACGCGGGGCGGGGCTGGCTCCTGCTGCTGGTATTGGTATTGCTGGGACCAGGGATTTGGGCAGCCACGCGGACAGCGCGCCTGGTTGGAAAAAAAGACCCAGGGCTGGTGGTGGTGGACGAAGTTTTGGGCCAATGGGTGACGCTAGCGGGCGCCCGGGTATTGAACTGGAAGACGCTGGTGGCCGGATTCCTGCTGTTTCGGCTATTCGATATCTGGAAACCATGGCCGGTACGGACGCTCGAGCGGCTGCCGGAGGGAGTTGGGATAGTAGCAGATGACTTGGCGGCCGGTCTGTATGGGGCACTTATCTTGTATATAGGCGGGGTCACGAGACTCTATTAGGTATGCCGAATAAACAACAGGCAGTAGATATTGCGAAAGTGAGACCACGGATTTTGCGGGTGGAACCGTTGGCGGCGATCGCCGGCGGCGAGCTGCATATCCGGGGCGAGCATTTTGCTTCGGAAGGGCGGCCGGTTGTGAAGATCGGGAATCACAGCGCCCACTTGATTCTGGCGGGGGATCAGTACATCATTGCGCGCGTACCGGACGGCGGCGGGGCGGCAGGCGAATTATCGGTGACGGATGGCCAGGCGAGCAGCGAAAAGGTGGCAACGCACGTCGGAGCGCAGATTGCGGACAGTTTGCATCCGGTGGCGAATCCGGCGGTCGATGCCGAGGGCAATGTGTATAGCACGTTCAGCGGATCGCGCGGGCAGAAGTCGCCGGTATCGCTTTACAAAGTGGATACGAGCTTCAACTCCAAGCCGTTCGTCACGGATTTGATGAACCCCACAGGGCTGGTTTTTGACGCGGAGGGATTGCTTTATGTATCGAGCCGATATGACGGAATTGTCTACCAGGTCACGCCTTCGGGCAATATGACGGTGTACGTAGAGGGCATGGGAGTCGCGACCGGACTGGCTTTCGACCCGGAGGGCAACCTGTATGTAGGCGACCGGAGCGGCACGATTTTCAAGATCAGCCGTTCGCGGCAGATTTATGTTTATGCCACGCTCGAACCCTCGATTGCGGCGTATCATCTGGCTTTCGGACCGGAAGGATACCTCTACGTGACAGGCCCGACGACTTCGAGTTTCGATGCTGTATACCGGGTTTCAAAAGCCGGCGAAGTGGAGACATTCTTTCGTGGTTTGGGCAGACCGCAGGGAGCGGCGTTCGACGCAGCGGGCAATCTCTATGTGGCGGCATCGCTCAAGGGACGGCGGGGGGTGATTCAAATCACGCCGGAGCGGCAACCGGAACATTTTCTGTCGGGGCCGGGCATTGTGGGGCTGGCGTTTGCACCGGACCGAGCGATGGTGCTGGCTACGCATAATGCGCTTTTCCGAGTGGAAGTGGGTATTGCAGGCTGGCCGCTGCACTGACGTCGCATGGCGAAGAATGCGGAGATCATTGCGATCGGCAGTGAGCTGCTGACGGCACAACGAGTGGATACCAATTCGCTGATTGTGACGGAGCATTTGAACCTCTTAGGGGTAGAAGTGATCCGGAAGCAAGTGATCGGCGATGACCGGACGCGCTTGACAGAGGCGATCAGGCAGGCGATCGGGCGGGCGGAGATCGTGATTCTGATTGGCGGGCTCGGGCCAACGGAAGATGATGTGACGCGCGATGCGGCAGCGGCGGCGTTGGGACAGAAGCTGGTGCTGTCGCTCGAACAGGAATCGATTTTGATCAAACGGTTCCGGGAAATTAACCGGCCGATGGCGAAGAACAATTTGCGTCAGGCTTACCTGGTCGAAGAGGCGGAAGCGATACCGAACCCGCACGGCACGGCTCCGGGGCAATTCATTTCAACGAGTCGCGGAGCGCTGGTCTTGCTGCCGGGACCGCCGCGAGAATTGAAGCCGATGGTTGAGAATGAACTGGTGCCGCGGCTGCGGCCGGTGTTGCCGCCGCAAGTGATTCGGGTGCGTAGTTTCCGCATCACGGGCATGGGCGAATCGGATCTGGATGCGCTGATTGCGCCGGTTTATAGCAAGTACACGAACCCGGCGACGACGGTGCTGTCGTCACCCGGCGATTTGTTTGTTCATTTGCGTGCACGAGCAAATACGCGGGAAGAAGCGGACCAATTGCTGCGGGAAGTGGGCAATCCTATTGCGGAATTACTGGGCGAGAAGGCGTATACGGAGCATGCAGACGAGACGCTCGAGATGATCGTGGGGCGGCTCTTGCGGAAGAGTCACGCGACGGTCGCGACGGCGGAGAGTTGCACGGGCGGATTGCTGGCGGCGCGCTTGACGGACCGAGACGGCAGTTCGGTTTTTTTTAAAGGCGGGTACGTGCCCTACAGCGAGGCGGAAAAGCGGGAAGTGCTGGGCGTTTCGAGCGAATTGCTGAAGAAGCATTCTGCGGTCAGCGAGAAAGC
>DATAYL010000372.1:0-5121 GCA_036272575.1 Bryobacteraceae bacterium | reverse complement strand
GTACGGCTTCTTGCGCCGGACAACCCGCTGATTGCTTACGTTTCAGCAAAAGCATCAACCAATTACTTTGACTATTTGCATGACACCCACATTTCAGGTGAACGTGTCGAAAACGCGGAGTGCGTGCTCGGCTTCCGGTAGGCTGGCCATTCGCCCGCGATGGCTTCCGGATTGCAAGATGGCAGCCTGTACTGCTGTTCATTGCTAGTTGGAAGACTATGGCGAAGTACTTGGAGCTAATCGGCCACTTTGGCCTGTTCGCGACGCGCAGTGCACATCGCGCCTTTCGGCGACCTTACGAATTTGGCATGATCTGGCATCAGATTGAGCAGACCGGGTGGCAGTCGGTCCCGCTCGTCGCGGCTTCCGGGTTTGCGGTGGGCATTGTTCTAACTTTGCACACCCGGGGTTCGCTCATTCGATTCGACGCCGAAGCATACATTCCCGCAGTCCAATCGATGGCTTTCTTCAATGATGTCGGACCGCTAATTGCCGGACTGTTGGTCGCCGGACGCGTAGGTGCAGGAATTGGAGCAGAACTGGCGAACATGCGCGTCACCGAACAGATTGACGCGATCGAAGCGCTCTCGATTGATTCGTTCAAGATTCTAGTGATTCCGCGCATTGTCGCGTGCGTCGTCGTTCTGCTTCTGCTGACGGTGTTTATGGATGTTTGCGGGCTGATTGGCGGCTTTCTGGTAGAAAACCAAATATCGCACATGTCGTTAACCCTATTTCTAAATCGGGCCTTCGACAAGCTTACCTGGGCAAGCGTTATTCCTCCAACTTTAAAGACCGCGTTTTTTGGTTTCTTGATTGGCCTGGTGTCCAGTTACTGCGGTTACACAACGAATGAGGGCTGGAGCGGACTAGGACGGGCTTCCACCAATAGCGTGGTCTTGTCCTCGTTACTGATCATCCTCGCAGATGTGCTGCTAGTGAAGCTTATTTTTTTTGTGTTTCCGAATAGCGCAATATGAGCGAACCACGCCGCGGTGAGATCTCCTTCGAAGGCGTTTCAAAGGCTTTCAAGGGACACACCGTGCTGGATAACGTCTCTTTTGAAGTCTCGGCCGGCGAAGCGCTTTGTCTCATGGGACGCAGCGGCACTGGCAAAAGCGTCACGCTCAAGCTCATGATCGGCCTGATCCGACCGGATCATGGAAGCATTTATATCGAAAACCAAAATGTCGTCGATCTCGACGAAGATGGGCTTTCGGCTATGCGCCGGAACATCGGCTTTTTATTTCAAAGTGCTGCCCTATTTGATTCCGTTTCGCTCAATGACAATCTGGCTCTGCCGTTGCTGAGATTCAAGAAAAAGTCTAAAGCAGAGATCGATGAAATTGTCCAGAAAGAATTGGATGCGGTAGGCCTGGGCGATGCGCGTTACAAGATGCCAGCAGAGCTTTCCGGCGGCATGCGCAAACGGGCCGGCCTTGCCCGTGCACTGATACTCGAACCCAGCATTCTATTAATTGACGAGCCGACTAGTGGACTGGATCGCCTGACGGTCTCCGAGATCGACGACCTCCTGCTCGGCTTGAAAAGAAAAGTCACGATGGTGATCGTGACGCACGACTCACGGGGAGCGAAGCGCGTGGGCGATCGCTTGGCCGTGCTGGATAGCGGACATCTTGTAGCGATCGGTTCAGCGGGCGAACTGGAGAACCACGAGAACGAATCAGTGCGGAGCTTGGTGTCAGACGGGTAGACGATCATGGGTATTCGAGTCTGGGCGGTAGGTCTCTTTTTAGTTGTCGGATTTGGGCTGTTTACCGGCATTCTGTTCCTGAACGCATTCGGCAAGCACATCGAGTTGTATACGGAATTTGTCAACCTTGATGGTTTGGAGAACGGGGCGAAGGTGCGCTGTTTAATCCGGCGATGGTCCTGTTCGATGACATTGTCCAGGTATTTGCTGGACCGGACCCGTACTCGATGCGGCACGGCTCCCACCGACTTCAGCTCGGCGATTGCTCTGTGTGAAGCCGCGTAGGTGTCGAGCGTGATGATTCGCGGCGTGCCGTTGTCCTTTATCGCCTTGCGGAATAAGTGTTTGGCTGCGGCAACATCTCGACGCTTGCTCAGTAAGAAATCGATGGTACGCCCATGCTTATCGACCGCTCGATAGAGAAACGTCCAGCGTCCCTTCACCTTTATATAGGTTTCGTCACACCGCCAGCTGACCGAGCGTACTAGCTCCAGCACTTTTCAAAATCCGGTACGTAGCGTTGCACCCAGGGCAGAATCGTCGTTTGTGTCACGGCAATTCCGCGCGCGCTTATCATTTGGACTAAATCACGCGAGCTCAATTTAAAGCTGACATACCGGCGCACGCACAGCACTATATCCTCTCGATCGAAATGCCGTCCCTTGAATAGGTCCAGTGTTGATGCGGTGATTCCCGTCATTCCGGCCATTATCGCTATCCACCCACACGGATCTGGAGTTTGCACCAGAGCCAAATTGTCGAGATAGGGAATGACGTAGTGCTTATTTATGGCAGAAACGCAACCCATTGGCTGCCGAAAAACCACGGAGTGCTGATGGCAAGTGCCGACGTCGGCGTGGAGACACGAAGTCCTGTCAACAGGACGCTGAATCGGATAGCAAAATGCATGGGAAATGGCGTCTGCGGAAGGATGATCATGCTCCGAGTCAGCAAGCGTGAGGAGCGATCGCGTACGATTGTCATCGTTGACGGGCGACTCTCGAAAGATTACGTCGAAGTCGTAGAAACGTTCTGCAACGAAGTGATATCAACGGGGACAATCGTTCAGCTCTTTCTCCGTCATGTCTCGACCGTCGATGATGCCGGGCGCGCACTTCTATCACGGCTGGCAGCAAAGGGTGTCCGTCTGCGCGCCAGCGGCGTATACATCTCACATCTCGTAAGAGAGTTGAGTTTAACAACTGTAAGGCCACAAAGCTGCCCTTCCCGTGCCCGCTGCGATACGGGGACCTGTGAACGGGAAGCGGAAGATTATCCGGCGGATGACTAGATCAGGTGTCGCATGAGGTCGACAATCAAACTTCTCTCGATAGCTCTGCGAGATTCAGTTTACGAATGCCGGGCCTTGGATGCCCCTTGGGACTGTGGACTGCCTGTTCAGAGAGGATACTGGAAAGCCGAACTTCAATGTTGATGCGGGCCTGGATCACGGAGATACGGCGTTCGGCGAGAGCATGCACTGTTCTGTTGTTGTTTCTAATTGCCACAAGCAGTTACGGTCAGATGCCAGTTCCGGTTGAGCCGTTCCACCTCAAAGAAACGGTCTTGGCAGACGACGGCTCCGCGTTGGCGTTCGGCAGGTATCTCGCCTCCCTTCAGGAGCGCAATCGGTTCAGGGAGTCCGGGCCAATTTGCATTGAGATTGACGCCTCGATTCCCGGTCTCGCTAAACGAGGCAATCTAGTTGCGGTCCGGCAGATCGGAGCCTCCAAACTCAGCGAATACACCATTATGAAGCTCGACGGTGACTCGCTGGTAAAGGAGCAGGTCATCGCACGCTACCTCGCCGCCCAAAAGCAAGCAGAAACAATTCCGTATTCTGCCGTCGCGGTTACGCCCGCGAACTATAAATTCCATTACGCGGGGTCCTTCGCGAATGATAGAACTTCGGTGTACGTCTTTCGAATCGCGCCCAGAAAAAAACGCGAGGGTCTCATTCGCGGCGAGATCTGGATCGATTCGGCCACCGGCTTTGCCGTGCATCAAGCCGGCCGGTTCGTAAAACGTCCGTCTGTCTTCATCCGCCAGCTCGATTTTACGCGCGACGTGAATCTGCTTGATGGAATCCCCACTACTCGCGTTACGCATCTCGCGGTCCGAACCGTACTTCTAGGACGTGTTGAGTTGACCATCACGGAGCGTCCAGCGAGGGCGGATGATCGGCAGCTTGAGGGTCCGAAGAATTCCCATAGCGTCCGGCATTAATGTGCGAGGGTTCTCGCTCGCGGCGCTCGCGGATTATTCTTCCTCAGCAAGAAACTAAGACAGAACATCGTACCGGCAGCAACGCCTAGCATCCAAAACGCATCGATGTAAGAGAGCGTCGAGGCTTGGTTTTGCACAATGCTGTAAACTCTGCTGTACGCCTGCAACTGTGGCTCATGCACGTCGCCTCGCTTGAGTTTTTCCGTAAGCGCCGCAGCCGCGCTTTGAAAGGCAGAATTGCTAAAGCCAGTATGACTAGCGAGCATTACTTGGTGAACCTGTGCGCGCCGCGCCAGTATCGTGGTAACCGCTGAGGTACCAACGCTAGAGCCCATGTTGCGAACGAAGTTCACCCAGCCGGCTACCGCATTACTTTTCGCTTGAGGTATTCCGAGATACGCGACCATAGTTGCAGGAATGAAGATAAATCCGATAGGCACGTATTGGGCAATCCGTAACCAGGTCGCTGATTCAAAACTTATTTGGAGATCTATCCGTCGCGTGGATGCGAACATGGCGACAGCCAGGATCGCCCACCCAAAAGCCATCAAGTAACGCGCTTGAATTCTACTTGTCAATTGTCCAACAAAGGGGAGTTCGACAAGCAGAATGATCGCTGCAGCGGACAGGACCATTCCGGCGGTTTCGGCGGTATATCCCATGAGACTTTGAAGGAACTGAGGCATCAGAACGGTGGTGGAGAACGATGCTGCTCCTACCATGAACATCATCAGACAGGAGTTCGCAAAATTCCCGTTCGTGAACAAGCGAAAGTCGAGAATAGGCTTCTTTACGTGCAGTTCCCATACCACGAGGCTCACGAGGCAAATCACCGATATGACTGACAGCACGAGAATGAATTGGGACCCGAACCAGTCGTCCTCTTGTCCTTTGTCGAGCACGATTTGAAGAAATGCGATTCCGATGGCGAGGAGACCAAATCCGATGTAATCGATCCTATTTTCCCGAAGCGTTGCTCGCTGCAGGAACGGCGGATCCTCGACGAAGGTGAACACGAGGAACAAGGCTAGGATGCCAATTGGAAGGTTCATTAGAAAGATCCAGCGCCACGTGTAGTTGTCCGTGATCCAGCCTCCCAAAGTAGGTCCGATGGAGGGCGCAACGACCGCCGTCACGCCGTATATCGAGAATGCGAGACCTCGCTTTTCAGGTGGAAACGT
>DATAYL010000371.1:0-3168 GCA_036272575.1 Bryobacteraceae bacterium | reverse complement strand
TGCTGTGCCAAAGGATATCGCCGAGGTGTTCACGGCTCGCCACATCGGCCGTAGTGAGAACCTCATTTATAACGCGCTGAGCACTTTGGTAAAGCAGAAGAAGCTCAAGAAGCAAGGCGGTCGCTATTTTGCGACATCGATAAAGTCCAACGCAAAATCAGTTGCCCAGCAGAAACAGCGAATCAGCCCACAGGGCCTCAAACGCATCGTACAAGCTAACAAGAGACGATGGGCGAGACATAGAGCTGCGCAAACTACACAGATGCCTGCCGTTTCACGCTTGACGCGCCCGCGGCAGAAAGCGGTTCCTCCGCGAAAGGCCGTAGTCAAAACCATCCCATTGAAGAGAAGCACTCGAAAAACTTGAGTGTAATGTTGTAATCTCGCCGTGTGACCTTGTACCCTGGCATTTCCTTCCATTGAGAGCTGGCGAGATGAAGCCGGACGTAAATCCGGCACTGTCATTCGGCGGTAACCCGGTTTAACCGCCTTGTACTCATGAAAGCCATGGGCGCCGTTTCCGGCTTGGCAATTTCTTGGTACTAACGTTTTGGCGGGCCGGTTTGCAGGGCTACAGCCAGCAGGTATTGGAGCAACATAATATGAAACTTCGACTGGCTTTCTGTCGTGTTACCAGTTATGCCACTCAGTCTCCGCAACGCGTTTCGCGGTCTTCGCCGTTCTCCTGGCTTTGCGCTTCTGGCCATTGCCATTCTCGCGCTCGGAATTGGCGCAACGACGGCTATGTTCTCCATCACTCGGACGGTGCTCCTCAAACCTCTTGCCTATCGCGATCCAGGCCGCCTCGCTACGCTTCTGTTCCGGGTGCCGCAGTTCGCAAAAGAGCTTTCCACCATCCCCGTGAACGCACGGCATTACCTGCTCTGGCGCGATCATTCGCGTACTCTCGAAGAAGTCGGCCTCGTGGTCCCGGATTCGAACATCCTCACCGGCTTCGGGGCCGCCGAGCAGCTCAGCGGAGCTCGCGTTACAGCCAATTTCTTCCACATGCTCGGGGTTCAGCCCATGCTTGGAAGAAACTTCGCCCCTGGCGAGGATCAGTCAGGCTACAACCAAGTCATCATCGTTAGCTACCGCTTCTGGCAGAACCGCCTTTCCAGCCGCCGCGATGCGCTTGGACGGAAGGTTCTCCTTAATGGGCAGCCACACGAGGTGATTGGCGTTATGCCGCCCGGTTTCCCTTTCCCCGGCGGGCGCCAGCTGTCAGAGGTTGTAGTCTTGCCCGATCGCTCTGAATACTGGACTCCCCTCGTTTTCACGAAAGACCAATTGGGCAGCCCTCTCGGCGACTTCGATTTTATAGCCATTGGCCGCTTGAGACCGGGCATTCGCGCACCGCAAGCCGTTGCCGACCTCACCGCGCTCGAAAAGGTCATCGCGAAGCGCTATCCGGAGCCCGTAGAGATCGATCCCGTGGTTCGTCCGCTGCAAGCCGCGATGGCACGCGACATCCGGCTGCCGTTGCTCGTTCTCATGGGAACGGTGTCAGCCGTGCTGCTTATTGTCTGCATCAATTTGATGAATCTCATGATGGTCCGCGCGACCACGCAACGCCGCGATTGGGCTGTCCGCCTGGGATTGGGCGCTCGAACCGGAAATCTGTTGCGCGATGCGTTCACCGAAAGCCTACTGCTTTCAGGTAGTAGTGCCCTGCTTGGCTCATTGTTGGCGTTTTGGCTGCTCCGGGCCGCGCGATTGGCGGCGCCCGTCGATTTGCCGCGCATCAATGAACTCGCCCTCGATCCTGCCGCATTGCTCTTCGCACTGGGAGCCGCCGTCGCCACCGCGCTCGTGTTTGGAATGTGGCCGGCATGGCGCGCCAGCCGCATCAACCCGCAAGAGGCGCTGCAATCGTTCGGAAGAACAGCCACCGAAGGCCGTAAAGGACACCGCACCGGTAAATTGCTGGTTGCGACCGAAGTGGCTCTTAGCACGGTTTTGCTACTCGCCGCCGGTCTCTTGCTTCGCAGTTTCGCCGTGATCCTCGGCGTGAATCCGGGCCTGAATGTAGAAAATCTGCTTAGCGTTGGCATTGATCTACCGCCCGAAAAATACCATGACGATGCGAGCATCTCTTCCTTCTATAAGCGGCTGCTTGAACAGGCGAAAGCGCTGCCCGGTGTGAAGGCAACAGGAGTGGTTTCCCAGCTTCCCGTAGCTCCTGGTGAGGACAATTCTGAAAACCCGGATAATCCGGTCACAGCCGGTGATCGTCCCATCCCTCCCGTCACGCAGTGGCCCATGGCGAACTACCGCTATGCGAGCGCCCGGTATTTTCAATCCGCAGGCATTCCATTGAAAGCCGGGCGAACCTTTACAGAGCACGTCGGTGACACGCGGGAGGTGATTATCAGTGAGAATCTGGCCCAGCGTCTGTGGCATGGCCAAAGCGCAATTGGACGCCCATTGAAGCAGTTTGGCAATTCGCGCCTTCAGACGGTTGTCGGAGTCGTCGGCGCGGTCCACGGCACGTCGCTCACCCAAGAGTCGTCAATGACGGTCTACTTCCCAAGCTCAAATGGCTTTGCGCGCGATATGTTGTTGGTGGTTCGCAGCGGGTCGGATCCCTTGAACGTTGCGTCGGCTATTCGCCGCATCATCAACCGTCTTGGACCGGAGGCTGCCATCCCTTCGGTCCGCACCATGAAGCAGGTCATTGATCGCTCACTTGCGCCCCAGCGTTTCGAGTTAGTGCTGCTCGCCAGTTTCGCGAGCGTTGCACTCCTTCTTGCGGTGATGGGCATCTATGGCGTCCTCGCGTTCACCACTAGCCGGCGCACTTCGGAAATCGGCATCCGTATGGCGCTTGGCGCGGTGCCCGTTCAGATCATTGAATCCACTCTGAGTCAAGGAATGATGCCCGTCGTAGTCGGCATCGGCGCTGGACTTTGCCTCTCCGCAGCCTTCGCGAGAATCTTCCAATCGCTACTCTTTCACGTCCGCGCCCTAGATCCCTTCATCTACGCAGCAACTGTGTTGGCCATTCTCGTGGTTGCCTCGCTCGCATGCCTCGTCCCAGGCCGCCGCGCGGCGAACTTGAATCCGCTCGAGGCGTTGCGCCACGAATGATCAATCGGTGCTGAAAGGGTACCCTTCTCGACAGGGACCTAAATACCGCCTCCGGCCCTTCACTTGGAGATAACCCGG
>DATAYL010000370.1:0-3048 GCA_036272575.1 Bryobacteraceae bacterium | reverse complement strand
GCGGGCTCATGGATTTTTAGCGTAACGTGAACGTTATGCATCCTCCACACCCGCTGATCGCTCTGGGAGTGCTCGCCTCTACCGCTACCACCGATGCTGTTTACGTGCTCTTCAACTCAGCCGTATCCGGCCGACGCCGGATCGCGGCGGCCAATTGGAGCAGCCTCTGGTATCTGCTCTCCGCGTTCGCTGTGATCAGTTACACGGGCAATCCAGTCTACGTTTTTTTCGCGGCTTTGGGTTCATGGCTCGGTGCATTTGGCGCCGTGACCTGGCTCAATCGCACGAGCGGAGAAACATCGCTGGTACACGGGCCCTTGAAATAGGCGCGCATCTAAAGCTCTCGCGTGGTAAATAGCAATAACGCCCAGCTACTGTTTGGAAGGAGGGGTGTTTTTCGCCGCGGAATTCGGAGTGGTTTCCTTGGCCACCGGTATTTCGAGGATTCGCACCGGATTGGCCGCGGCGTCGAACTGGCTAATCTTGCGCGAGACGCTTTGTTTATCTTTGTAGCGCGCCTGCAACTCGTAATCCTGGTTGAAGCTCAAATCGGCAAACTGATAACGACCATCTTTCTTCGTAAAGAATTCGGTTTTCTCATTCGTCTTTTTGTCGGTCAAGGTGACCATCGCGCCTTGCAAAACCTGGCCCGAATCATCCGTCACCTGCCCACTGACAGTGCGGCTGGTGGGAGCCTTGTCTTTGTTTGCGGAATGATGATTGCCGAAAGAGGCAGAGTCGTCAGGGCGGGCGCTCGGCGGACTGCCAGGCTGCTGGCCGAGACACAGAACAGATGATGTCATAACGGCGAAAGCGATAGCCGCAAAACGTTTCATAAGACACCTCACGGATCCGGGGAACTTCTTCAATCCTACCAGCCTTGCAACCTCCTGGGCGATGCGGCTTCTAACAAGTCGTGATCAATGTGAAGAGGACGGCAGTTCTCTCGCTGCTGGCAGGCGCAAGCGTCTTAGCGGCGTGGGCGCAGTCAGGCGGGACGGAAGAAACAATAAGCATAGACGCGGGAGCAGCGACGCACCCGTTTCCCCACTTTTGGGAGCAGATGTTCGGCTCTGGGCGCGCCAATTTGAGCATGCGCGAAAGCTATCGAAAGGACCTGAGAAGGGTGAGAGATCACACGGGGTTCACCTACATACGCTTTCATGCCATTCTAGACGACGAAAACGGGGTCTATGACGAGGACGCGCAAGGCCGTCCGGTTTACAACTTTTCGTACGTCGATCAGATCTACGATAGCCTGCTCGAGAACAACGTGAAGCCGTTTGTCGAATTGAGTTTCATGCCGCGCAAGCTAGCCGCAAATCTGAAGCCGCATCCGTTTTGGTACAAGCCGTTTCCCTCGCCACCGAATGACCCCATGAAGTGGAGCGCGCTGATTCAGGCGTTCACGCAGCATTTGGTGGAACGCTACGGCAGGGACGAAGTAGAGAAATGGTATTTCGAAGTATGGAATGAGCCGAACATTGATTTCTGGGATGGCGAACCACAGCAGGCCACGTATTTTGGCTTCTACGATATAACCGCCAAGGCGGTGAAAAGCGTGGACGCGAAGTTGCGCATCGGAGGCCCGGCAACTGCCCAGGCGGCCTGGGTCGATGCGTTCATCGCGCACTGCAAACAGAACGGCGTGCCGTTCGATTATGTTTCGACGCACGTCTATGGCAACGAAGATTCGATGAATGTGTTCGGCAAGAAGCTGCCGATCGCTCGGAGGGACATGGTGGCGCGATCTGCGAAGAAAGTGTATGACCAGGTGAAGGCTTCCGCGGCGCCGGACATACCAATTATCTGGTCGGAGTACAACGCAACGTATATGAATCAACCGGAAGTCACGGATGACGCGTTCATGGGGCCGTGGCTCGCGAACAATATCCGCGAGTGCGATGGGCTGACGAACATGATGTCGTACTGGACCTTCTCCGATGTGTTCGAAGAGCAGGGTGTTGTGAAAACGCCGTTTTATGGCGGATACGGGTTGATTGCCGAGCGGCATTTACCGAAGGCTGCGTTTTGGGACTTCGATTTGCTACATCAGTTGGGAGAGCAGCGGGTGGATGTCAGTTCGGAAAATGCGCTGGTTACCAAGCGGGCGGATGGCGGGTACGCGGTTGCGCTCTGGAATTACGCGGAGCCGCATGAACAGATACCGGTAAAGACTTTTCACCTGGCCGCCAAGGGTTTTCGCGCCAAGTCATACACCATACAGGTGGTCAGTCCCGAGCAGGGGTCGGTTTTAGAAGACTGGCGCAAAATGGGTTCCCCCGCGCTGCCTACGTTGAGCCAGATTCGTACGCTGCTCGAAAAAGCGAAACTGCCCGCGGCTGAGAAACGTTCGTTTGGTGAACCGATAGAATTGGGGCCGGAGAGTTTGGCGTTGGTTGAGTTTAAGTAGTCACTGTTCGCGTAGCGTGGCGGCGGGGTCCGTGCGGATCGCGCGCGTGGCCGGCTGCCAGGAAGCGAGGAGCGCGACCGCGCTCATTACGAAAAGCGCCGCCGTGTACGTGGCGGGATCGCGTGGGCTGACGCCATACAACACGGCTGAGAGCAGGCGGGCGGCAAGAAGAGTGATACCGGTGCCGAGGAGAAGGCCGGCGGCGCAGAACAGCAAGGTACGGCGAAACAAGGAGGAAAGCACCTGCGCAGGTTGCGCGCCGAGGGCCATGCGGATGCCGATTTCGCGCGTCCGGCGGGAGACAGCGTAAGCCATTACGGCGAAGAGGCCGGTGGCGGCGAGCACCACGGCGAGCGCGCCAAACACACCCAGGGCAATAGCGGCGATGCGCGCGGGGAACAGAGGCAACGCGAGCTGCTCTTTCAAACTACTGGCAACGAAGAGGGTCAGGTCGGGGTCGAGGTCGAGAATTGTTTTGCGCAACGACTTCAGGATGGCGGCCGGTGGCAAGGAACTGCGGACGACCAGCGTTGTCCAGCCGGTGCCGGTTTGTGCGACTGGCAGAAAGACACATGGCTTCGGGTCTTCACCCAGGGATTCATACTTACCGGTCTCGGTGATGCCGACGATCTGCA
>DATAYL010000369.1:0-40046 GCA_036272575.1 Bryobacteraceae bacterium | reverse complement strand
TTGTATCCGTCAAGGCTGTCGAACCTGTAGTTGTCCCTGTTCTCTAAGTTGATGACCTCCGCATAAAGTGTCTTTTTCCACTTGCTTCGGGTCCACGATTTGCTGACTCGGATGTCAAGCCTTTGATAGGCCGGCAGCCGCAGCTGGTTCCGCTGATCGCCTAAGAGGTACGGCGATGCCCAGCTAAGTGTATACGGCTCTTTCACTGACAAGAATGCAGGCAATGGATAACCGCTGCCGTAGGTCCAGCGAGAGCTGAGATTCACTGTCGGCCGGATCCTATAGCTCAGGTACGAAGTGACGGTATGGCGCTGGTCGAAATCGGATGGGAAGGTGTCACCTGTTGCTCCGTCCCGCATCATCGTCCGTCCATAAGCGTACGAAACCCATCCCATTAGACCCTTCACTGTCGAACGCTGAACGAGGAATTCAAAGCCACGACTGTAACCACGAAGGGAGTTCTCATACAGCGGGTTTGGCGGAGGCACAAAGACGGCTCCATTAATCAAGCGAGGGTCGAGGAAAGGCTGGTACAGCAGATCACGATCTTGTCTGTTGTAGAAGGTGGCGCGCACGCGGACCCGCTCAGTCAAGCGTCTCTCGATTGCGGCGGTGGTGTGAGTTGTGCGAATCGGCAACAATCCGCGACGACCGAGTGTTGAAGTGAGCTGCGCGACCTCCGGAAATTGCGCATATTGTCCCCACCCCAACTGAAGTTGCGTGGAGAATGGCAGCCGTAGGGTCAGACCTGCCTGTGGTGAAACAACGCTGATCGCATCAAGCGAATTACGGTCCCAGCGCCCGCCCACCGTAACATGCAGACGGCCGTTCAGCCCCGTCCACCCCTGGTCGATAAAGCCGGAAGTGAGTGTCGCGGCCCCGCCATACTGGTTCAGAATCTGTAAAGGTGATTGAGAATTGTACTGTGTCAGATATCCGGCATCATGAATGCGCCGAGCACTGATGCCAACATTGAGCGGGTCCTTCTCATTCCACATCCACGTGGCGCTCGTATTCCAGGTCCACTCGTTATAGTCGCCGCTGCCCAGGGGGGCTGACATTGGATTTACATTGGCGAAACTGTCTCGACTCCACGCGACATGAGTGTTTACCAGCAGATCGCCGTTATGTACGTATTGCCATCCAAGGTTCCCCAGGTTGAGTGTCTGATCGGATGTCATCAGCGAGTTACTGCCCAGCTGAGCCCGGATGCGACTGAGATCGATACCGGTGTTACCATCGATCAGTTCCAATGTCAGGGTATTGTTGGAGTTAACTTTGCACGTGAATCGTCCCTGGACGTCCTGAAAGCCGAACGACATGGCAGGATCCGTCATTTCCTGCTGAAGAACGTACTGCAAGTAACTCTTCCGAAAGGCAGCAATCCATGAGCAGGGCGTTGCTACTCGGAGCGGCCCCTCAGCCATAAATCCCGCATAAGCGAAGTTCGCTGTGGCTCGAAACAAGTACTTGTCAGGATTACCATCACGCATCCCTACATCAACAGCACCAGCCGAATTGTTCCCGAACTGCACAGGCGGCGCGTCGTCATACAAGCTCAGTCGATCAGTAACATCGGAGTTGAAGATGCTATTCGATCCGGAAGTCGCGGTGCCCTCCAAGGTGTGGATTGCTTGATGTAGTTGAATACCGTCCAGGTAAATGCCAACTCGATCGGGATCCGCGCCGTGAACCGAGAAGCGGGCTTCGAAGTCGTTGTTGGATGTGACGCCCGGGACCGCCTGCAGCGCCCGCAACGGGTCGTCCGCCAGCACCGTGCCTAGATTCTTAACATCGCTGCCGGCCAGCGTGAAGCCGCCCAATGAGTTCTCATCTGTCTTATTGAACAGCAAACTCGAGTTCACCGACACCGAGTCCCAATGCTGCAGGTGATCGGGTGTGAGCGCCACCTCCAGTTGCACCGTCTGACTGGGCTCGAGATGAAACTCGCGATTGATGCTGAAGTATCCAGCAGCGGACGCTTGTATAACGTAATCGCCCGACGGCAAATTGCCGATGGTGAACCGCCCCGCTCCGTCTGAGCGTGTCCGCTCCGATCGCCCGGCTAACTGGACCTCAACGTTCAGAACCGGTTCGCTGGATTGATCATTCAACACCGTACCGGTTATCTCTGCGCCGGATTTCGCAGTGATTGTATGCACATAGAGGAGGCCGAGCACGCACAGACCTCGGAGCCAGCAAATTCGCCAAATGCCGGACTTCAAGCGATTGCCAGAGCCTTTGAGTTTAAACAACCTAAAGGGAAAGTTATTGACGGGCCATATCTTCTCTAGAAACGCACCGAAAACTTTCGGTTCACGTTGGAACCGCACTACTATCAGACGAAGACATGACGTCGTAGCGGAAGTCCTCTCGCCCGAAGATCGAATGCAGAGAGTGATCGCGAAGTGCCTCCGTATCAGCCTATCGGAATCCGCGCGTTGTGGCTGACTGAGCCGCCGTTTTTTCCCCCAAACCAAGCTGAATAAACCGGCTGCTCGTGGCCGCGGCTAATATAATTGCCACCATGGCCAAAACGCGATTACCGATCCTCTTCCTGCTAGGCCTCGCCGGTCTTGCGTTGTCGGCGCCCTCTTCTCAAAAGATGACTCAGGCCGATGTGGATCGTTGGATGAGCGAGCTTTCCAATTGGGGAAGGTGGGGCAAACAGGACCAGGTCGGTACTGTAAATCTGATTACACCGGAAAAGCGCAGGCAGGCGGCGGCACTCGTGAAAGAGGGCTACTCAATTTCACTCGCTCACAATGCAGAAACAGAGAAAGCCGCCGATAATCCGTCCCCCTTCTCCCACACCATGCTTTCGACCGGAGCGCATCCGAGCGGTCAGTTCGTGTTGGACAACTACAGCGTCTCTTTTCACGGCTATGCCCATACCCACATGGATGCTCTCTGTCACATGGCCTGGCACGGCAAAATGTACAACGGTTTTCCGCAGACCGATGTCACCTCCCAAGGAGCCAAGGAACTCCCGGTCACCGGCTATAAAAACGGTATCTTCACGCGTGGAGTTCTGATCGACATCCCACGGTTGAAGAATGTACCCTTCCTCGAGCCTTCGACCGCAATCTATCCGGAAGACCTGGACGCCTGGGAGCAGAAGACGGGCATCAAAATTGGCAGCGGCGATGTCATATTCATTCGAACCGGCCGCTGGGCGCGCCGCGCAGCCAAGGGACCGTGGGATCCTGCCCGTATCGCCGGACTCTACGCTTCCACGGCCAAGTGGCTGAAGCAGCGTGACGTGGCCATGGTCGGCAGCGATGCTGCCACCGACGTCATGCCATCAGGAGTTCCCGGTGTCGTGCAGCCGATGCATCAACTTCTGCTCGTCGCCATGGGCACGCCCATCTTCGACAACTGTGATCTGGAGGAGTTGGCGAAGGGCGCGGCGCAACGGCGGCGTTGGAGCTTCCTGCTGACCGCCGCGCCCCTTCCAGTGCCAGGCGGTACGGGTTCTCCTCTCAATCCGATCGCCACGTTCTAGAACAAAATGGAATCGCCCGCCTCAGTAAGCGTCTTCATCCTTCGGAACCACAGATTCCATGAACTTCAGAAATACGTTGAGTTTCGGTGTCATGCTGAGGCGGGTCGGGTATAAAACATAAAGCTCGATCGGGCTCGGCGTCCACTCTGCGAGTACTCGCACCAGATGTTTCTTTCTGACGTCATCCTGAACCAACCAGTTCGGTAGGATCGCAATTCCCGCTCCATCGCGGCAGAGTCGGTGATGAATCACCGGGTCGCCAATCGATACTTTTCCGCGCAGCCGAACCTCTTGCATCTTGCCGTCCTTGTGAAGGCTCCAGTTTGTCCCTTCGCGCGCCGTCGTCAGCGTGAGGCAGGAGTGCTGGGTGAGTTCCTGGGGCGAGCGCGGCATACACGCAGCCTTTAGATATTGGCTGCTCGCGTAAATGCCGAGTTGCACCTTAATCATTCGTTTCTGAATGACCTGTGAATCCGTCTCCGGCCGCGTAGTCTGAAACGCTACATCCACCCGTTGCGCAATCGGATCGATTTGTCCTCCCCGCAGCGTTATTTCGATCCTCAATTCCGGATAAGTTTGCAGAAACCCGGCCAGCTTTGGTGCCACGGAGGATTGAGCAAGAGTCACCGGCATGGCGACGCGTAATGTTCCGCGTGGCTGGTCCGCTAATTTGGAAACTGCTGCCTCGCCATCCGCCGCCTCCTCCATCGCACGCCTCGCATACTCGAGATAAATTTCTCCGCCTTCCGTGAGTCTGAGGCGCCGGGTGGTGCGTTCGAAAAGACGAGTTGCCAAACGCCGCTCCAGGCTGACGATTGCGCGGCTTGCAGCCGCTTTCGAAATCTCCAACCCGTCGGCTGCGCGCGTGAAGCTCATTTCCCCGGCGATAGCCGTGAAAATCTGAAGTTCATTGAGGTCCTTCATTGTTTCATTCTAGAAACAAACAATTGCTAACAGACCGATTGTTCTCGTCGCTTCATCGCATTACTGTCGAAGGAGCGACTACAAATGAAGATTTTAGTGACAGGCAGTACCGGCACGGTCGGTTCTGCAGTAGTAAAAGAACTTCGTAAGCGCGATGCGGCGCTTCGTGTACTGGTGCGCAAACCTGAGCGGTCCAAGTCACCCGACGAAGGAATCGAGATTGCCGTGGGTGATTTGCTGGACCCCGTCTCGGTGGAGAAGGCGCTTGACGGCGTAGATAAACTCTATCTACTGAATGCCGTCGTCCCGGATGAGCTCACGCAAGGCCTCATAGCCTACGACCTTGCAAAGAAAGTGAAACTCAAACACATCGTTTATCACTCGGTCTTCAAGGTAGACCAATTTAAAGACGTTCCGCACTTTGCCTCCAAACTGGCTATTGAGAACGCTCTCCGCGAGTTTGACCTGCCTTTCACCATCATCCGCCCGAATTATTTCTTTCAGAATGATGTATCGCTTAAAGATCCGCTGACGAAGGCTGGCGTGTATCCGATGCCTCTCGGACTCCAAGGCATCTCGGCGGTCGATGTAAGAGATATCGCTGAGTCTGCTGCGATAGCACTTACAACCGAAGGGCATTATGGCAAGACTTACAACCTCAATGGCCCGGAGGCGCTGAGCGGACCCAAAATAGCCGCCATCTGGAGCCGTTTACTTGGCAGGGAAATCCACTATGGCGGACACGACATGGCGGGGTTTGAACAGCAGATGCGCCAGCGGGCCCCGTCATGGTCAGCATTCGATATCCGTATGATGTTCCAGGGTTATCTCGAGCGCGGATTTGTCGCCGCTGATGCGGATCTCGAATTGGCGACGAAACTGCTGGGGCATACGCCCCGCCGCTACGAAGACTTTGCGCGGGAGACCATCCAGAACTGGCAACAGCAATAACTCGAGCCGCTTGCAAAATTAAGAATTAAGAACAGAAGAGGACGCTGTGGCGCAGACGCCTACGTCTGCCGCGTCGACAATCGTGTCGACGCTTGCACTTCGCTCAATCCTTCACGAATTTGCAAGTGAGAACTGAAAACTAGTTCGACTACAAACGATGCAGTTTCAATTCGTTGAATAACGTGTGATTGGTTATTCGCTTGCCGCCTATTCATGCCGCAGGGCTTCTGTCGGCTGTATTCGCGTAGCCGTGCGGACCGGCAGCACACAAGCGATCATAGCGGCCAACAGAAGTATGGCGGGCACGGCAGTGAATAGCAGCGGACCTGAACTACCCATTCCTTGCATCTTGTCGGCAAGCAAGCGGCTGGTTTCGATGCTGATCAAAATGCCGACCGCCATCCCGACCGCGACCACTCGGCCGGTCGCGGTCACAACCAGTTGCAGCACATCGCGCGGCTTCGCGCCCAGCGCCATGCGGATGCCGAATTCGCGCGTCCGGTGAGCAACCGCATACGATACCACGCTGAATACACCCGCGCTCGCAAGCGTCAGCCCGATAGCGCCGAAAATGCCGAAAAGAAATGTGGAGAACTGCGCATACGCCGTCGCCGTGTTCAACCAGCCTTCCAGCGTTCGAACCTCTGTAATAGGTTGGTTCTGTTCCACCGACCGCACAACTTGCCGCGCCGAACCGATTAGAGCTTCGGGATCGCCTTGGGTTCGCAAGATCATCATCGGGCTCGGCGAAATGATGATCGAATACGGAACAAACAGCGCGGGCTCAGGCGCGTCCGTCAAGCCGCGGTTACGCGCCGTCCCCACCACCCCGACAATCTCAAAAGAGTTAACGAAAGCCGGCGCTTTGGGCCATTGCGGCGGAATCGGCTGATTGAAAAGGTCCACCTGTATGTGATGCCCGATCGGATCTTTGCCGTGGAAATCGCGCTTTGCCTCGTCCTCGCTAATCAGCGCTACCGGTTTAGCTTGCAAAATATCGCCTTGTGTGAACTTGCGCCCGCGCAGAAGCCGTGTTCCCACTGATTCGAAATAATCGGAATCGACCAGATTAATCACGATGTCCGGCGCTTCCGATGCGGGCCGGTCGTCCAGCATCGCTTTCGTTCGCATGCCGCCATACGGCGGAATGAACATACCGCTAATAGCCGCGGCTTTCACTTGCGGCAGCCGCCTCATCCGGCTCATCATGTTCTGAAATAATGTGAGCCGCGTGGACCACTGTTTGTAGCGCGTCTCGCTCAACGGTATGCGAAACGTCAGCGCGTTGCGCGGATTGTAGCCCAGGTTCTGCCTCTCCAACGCAAATAAGCCGTTGATGGCGAGGCCCGCTCCAGTCAGCAGAACCAGAGAAAGCACCACCTCGGCAACAATCAGCGAATTGTGCAGGCCTCTGCTGCGAGCGCCCACCCCCGCGCCGCGGCCGGAACTTCGTAATCCCTCCGCCTGCGTTTCTCCGGAAACCTGCAAAGCTGGAGCAATGCCGAACACAAGTCCAGTCAGCACGGAGATCCCAAGCGCAAACCAGAGAACCGGCCAGTTCAGCGCAATCACCGCTTCATGCGGAATCGAATATTCGGGCATCAGCGCGACGATGGCACGCACCGCGCCATAAGCGAGCGCGACGCCGAATGAGCCGCCCGCCACAGCCAGCAGCACGCTTTCAGTAAGTAACTGGCGTATCAGGCGCATGCGCGTGGCGCCCACTGAAATTCGTATCGTCATTTCGCCTTCTCGCGCAGTCGCACGCGCAAGCAGCAGGTTCGCCACATTGGCGCAGGCGATCAGTAATAAAAGCGCGACCGCGCCGAACAGCGCCAGCAGCGTGTTCTCGAATTTGCCGAGAATGCTGTCGTTGACGCTAACGAATTTCACCTTGAACGGCTCCTGCGGATACATGTAGCTCGGCACTTGGCGGCGGAACCCTTCCAGCAGCGGCCCAAATTCCGTTTGCACTTGATCCTGGGTGACACCCGGCCGTATCCGGAACTGCACGTCGACAAAATTCGAGGTGCTGGGCCGCATGTCCATCGGTACATAGACATCCATGTCGCCCCAGGTAAAGCGTACCGGTAGGACACCGACGATTGTGTAGAGATCGTCGTTTAAGCGGATCTGCTTTCCCAGCACGTCGCGATCGCCTTGGAACGCGTGCTGCCAAAACTTGTAGCTGATAACGGCAACCGGGTCGGGCGCTGCGCCGTGCGGCATGTCTTTCGCCCCGAACTCGCGGCCAAGCAGTGGGCGGACGTCCATGAAATCGAAGAAATTCGGGGAATCATGGTGAAGCTTGACAACTTCCGCCGGTCCGGATCCGGTCATGATGACCTCCTGAAAATCGGCTGCCACTGCATCTTCCATTGAGCGCATGCGCGACTTGATCTCCAGGTACTGCGCCTTTGAAAACCCAACGCCGCGATCGGGGTCTTTTTTGCTCGATAGATGAAGCGAGCCAATGCGACCCGCCGCGCGATAAGGATACGGATCGATCAGGACTGCGTAGACCACGCTGAAAATCGCTGTCGTTGCCGCGACGCCAAGCGCAATTGAAAGCACCGCCACCGCCGTGAACCCCGGCCGGGCCAGCAGCATCCGCATCCCATAGCGCAGATCGTTCGTAAGCCGGTCCCAAAACTGGACGAATAGCGCCATAACAGCCCTCCCCGGAGGCAACTATCTAGCCGGCAAAGGGCCGGTCGTGGCCCTCGACGTTTGGAAGCAATCTCCGCCGCGGTATCGCGACCCAGGCTCCGTTTTGCCGGCGATTGCTTAGAAGACGCGCGAATTAAGCTGTTCGTTCCCATGACGTGCCGGCGATTCGCGCACCGCACGTCGGCTCTGAAGTTGCTAACTGAACGTGCTCCGCTCTACCTTCTCGCATGCCCGATAATGCTTGGCATGGTTCTTGCAATCTTCAAGTACGACGTGAAGCCGGGGCGTATGGCGGACTTCATGGCCAAGCTTCAGACCGCCTCACAACCGAAATTTAACAGTCCGGTCATGCCGAGCACGATTCGTCTGTTCCGCAGCACTGTTCCTGGCCCGGACACCGGTCCCGTGATCTTGATGATCGAATATCCGGATATGGCTGCCTACGGATCGAGAACCGCGTTTGAAAACGGCAACAGTGAATGGAAGAACCTGTTTGCTGCTCAGCCCGACTCACCAGAAACTCTGATCTCGGTCGAATTGCTCACGCAAATTGAGTGACGAGAGCAGCTATCTAACCGGTCGAACCCGGCCAAAACCACCTGTCACAAACTCTCTTCCACTTTTTTCTTCGAAACAAATACAGACGGCTTGTGCCGTCTGTACCCAATTGGGGCGACCTCGCTACGTAGTATGCTATCTACGATGTCAAGGACCATTCGGTTGCCGTACCCGCTTCGGGTTAGTGTTCTGATGATCGCGACGTGCGCGGCTTCTCTCGGATTCGGCCAGACGGTCACCACCTCTCAGTACAACAACGAGCGAACGGGAGCCAATTCGGCTGAAACAACGCTGAAGCCCAGCAATGTCACAGGAAAAACTTTCGGGAAACTCTTCTCACGTAGAGTAGATGGCGACGTATATACGCAGCCGCTGTACCTGCCACACTTGCAGATTCCCGGCAAGGGAAAGCACAACGTGATCTTCGTCGCGACAGAGCACGATAGCGTGTACGCATTCGACGCCGATGCTCGTGCCCAGCCGTTATGGCACGTCAGTTTTCTGGACGAAAACAAAGGCGTCACGGCAATTCCCGCCCGCGACGTCCACTGTCCGTTCATAAATCCGGAGGTGGGAATCACGTCCACGCCGGTGATCGATGTCAAAACCGGAACCCTCTACCTGCTGGTTCGCACGAAGGAAAAGGACAGCTATGTGCAACGTCTCCACGCGCTGGATGTGAAAACAGGCGCGGAACGGTCGGGCAGCCCCGTGAAAATCGATGCCTCAGTTGGTGGCAGCGCGAGCAAAAGGATTGCTTTCGATCCACTGGTGGAGAATCCTAGAAGCGCACTCCTGCTTAGCAACGGAACCGTGTATCTCACCTGGGCTTCCTCCTGCGACGTCGGCGATTATCACGGTTGGGTAATGGCTTACGACGCGCACACATTGGGGCAGAAAGCCGTCTTCAATACATCACCCAATTCGAAAGAAAGCGGAATCTGGCAAAGCGATACGGGTCCTGCGGCGGACGTAAACGGCAACACCTTCGTCGTTACCGGAAACGGTAAATTTGATGCCGCTAGCGGTCGGGATTACGGCGACACCATCCTGAAACTAGCACTCGACAACAACAAGCTGGTCGTACGGGATTATTTCACGCCGCAGGATGAAGCGGCACTGAGCAAGAAAGACGACGATCTCGGTGCGGGTGGTCCTATTTTCCTGCCTGATCAGCAAGGCGCTCATCGGCATCTGGTGTTAGTCGGCGGAAAGGACGGCCGGCTGTTCGTTATCGACCGGGATCACATGGGAGGCTACAACACCACCAGAGATCAGGTGGTTCAGATAGTCAAGTTGAAGGGCAAGTTACATGCCGCGCCGGCTTATTGGAATCAGCACGTCTACGTGTTTGGCGACGAGGACGTGTTGCACGAGTTGGCAGTTCGGAACGGAACTCTTGTCGTGGCACACAACGGAAATGGCGGCCCGGTAAATCCAGGAGCAACCCCCACCGTGTCTGCGAACGGCGATCATGACGGAATCGTTTGGACCATCGCGACCAGAACCTGGGAAGTGTTTCCCGAGAAAGTGGCCGTGCTTCACGCGTACGATGCCGCGGATGTTTCTCGCGAGCTCTACAACAGCGAAGAGAACTCCGACCGCGACCGAGCGGGCATCTCAGTGCGTTTCACGATTCCCACGGTCGTCAACGGGCGAGTCTACGTCGGTACACGCAGCGAACTGGACGTCTACGGACTCCTTCACACCGCCCAATAGATCTTGCTGCGGTCCATGATCGCTGTTAATTAAACAATAAGAACATTCTCCGTAGAACACCTGTAATAACCGGCCTTTTGCTCCGTCTTCTGTGTGTAGAACGAGGCGAAATTGACGCTGCCCGAAACCGTACTCCAAGACCTCCGTTACGCAGCCCGTTTGCTATACCGCAATGCCGGCTTCACCACCGTTGCGGTCCTTGCCCTGGCGCTGGGTATCGGCGTTAATACCGCCGTCTTCACGGCCCACAAGGCTATGATCGCCCGGCCTCTCGACGCTCGCGATCCCGGCAAAATGGTCAACCTCGCGTTGATCAGCGATTCGGGCGTCAACGCTTTCAGGTTCAGCTATCCCGACTACGAATCGTATCGGGATTCAACCCACTCCTTCAGCGGACTGGTCGCTTTTAGTCCTGAGCACATGCGGCTCTCGAACGCTGGCGGCGCCAGTCAACGCGCTTCCGCTGCTCGCTCAGGACTGCTCTTTTTCCCCGCTAGCAATGCGGAGTTCGCCGGCGTTTACGCGGTCTCCGAAAACTACTTCAAGGTTCTCGGCGTCGCGCCCTTGCGCGGTCGTACCTTCGACTCCCTAAGCATTCCTGAACTCCTGGCCTCACCCTCGGTTCTAATCAGCGAAAATTCTTGGCAGAAGCGCTTTGCCGGTGATCCGGCGGTGCTGGGCAAAACCATCCACCTGAATGGCGTCGCCCTCACCATAGTCGGAATTACTCCGCACGATTTCGTCGGTACCGGTGTGGGCGCGCCTGATTTCTGGCTTCCGCTCTGCCTCGACCCCTTAATGCATGGTGATGACAAGTGGCTGCGCGACCGTGAAAACCAGCGTTACCGGCTGTTTGCCCGCCTTGCTCCTGGTGTCACCATCAGCCGGGCCCGAGCGGAGATGACTACTCTGGCCGATCACGTCCGTACTCTGCACGATCCCCGCTCTGATTCGGCTAAGCCGGCCACCCTGCTCGTCTGGCCCGGTTCCGTGTTCCCTCTCCCCTTACGGTTCTACACCGGACTGACCTTCGCTATTCTGCTCATCATAGCCGCTGCCGGGATGGTGCTCATCGTTGCCTGCGCCAATGTCGGCAGCCTGCAACTGGCTCGTGCTAGATCCCGCCAGGCCGAACTGCATACGCGCCTATCCCTTGGAGCCAGCCGGCCGCGCATCGTAAGACAACTGCTAACCGAAAGCGGGCTTCTGGGCCTGCTCGCCGGCATCGGCGCGCTCCCGTTCACCTGGGCCCTCACACAGCTATTGGCAACCAGGTTCTCTGAAGCTATGCCTCTCGGAAGCGGTACGCTGGTTTTCCACGTGACCCCCGACCTCGGAATCTTTGTCTACGTCCTGGCCATCTCGCTCGTCGCCGGTCTCCTGTTCGGACTCGCCCCAGCCTTTGAGAGCACCCACTCCGCGCTCTCCTCTTCCGTCCGAGGCAGTACTTCACCGCTTCGCAGCCGCCGCATCCAGGATTTCCTCATCGCAACCCAAGTCGCCCTCTCGCTGGTCCTCATGATCGCCGGAAGCATGTTCATCCGGAGTTCCATCAATTCGCTGACCCTGGCAACCGGCTACGCCAGCAAACGCGTCGTCGATCTCGATTTTCAATTCCCCGAGTCCTCGACATACACCGCCGCCCGCCAGCTTGCTCTCGTCCATGAACTTCGCGCGCGCCTGGCTGCGTTGCCCGGAGTGGCTGCCGTCACCAGCGCTCGGCCCCCCGACGATATGGGCTTTCGAACCGCCGCCGTCGCACTCGATGCAGAAAAATCATCGGCCCAACATGTGCAGTCGATCCTCTACTACACCTACGTCCAGCCAAACTATTTCCAAGCTCTCAGCATCCCTCTGTTCCTGGGTCGCGGCTTCCAATCGCCGGCTGGCCAACCCGAGCACTCCGTCATTCTCAGCGAATCGGCCGCCAAACAACTCTGGCCCAATGAGAACCCCATCGGTCGACGCATCCGTTTAGGTCCTACCGACGAGCGGTCCCACAATTCAGGCGAGCTCTTTGCCGACGGCCCGGCCTACCAGGTCGTCGGCCTCGCCCGCGACACTCGCGGCGCTGAGTTCGACGGCAGCGACTCCAAACAGATCTACCTGCCAATGCCCGAAGACCGGCTACCGAACCACTCCATACTCATCCGGACCCGCTCCGATCCCGCACAGGTCATAAGAGCCATCGATCCGCTTCTCTCGTCCGTCGATCCCGCCTTGGTGGCAACCTCTGCCACTCTCGATGAAATGCTTCGCACGACGGCGCCCTTCCTCAGCTCGAGCCTGGCGGCTATTGTGGCGTCTACCGTCGGCCTGTTCGGCCTTCTGCTCGCCGTGATGGGCATCTATGGCACCGTCAGCTATATCGTCGTTCTCCGTACCCGCGAAATCGGCATCCGCATGGCTCTTGGTGCTCAAAAACGCGACGTCCTCGGTCTGGTCTTGCGCGAAAGCACACAGCCCGTGCTTGCCGGATTGCTTGTCGGAATGTTTCTCGCGCTTGGAGTCTCTTATCTGCTGCGTGGGGTGCTCTATAAACTGAACACCTTCGATGGAATTTCTTTCCTCGGCATGTCGCTAATGTTCTTAGTGATTTCTCTGTTTGCCGCTTATCCACCGTCCCGGCGAGCCATACGCGTCGATCCCATGGTGGCGCTCAGATACGAATGAGCCATTCATTGCTCGGCTTTCTCCCGCAGCCAATGCACAAAACTCTTCGCCGCCAGCGCACCTACGATAATCAAAGCCAGAAGCAAAGCCTTCCCCCGCAGCGTCCAAAATGCCGCACCTATAAGCAACCCATATAAAAGGGCGGCCGTCCAGGGGCCGATTACCGTTCGCCGCTCACCCTCTTCTTCCATCATTTAGCCGGCATGTTGTAGGCAAATGTAAAAGCCAATCGAACTTGAAACCCCTTGAAATCGGTGGGCAAAGGCGGCAGCGGATTCGACATACTCAATCCCGCAACTGCCGCCCGATCCAGTGGTTCCGAACCGGAAGGATCCGCCGTTACCAGCTTCGGAATACTGCCATCGCGGTCGATAATAAACTCCACGACCGTTCGTCCCCGCAGCGTTCCCATGCGCGCACTTTCAGGAATCACCTTCCGCCAGTTGCCGCGTACAATTGCCAGTATCGTTCGCAGGTAAATCTTGAAATCCGCGCCGTTCGCATCGGTTTGTAGTTCCACTGCCGCATGTTGTGCCGGCGCCTGCGCTAGCGCCCCTATCCCACCCGGCGCGCGCCGCTCCGGAGCATCATCGCTCATCGCTAGATGTTGGCTATTGGCTTGCTGGTGCAACTCCTGAATCGCTCCTTCCACTCCGCCCGTGGGCGGCCTCAACGTAGGATGCGGATTCGGCGGTGCCGCTTCCGAGCCTAGGTTCTGAAACGGTCCCGCCGTCTCTTGCGCCGGCGGAGGCGGCGCCGGAACCGGTAATCCGCCGGGCACCCCGGGCGCCGGATTTGCGTTTTCGTTCATCGTCAAGGAGGGAGCTTCGGGCAAAATTTTCGGCGGCTCATTCCGCGCCATTTGTTTCACCGGAGCTTGCTTCGGAATTTCAAACTGCCGCACGCTCGGTGGCCGCCGTCTCCCGCCCGGTCTGTTGGCCTTCGATTCCTGCAGGTCCGCCAGGTCGACTTGCTTTGCCACTTCCTGGGTGTTGGGAGCCTTCTGCGTCATGGCATCCCGCGGCAGATAAAGCGGAATGCGATGCACTATTACCGTCCGCTCCGGCTGCTGTCGGTATTGCCCTAGCAAACTGGGAATCTGGATGCCAATCACAAACAGCGCCAGATGCAAGCCAAGCGAGGCGCCGAGAATCGCCGCCCACTGCGATCTCGTTCGCTTCTCGCCCCAGTCGAGCAAAAGATTCAGTTCCACCGGCGAGGGTGGAAGAGAGCTCACCGCCACTCTTGAGGGCGATACGACAATGGAATTCACTTCAATTGTGCGCTGCGCTGGATTGTCTCGTTGACTACGCTCGCGTGCTCTTCGATCGTAGCAAGAATTGTGCCCGCCAACTGCAGCGCCCGGATCGCCTCCGTTCCGTCTACTTTCGGCCGCGATCTCTGTCGAACTGCCCGTACAAACGAAGCCAACTCTAATGCCAGCGGCTCGGCCTTTTCTGTCGAAATTCTTTCGGCGCCAATTGGAAAAACGAACCCACCCTCACCAACTCCTTTGTTTTCAATCGGTCTTTTGAGTTCGTTTGGCAAAATCCGCAGTCGCGTCAGATCCTGGCGCTGATAATCCACCGTCAGATACTCGCCCGGCTGGAATAGTCGCAGCTTCCGCACCTGTTCGGTGGACACCCGGCTCGCGGTCAAATTCGCTACACACCCACTGGCGAATGCCAGGCGAACATTGGCGATATCGACTTTAGACGACAACACTGAAATTCCGGCCGCGCGCACTTCGCTCGGCATTTCGCCTGTAAGCTGGAGCACGATATCCAAATCGTGGATCATCAGGTCCAGCACCACGTCCACATCCAGGCTCCGTGGCGTAAACAGGCTCAGCCGGTGCACCTCGAAAAACAGCGGCACCGTCACAAGATCGCTCAGCTTCGCAACGGCCGGATTGAATCGCTCCAGATGGCCGACCTGCAGAATCAGTCCGTTCTCCTCCGCTAGCCGTGTCAACCGCCCACCGGCTTCGACCGAATCCGCAATCGGCTTCTCCACCAGCACATCGACGCCCGAGCCCAGCAGCCCTTCCGCCACCGTCTCGTGTGTCACGGTCGGCGTGGCTACGATTGCCGCCGCGATCTCGCCCGGCAGCTCGTCGAACCCGGTTATCCCAACCGTTCCATACTCGTGCGCCACCCGCTTCGCTTTTTCGACGTCGAGATCGACTACCGCCGTCAGCTCGACGTCTTTCATCTGGCTGAGCACCCGCGCATGGTTTCGCCCAAAAGCGCCGGCTCCGAAAACCGCGACCCGCAGCTTTGTGCTCATTCGGTGTCCTCGTCGGGCGCATAACTCACAATTGCAATACCGGCTTCATTGGCCCGCTTCACCATATGATCGCGGTCGAGCAGCAATGTCCGGCCCGCGTCCACCGCCATCGCCGTGGTATTCGTCTCGACCATCGTCTCGATGGTGGTGAGCCCCGCCACGGGTACATCGAACAGCAGGTGCGCCCGCCCGCGCGAGGCCTTCACCAGTCGCAGCGGCCGTCCATTCGCTAACGACGTCGCGCGCCGCAACATCGCGTCCGTGCCTTCCATTGCCTCGACCGCCACGCATGCCTTCTCGCTGATCGCTACACTCTGCCCGATATCGACCGATGTCAAAACACCCGCCACCCGTCTCCCGTAACGAATGTCCGCGGTCTCCTCTTTCGTCGGCTTGCGTGTCGTGAGAACACCTTCCGCCGCCAGCAATGGTTTCAGCAGCCGCGTCGAATCCACCAGCTCAATGCCTTCGCCTTTCAGAACTCGCTGGATACCGCCGATTAGCGCCGCTGTATTCTTTGCCTTCAACGAAGCTAACAGCTTCACAAGCCGCCAATCCGGCGTAATTCCCGAAAACAGACTGACGTGTTTCACCTGCCCGGTCATCATCACTTCCGTCACGCCCTCGCGCTTCAAAATGTCGATGATCCTGCCGAGCTGTCCGATATTCACCCAGTGAAATGAATTAGCCAAACCCTCTAATTCCGGCGCGGCCTCGTTCTCGATTGCAACCACCGCAATCTCGTGTCCTTCGCGCCGCGCAGTCTCGAGCGCCAACACTGGAAAACGCCCGTTCCCCGCAATCATTCCGTATTTCACTGGTCGTACTTCATTTGACAAAACCGCGTTGCGAATGCCGGATGAATGTCAGTAGATCCTGCACTTCGGATGTCGGTGGTACTTCTTCTTCAATGCGCGCCAGCGCCTGCGTCGTATTCAAGCCCGCGCGTGTCAGCATGCGAAACGCATTCTGCAGCGGCTCGATCTCCTCCGCACTGAAGCCGTTGCGCTCGAGCCCGACCTTGTTTGCTCCGTACACTTCCGTCTTGTGATCGGCTGCTGTAATTGAGTAAGGTAAAACGTCCTGCTTAATCACGCTGTTGCTGCCTACCATGGCGTGATGTCCGATTCGGCAATACTGGTGAATGGCGCACAAGCCTCCGATGTTGGCGTAATCTTCCACCACCACGTGCCCCGCGAACGTGACGCCATTCGCCAGAATTGTGTGATCGTGGATGATGACGTCGTGCGCAACGTGTACATACGCCATCAGCAGATTGCTATCGCCGATTGCCGTGATCATGCCGCCGCCCTCCGTGCCGCGATGAATCGTGACGAACTCACGAATTGTATTGCGATCGCCTATGCGCGTTTCTGAAGGCTCACCCTTGTATTTCTTGTCCTGTGGCGCCACGCCACAGGAACAGTACGGATAGAAAATGTTGTCTCTCCCGATCGTCAGCTTGCCTTCGAGATAGACGTGAGCCGCTAACCGCGTGCGCGCGCCAATCGAAACTCCGCTGCCTACAATGCAGTAAGGACCGATTTCAGCTTCACGGGAAATATTGGCGTCCGGGTCAATAATTGCCGTAGGGTGAATCGCCATTCTTGGCGCCGCCGGGCCTCAGGCTAATTGAGGCTCAGGAACCTCCGGAGCGGGAACTTTCGCTGACACGCGATCCGTCAACTTGCACATCAGAATCGCTTCCGCCACGACTTGCCCGTCTACAGTTGCCACACCCCGCATCTTGGCCACCGTGGTCTTTAGCCGCAGCATCTTCATCTCGATACGCAGTTGATCGCCTGGCACTACCGGCTTCCGGAACTTTGCTTCTTCTACTGACGCCAGAAACATGATCTTGTTCTGCGATCGCGCGTTGACGTGCCCGACGAAGACGCCCCCCACTTGGGCCATCGCTTCTACGATTAAAACTCCCGGCATGACGGGGTAATCAGGAAAGTGACCAATGAAATGCGGTTCATTCACTGTGACATTTTTGATGCCTGTGATCGAGTCTTCAGTGATTTCCACTATGCGATCCACCATTAACATCGGGTAGCGGTGCGGCAAGAGCGCGGAGATTTGTTGAATATCCAGCGATGTCATGGAGGAGAAAGGAATCGTTATTATAACAATCGAATGCCTTCTGCCCTGCGGTACCTGACTCGCAAAAAGGAAGAAACTATCGCCTGTATTGGAGAGTTGGTCGCCTGTGAATCGCCGAGCGATTCACCCGCCAGCATTAATCGTTTCCTCGATTTACTCATCGAGAGTGCGAGAGACATCGCCACTCCCAAACTGATTCCCGCTTCCGGCGCCGGTCAGCATTTGCGGCTCGAATTTAAACTGCCGGGAAGACGCAAAGAAGGCAGGATTCTCGGTCTCGGCCACTCTGATACCGTCTGGCCTCTCGGCACTTTGCAGTCTATGCCGTTTCGCCGCGCCAGAGGCCGATTATGGGGACCTGGCGTGCTCGACATGAAAGCCGGGATCGCCCTCTTCCTCTTTGCGGCGCGCACCTTGCGCGATCTGGATATTCCGGTGCGCCGTAATGTCACGCTGCTTGTCGTCTCCGACGAAGAACTCGGCAGCAAACACTCTCGCGCCCTCACCGAATCGGAAGCACAAAGGAGTAATTACGTGCTGGTGCTCGAACCAGGCACGGGTCTCAGCGGAAAATTGAAGACCGCACGCAAAGGAATTGCCGGTTACAAAATCTCTGTGCAAGGAGTTGCCGCTCACGCTGGAGTCGATTTCACAAACGGTGCAAGTGCCATCGTCGAACTCTCCCGTCAGATCGAACGCATTGCCACTTTCACCAATCTGGAGCGAAGCATTACAGTCAATCCCGGACTGATACGCGGCGGAACCCGCACCAACGTGATTGCCGCGGAAGCAGCCGCCGAAATCGACGTGCGGGTCGCGCGTCTACGTGACGCGGCAGCCATTGATCGCCAGTTTAGAAAGCTGCGTCCTTTCGATAAGCGCTGCCGCCTCACGATTGAAGGCGGTCTGAACCGGCCGCCCATGGAACGCTCGAAAGGTATCGCCACGCTCTTCCAACGTGCTCGGGAAATCGGTCAGGAAATGGGCATCGAGTTAGAAGAATCAGCCACCGGTGGAGGATCGGACGGCAACTTCACGGCTGCCTTAGGTATCCCCACACTTGATGGTCTGGGCGCCGTCGGCGAGGGCGCTCATGCCTCGAACGAAAGCATTCTGATCGACCGGATCGCCGATCGCACCGCGCTATTAGCCGGCCTTCTCAGCCGTTTGTAATTCGGTCTCGATCTGCACAAATGGAGACCGTGTCAGATCGGCATTGAAATAAGCCAGCAATTTGTTGGCGGCCGCAGCGCCCACCACCTCGCTCAACTCTTCCTTCGAGCTCTGTTTTACCCGCTCCAGACTGCCGAAAGTGCGCAGTAGCTTTTCGACGGTCTTCTGCCCAATCCCCGGCACCTCGTGCAACTCTGAAGTGAGTCGCTGCGCATTGCGTCGCGTGCGGTGAAACGTCACGGCAAAACGGTGCGCCTCATCACGGATTGTCTGCACCAGGTGCAGGATCGGCGAAAATTTGTCGAGAATGATCGGCTCGTCTTCCTGCCCGTATACGTAAATCCACTCTTCGCGTTTCGCAATCGAAGCCAGCGGCTGGTAGGTAATGCCGAGTTCTTCCAATGCCTTGGCCGCCGCATGCAGCTGCCCTAATCCGCCGTCCACTAGCACCAATCCGGGAAATGGGTTTTTCTCTTCCTGCAGGCGGCCGTAACGTCGCGTGATCACCTCACGCATCGAGGCAAAGTCATCATTGCCCACCACCGTCCGAATGATGAATTTGCGATAATCCGATTTCTTCATCCGTCCGTCTTCCCATACCACCATGCTCGCGACCTTGTCCGTACCTTGTATATGCGAGATATCGAAGCACTCGATCCGGTTTGGTGCTTCGGGCAAATTCAGCGCATCCTGCAAGGCCCCCTTGATCGCTTCCGAAGACGGCTTCATCACCCGGAAGCGTTGGTCGAAACTGTGCTTTGCATTCATTTCGACCAGTGTCAGCATGGCTTTTTTCGAGCCTCGCTGCGGGGTCGAGATTTCCACTTTGCGCCCGCGTAGATCGGATAGAAACTCCTCCAGTTCTTCGCGCTCTTCAAAGTCGGCCGGCACGTGAATCAACCCCGGAATGTATTTGCTGTTCAGATAAACCTGCTTGAGCAAGGCTTCGAAGAATTCACCTGGATGAAACTCGTGCTGATCTTCCCAGAAGAATTCACGTCGGTCCACAATTTTGCCGCGTCGTAAATGAAATAGATTGACGGCTACGAGAGGCGGTTCCGCATGATAAGCAAAGATGTCGATGTCGTCGCCTTCGGCAGCAGCCATCTTTTGTTTTTGCTCCATCTCGCGCACGGTTGTGATTAGATTTCGCAGGCTGGCTGCTTCCTCGAAGCGCATCTCTTCCGAAGCTGCCCGCATCCGCTGCTCCAACCCTGCCGCCAGGTCCTTATGACGGCCGTCCAGAAACAGGCGAACGTCTTTTACCGCTTCGCCGTACATCTCATCCGTCGTCAGCCCCGGCGTGCAGGGCCCAAGGCAGCGATGGATATGATACTGCAGGCACGGATGAGAATACTTCTTGTTCAAATCCAGCTTGCAGGATGGAACTTTGAAATAGCGGTGAATGAAATGAACTAACCGGTGCGCCAGGTTACCCGGAAAGTACGGACCAAAATACCCCGCGCCATCCTTCAATATGCGGCGCGTCACATAGACACGCGGATACTTCTCGTTCGTCAACTTTACATACGGGTAAGTCTTGTCGTCCCGCAGAAGAATATTGAAGCGTGGCTTATACTGCTTGATCAGATTATTTTCAAGCGCCAGCGCTTCTTTGTTGTTGTCGACTTCAATAAAATCGAGATCGCGAGCTTCGGCAATCAAACTGCCGGTTTTCACGTCGGCTAGCCGGTCTTCATTGAAATAACTACGCACACGGCTGCGTAGATTCTTGGCTTTTCCAACGTAAATTATTTTGCCGGCGGCATCTTTGTAAAGGTAAACACCCGGCTCGATGGGGAGTTGCGCGACCTTCTCATGTAACTTGCTATTCGCTTCGCGCATGGGAGCTTTTATAATTTAATTGTGACACGTAGAGCGAGTTCTGCCGCGCTTGTGGCTCTCTTCGCCGCCGCCCTGCCGGCACAAAATCCTCCGCCAGCGAAGTCAAACGAACCGCAAGCGGTACCGGTTCCGGATGGATCGACGCTGCCGGAAGAAGATGAAAGCGTCGCGCCGCAAAAGTTCGATTTCAATCCTCTGGAATCGGAGCGCAACGTTCGCGTCGGTAACTTCTACTTACACAAAGGCAAGTTCCAGGCGGCGCTGCGTCGTTACGAGTGGGCTACCAAATACAATCCGAGCTCACCGGAGGCTTTCTACAAAGTTGCCGAAGCCGAAAATAAGCTCAAGAACAAAGACGCCGAGCGTCTAGCCCTCAAAAAGGTAGTTGATCTCGCCCCGGATTCCAAGCTTGGACACGAAGCCAGGAAAAAACTCAGCAAGAGCTAGTCGTTTACTTTTATCTTCTTGCCCCGTTTGAGTGTTTGGTGCCACATGGCTTTGAGCAGTTCGCCTACGCCATGATCCCAGTCCGGAAAAAGATTTACGTGTTGCACTTTTCTGGCAATCTCGCGGGGAACTTCGCATTCGTTTAAGCGCACCGGTAAAAAAAAGATCTCTTCCGCAGGCACCCGCGCCGCCACAGTCAGCGCATAATCGAGTTCGCACTGGAAGTGTCCGCGCTTGGCCACCGAGCGCCGTGAGAAGCAGCAGATGAAAAACTCGGAGAGATCGATCGCCCGCTCAATAGCTCGCGGCCAATTCTGTCCGGGGAGAAGTTTCTCGCAATCCATCCACGGCTCAAAACCAGACTTCTGCAGCGCGCTATAGAGGCGCTTTACGTCGGCCCGGTCTTCTTCCGCGTAGGCCAGAAAAACGCGTATTCGGCCGTTCGGTTCAAAGACAACCTGATTGGACGCACTCAGCTTAAAAAATCCCAGGCCATCGATTTCGATGGACGCACCATCACGCAGGTAGCGGTCGATGAGCTGCAGAATCGCCTTACCTCGCAAACTACGAGTCACGGCTCGGCCTCGGTACCGGTGCTACAACGAATGCCGATTCTTTAGCTTGATCGCGAGATCGCGATTGCTTCAGTTCTTTCAGCAGCCGGTGTACCAACTGATCCAGGTCATCGGCAGCCTTAGCGTGGGAGCGGTGCGAGAGCCGCGCCAGATCCCGTGCAAGATCGTGCTTGTTCATCGCCCACAAAAGTAGATCGCGGCACCTGGCGGTCGTAAGCTCTCGCGGCTACGCTTTACCGTCTAATTGGTTGATTGTTCGTTATTTAGCATCCCCAAATTTTATTTTGAGAAATTGTGACTGGTTTATTCGGCACGCAGAACTTCAAGTGGCCGTTGATTCAGAATGCGCGAACTAGCGAGCCATCCGGCCAGATTAGCCAGGAGTGCCGAAACGACAATCACGGCTAGCAGCGAGATCCAGTCGAAATCGAAATGGGTATTGATGAATTTATCTGCCAGAATCCTGGTGAAGACATTCGCCAGGATGCCCCCCACTAACCCGGCCACCGCACCCAGCACGCTGAATTCAATCGAAAAGATAGCAGTGATTCGTTTTCGGGTAGCGCCCAGCGCCTTCAGGACGGCCACCTCACGCACGCGGCGGTAACGGGTTCCCGCCACGCTCGAAGCCAGAATAATGATGCCGGCCAATATCGCGAAGGCTGCCAAAAAACGCACTACCAACGCGACTTGATCGACTGCTTCCTGAATACGATTCAGCACATCGGCCAAATTCATCACAGTCACCGTCGGGAATTTTTCAAAGATAGCTTCTTCCACCTCGGGAATATTCGCCGGGTTGACGTGCACCGCGCCATAGTAAGTCACAGGCAGCCCGCTGAGCGCTTTTTGGGGGAAGACAAGGTCGTAGCGCACGGGCGCGCGTTGCTCCCGCCTAAAAATAGCGACCAGTGGTGCGGTTACGGTTCGCCCGGCGATTTGGAACTGGATACGATCGCCAAGACGTAGTTTAAAGTCATCTCGGGCCTGCTCTGAAACCGCCAAGGCGGCGATCGTACTGCCGGCCTGCCACCACTCGCCCTTGCGCAATGTCAATCCGTCGGGCAAAGCTTCGGCCGTCGTGATCCGGATCGTCTGCAGATTCTCCCGACGCTCTTTTCTTAAGTTCAAACGCTCAGTAGGAACACCGTTATTCGAGAGCATGCGGGCTACGATGTAGCCGACCAGCTGCACCTTGCTGCGTACTCCCGGTTGAGCCGCAATCAATGCGCTTAGCGCATTCGAATTGCGCACATCCAGCAGGAAAAGATTGCCTTCCCTACCCGGACCTTCGCTCGTTACTTCACGCAGTATCGTCCGCTGCAGCAGGTATGTGGTGGAGGTAAACATAACACCGATTCCGAGCGCTACGAGCACTGAACGCGCTTGATTGCCCGGCCGATACAAATTCGCCAAGCCGTGGCGGACGGAAACTGGCAGCTGACCGCTGAACAGCTTCACGATTCGGCGTAGAACCCCGAGCAGCACGGCCGCAATTAGCGCAAGCAACAGGACACTCAAGATCAATCCGGCCATGAAATAGAAGCCCATGCGCCACGAACCGCCCAACCAGACTGCGATCGCATAGAAGCCGGCTAGAATAAGCAGCGATCCCATCCAACTCGGTACCTTCTCCCGCCAGTTGCGCCGGCTCGCCGCCGCGGCGTCACTCATATCACGACGGAACACCAAACTCGGGCGTACGTTGCGCACCCCTAATAATGGCGGCAGAGTAAAGAGCAGCGTAGCCAGCACTCCCAGGCTCATTCCCTGGATGCTGAAGGACCAATCCCAGGGCACTTCGGGTAGCAGCGCAAAAACTTGATGAATGAGCCACGGGAACGACTTCTGCACGATTGCGCCAACGGCTACCCCGAGCAGTCCTCCGGCGACGCCAAGCCACAGTGTCTGTAACAGATAGATTTTCATGATCTGCGTGGCACGCGCGCCCAGCGCCTTCATTACTGCGATCGTGTCCATATGCTGCTGAAGATGGGAATACATCGCCATCGCGACGCCGAGCGATCCCACGATCAGAGCAATCAAGCTCACCAGGCTAAGAAATGTCGTGGTGTTGTCGAGCGCCTTGCCCACCGCCGGACTGCCTTCACGATAGTCGCTTAAATAGATGCGTCGGCCGGTGTCCTCCAACTGTCCTTTGATCCGATCCAGATTCGCGCCGGGCTTGAGCTTGAAGAGAAAACGCTCCGCCGCGCGGCTCCCGAATTGCACCAGTCCGCTGCGTGCCAGACCTTCGCGGCTGATCAGCGCCCGCATGCCAGGACCAAACCCGGACGCCAGGCGATCGGGTTCAGAGGTCACGGTTCCGGTAACAAAAAAGTCTTTACCGCCTAAACGGATTGTGTCGCCCGGCTTCACCTTAAGACGCATTTCCAGTTCCGGCGTCACCACAGCCGAATGATCGTTGGCGAGCAGCGATGCCAATTTATCGTTTGGAACAAGTCCAATCTTTCCGTAATAGGGATAAGCCCGCGGATCGACCGCTTTCACTGAGATCATCTGCGGAAAACGTTGCTTGCTAGAACCTGCCATCGAGACCGTTTCAGTCACTCGTGTCAGTTCGCTGCCACTCGCCCGTCCGATGCGCTCGATCTTTGCCGCTTGCTCCGACGACAACCCGCCCCACGATTGCGCCTGCAGATCGGCCGCGATCAGTTGCTTGGCGTTACGCAGCAGCATGCCGCGAAACGCATAGCCAAAACCCTTCACGCCGCTCAAAGCAGCCACCCCCACCGCCACAGCTAGAATCACAAAGATGAACTTGCCTGGGGAAGCCCGCAACTCTCTCCAGCCAATCTTCGAGGCTGTTTTGAAGCCAAACGAGTTTTGTGCAACGGAGGCGTTCGCCATGCTTAAGCTTCGACAGCGTTCTCGTTGAGTACGTCGGTCACAATCCGGCCATCGCGCAGCGTAATGATGCGATCGGCAAATTTCGCCAAATGGTGGTCGTGCGTCACCAGCACCAGTGTGGTGCCTTGTTCCCGGTTCAGCTGCAACAGAAGCTCTAGGATTTGCTGTCCATTGGTGGAGTCGAGATTGCCGGTGGGCTCATCCGCCATCAGGATAGGCGGCCTAGTGATAAAAGCGCGGGCCAGGGCCACGCGTTGCTGTTCACCACCCGAAAGCTGCACTGGATAGTGAAGCCTCCGATCGCTGAGGCCAACGCGCGCCAGTAGTTCCCGGGCGCGACCGCGACCGTCGCCGCCATAGCCGCTCAGTTCAGCCGGCAGCAAAACGTTCTCTTCGGCCGTCAGGGTAGGTACGAGCTGATACGACTGGAAGACAAAGCCGATCTTGCGTCCGCGCAGCCGCGCCAGTTCGTCTTCGCGCAAATCTTGGATTTCGGTTCCGTCAACGACAATGCGCCCACCGCTTACGGTATCGAGCCCGGCCAGTAAACCAAGCAGTGTACTCTTCCCACTACCAGAAGCGCCCATGATCGCTACAAACTGCGCTCGCGGTACCGTGAAGCTGACGTCGCGCAGAATCTCCACCCGATGCGAACCATTCTGGATGCTCTTGCTGAGCCGGTCGACTTCTATGACCTCAGTCTCTGGCGCGGATGATTGCATGTCAATCTTAGGATTGTGGAGAACTCGCGGTCTTCTTTATTTATTGTGGCAGCTTGTCTGGCAAGCACCCTATTGGGAGTAGGGTGCGGTTCGCGGCCTAGCGCACCGGTAGAGCGCACCGAGAGTACCCCTGCGCCGCCACCTGCCCCTCAGGGCCACCCCGACACCCGCCCCGTTCTTGTGACGTTCGGCGACAGTCTGACCGCTGGTGTGGCGGGCCGGAGCTACCCGGACGATTTACAGGATCTCCTCGATCAGCATGGTCTCGCCTACCGCGTCGACAACCAGGGCGTGAGTGGCGATACCACAACCGACGGGCTTGCTCGCATTGACAACGTGATCGCCGAACATCCCGCGCTGGTGCTGCTCGAGTTCGGCGGCAATGACGGCCTGCGAGGCATTCCGGTGGACGCCACGCGCACAAATCTTGCCCAGATGATCGAACGTCTTCAGAATGCTAAGATCCCGATCGTGCTGTTAGGTATCACTTTGCCTCCTAACTACGGCCCTGACTATGTCAAGCCGTTCACGGCTATGTTTCCCGAACTCGCGAAGCAGTACCACCTCACTTACATGCCGTTTCTGCTGCTGCATGTCTACCAGAAGCAATCTTTGATGCAGCCAGACGGCATTCATCCGAATGGCGAAGGCAATAAAATCGTGGCGGCGGATGTTTTCGCGCTTATCCGCCCCAAGCTGGCGAGACATCTTGGCTGAAACCAGTCCAGCACTACATCGCGAACTGGGTCTTCGGGATCTGATTCTCTTCAACATCGCTGCGCTTATCAGCACTCGCTGGATCGGCGTAGCCGCCCATGTCGGTCCGGGTGCAATCAGCCTATGGATGTTGGCGGCTGCTTTTTTCCTCCTGCCATGCGCGTTTGTTGTCGCAAATCTATCCAGACGCTTTCCCCAGGAAGGCGGTCTCTACATCTGGACGCGCGAGGCATTTGGACCTTGGCACGCTTTCTCTTGCGGCTGGTTTTACTATCTAAACAATCTCTTTTGGATTCCCGGCGTCCTCGTTGCCATGGTCGGCATGACGATGTACGCGTTCAGTCCGCGTCTCGCCATCTACGCCGAGAATCCCTGGTGTGTTCTGCCTGCATGTCTGGCCCTGCTAGTGGTGATCGTGGCGGCGAATTACCTCGGCCTGCGCGTCGCCAAGTGGCTTGATAATTTCGGAGGCATAGGGGCTTACTACATTGCGGGCCTGCTGGTGTTCGCTGCCGCCGTTATGCTTGGGCGTAAAGGCTCAGCGACTCACTTCAATATCGTTCCCCGCTTCGATTTCGAGAAACTCAATTTCTGGTCGCAACTCGCCATGGCGATGACCGGTTTGGAGCTAAGCCCAATCCTTGCCGGCGAAATCAAAAGTCCAGAACGTTCTGTCTTTCGCGCGACCTGGATCAGCGCGTTTCTGGTTGCGGTTCTCTACATTGCCGCCACGAGCGCACTCTTAATTTTTCTGCCTCCGGACCGTATCAGCACGGTAATTGGCTTGGCGCAGGCGAGTCAGCAAGCTGCCGTCGATCTCGGCTGGTCCTGGCTGCCGTTCGCCATTGGCACCGGCATTCTGCTCAGTGTGGGCGGACAACTCGGCACTTATCTCGGAGCGTGTGCGCGCTTGCCCTTCGTACTCGGCATCGGCAATCTACTTCCGCCAGCCTTCGCTAAGCTCCATCCAAAATTCGGTACTCCCTACATTTCCATCCTGGTACTCGGCTTTGGGTCGGCGATACTGCTGCTGATCAGCCAACTCGGTGAAAGCTTTCGCGGTGCTTATCAAGTCATGGTCGATATGACGGTCATCTCTCTGTTTATTCCTTTCCTCTATCTTTTCGCTACGGCCTGGAAATTCGGGCAGAAGATCGCTTCCGTTTGTGGATTTGGCGTTTCGCTTCTGGCGATTGTGTTCTCGTTTCTTCCCACCGCCGATGTAAAGACGGTCTGGGGCTTCGAAACAAAACTGGTGGGCGGCTGCATCGTGCTTTTCGTACTTGCCCGCTTCTGTTTTAATCATTATCAGGCGAAATCTCTCGGTCTGCCTGTTCGATTGCCGCTTGGAGAGTTGTGAGTTACCCCGATTCTGTGCGTTATCTTTACGCGCTTGGCAATGAATTAAAAGCTGGCGCCACGTTTGACCTCGCGCCCATGCAGACGCTGGTGGCGGCTCTCGGGAATCCCGAGCGTGGCCAGCGCTTTGTGCATATAGCCGGCACTAACGGCAAAGGATCTACCTGCGCGTTTCTCTCCAGCATATTCAAACAAGCCGGATTACGCACCGGCCTGTACACCTCGCCTCATCTGATCGAGCCCACCGAGCGCATAAAAATCGACGGCGAGCCGGTCACAGCTGAGGAATTTACAACAGCGTTCTATACGGTGCACAAAATAGCCGAGCAGCTGGTGAATGACGGACGGCTCTCGAACCATCCTTCTTACTTTGAAACCGTGACCGCGATGGCCTTGTTGATTTTTCGCGAGCGCGCCGAGTTGACCGTGATGGAGGTCGGTTTGGGCGGCCGTCTCGATGCAACTAATGTGATCACGCCGGAAATCAGCGTGATTACGCCGGTCTCGTACGATCACGAAGCATACCTGGGCAATGCTCTCAGTTCGATTGCCGGCGAAAAAGCGGGGATAATCAAACCCGGCGTGCCGGTCGTGCTTGCGCCTCAGCATCCGGTAGCCGAAAAGATACTCACTGAACGCGCCAACAAACTCGAGTGCCCCGTGATTCAGGCCGCGATGGCCGAGGTGGAGGATATCGATGTGCGCGCGAATGGCTCCAGTTTTCTTTTCCGGGGTGTCCGCTATGAGTGCCCGCTGCCGGGCAGGCATCAAATTGAAAACGGCGTGACGGCGATTTTGACGGCGATGCATTTGGGCGTCCCGTCCGAAACGATCTCCGAGGGCATCAAGGTAACACGCTGGCCCGGTAGGTTGGAGCGGGTCGCGAGCCAACCCGATTTCATTCTCGACGGTGCGCACAATCCCGCGGGGGCGGCCGCACTGGCCGAATACATCCGCGAAGTCGCCGCGGGGAGGCCGGTCTGGATCGTTTATGGGGCGATGCGGGACAAAGCCATCGAAGAGGTGACCGAGCAGCTTTTCCCGCTGGCGGACCGCCTGATTCTGACCATGCCCGACTTCCCGCGCGCGCTGCGACCCGATGCCATTCTCGCCGTTACCGGGCACCCGCGCGCTGTTCTCAGCGGCAACGTGGACGAGGCTATTGCCGAGGCGCGGAAAGCACCGCGGGAAGGACTGGTTTTTTTCACTGGCTCTCTCTACCTGGTAGGAGAAGCGCGTGCCAAGCTGCTCGCCCAAGTTTCATCGGTTTCGTAAAATGAAGCCTACATGAGCGCACAGGCCGCCGGGAGCGGCACCAAAAAAGTCACGGATTCCGCGGAACTTGCCGCGCCCGGCAGGTCTGTGGTGCGCGTCTTATTTAGGCGTCTGCGTGGAATTCTGTTTGCCGATCCCGCTATCGTTCTTGCCACCATCTTTTACGGCAGCATCAGTCTTACCATTTCCTTCTTCGACCGCAAGCGGAATGGCTTTGCGCAGCATGGGGTCGCTCGCGCCTGGGCCCGCATGCTGCTACGTGTTAGCGGTGTTCGGGTTCAGGTCGAAGGCTTGGAGCAGATCGAGGCCGGCCGCAGCTATGTCTTCATTTCGAATCACCTGAGTTACATGGATACACCGGTGGTGCTGGCGCATGTACCGGTGCAATTCCGTTTTTTGGCAAAGCGCGGCCTTTTTCAAATTCCGCTGCTCGGGACTCATCTCCATCGTGCCGGACACATCCGCGTGCCGCGCGAAGATCCGAGAGGCGCCGTAAAGACTATGCAAATGGCCGCCGAAACGATCCAGAAGCAAGGCATTTCCCTCCTGGTTTTCCCAGAAGGCGGCCGTTCGCACGATGGCATGCTTCGGCCGTTCAAGGAAGGCGGAGCTTACATTGCGATCCGCGCTGGCGTGCCCGTCGTGCCGCTCGCACTCCTCGGAACGCGCCAGATCCTGCCTTACGGCGGAGGAGTTGTCGAGTCCGGCAGCGTTGTTTTACGCATTCTCAAGCCAATTGATACTGCGGCAATGAGCTTGAAAGACCGCGGTTCGCTCACCGAGGCCGTGCGCGCGCTCATCGCTAACGAATTGCGAGAAAGTGAAGAGACGCCGCTTGCTTCAACAGCAACCGGTCTTCGCTAACGCGATCTCTTCGATTTGGACCAGCGTAGGATAGGTTCCGGTATAGCAGGAATAACAGAAATGTCGCCGATCGTCGCGAATCGCTTCTTTGAGTGACTCGAGCGAAAGATAACCGATCGAGTCCGCTTCCACGAATTCCCGAATCTGTTCGAGATCGTTATTGGCCGCAATCAGTTCATTGAGAGATGGCGTATCGACTCCGTAGTAACAGGGAGAAATCGTTGGCGGGCAGGAGATACGTAGATGCACTTCGGTTGCGCCGGCGTTCCGCACCATGCGCACGATCTTGCGGCTGGTGGTGCCGCGCACAATCGAATCATCTACCAGGATGACGCGGCGCCCTTCGAGCAAATGCCGTATCGGATTGAGCTTCAGCTTGACGCCGAAATCGCGGATGGCCTGCGAAGGCTCAATAAACGTGCGGCCTACGTAGTGATTGCGAATCAACGCCTGACGATAGGGGATGCCCGATTCCGACGCGTAGCCAATGGCGGCTGCGACGCCCGAATCCGGTACCGGCACAATCACATCTGCTTCTACAGGGTGCTCTCGCGCAAGAAGGCGCCCCATCCGTTCCCGTGATTCGGAGACCGGCTTGCCGAAAACAATCGAATCGGGGCGCGAAAAATACACATGTTCGAAGGAGCAGTGCGCGGGAGTTTCCGGTCGCGTGTAGTATTCACGCGTCAGTCCGTCCGGCCCGACAATCACCATCTCACCCGGCTCGACGTCGCCAACATACGTTGCGCCGATCAGATCAAAAGCACATGTTTCCGACGCGAATACGGTTGCCATTTTCCCGTTGTCCAGTTCGAGCTGTCCCATGGCGAGCGGCCGAAAACCGTACGGATCACGGGCCACAATGATGCGGTCCTGCGACAAAAATACCAGTGAAAACGCGCCTTCGATCTGCAGTAATGCATCGCGCAATGCACCCGCTAATGTCCGCTCTCTCGAACGCGCTACCAGGTGGAGCACCACTTCGGTGTCGCTGGTCGATTGAAAAATGGACCCGTCGCTTTCCAGTTCCTGCCGAAGCTCCAGGCCATTGGTCAAGTTTCCGTTATGCGCCACAGCTACCTGACCCTTGCTGCAGGCCACTGACAACGGCTGGGCATTGCGCAAGCTGGTATCTCCTGCTGTCGAATAGCGCGTGTGACCGATCGCCAACTCGCCCGGCAGCTGATTGAGTACGTCCGGCGTGAAAATGTCCGCGACGTGCCCCATCTTCCGTACGCTGTGTGTCACGCGCCCGTCACTCACCGCAATCCCGGCGCTCTCCTGTCCGCGATGCTGCAGCGCATAGAGACCTAAGTAAACGAGATTCGCCGCCTCTGGATGGCCGTAGAGCGCAAAGACGCCGCACTCTTCGCGTAACTTATCAAACCCGACATCAAACTGATTTGCGTTGGACTCGATTTCCGGCTGGCATTCCTCTTCCGATCTAGACATGTGTGTTCACCTGTACGGGGGCTTGGAGGAGGTGTTCGAGAGCATTGCTCCAGGTAGAATGCAGGCCGTCAACCCGGCCGTCAATAAGCACTTTTTCCTGATTGCGAATAAGTACTCTCGCTTCGAGTGTAACGCCGATTGTTACTGCTTTGACATTGTTTTCTTGCGCGATCGACAAAATCTCTTCAGGATTGGAGGTGGAAATCAGAATACGGGAGGGCGCTTCACCAAACAGTAGTAATTCTGGTGCTTCGTCTGAATCGAGCGTCACATGGGCGCCTATTCCGGCCGGTCCAAAACAGCACTCGGCCAGCGCCACCGCCAGTCCGCCTTCGCCCACATCATGCGCGGATCCCACTTTGCCTTCGCGCACCACTTTGCGCACCGTCGCCTGTACTTTCTTCTCGTACTCCATGTCGAGCGCCGGCGGTTTGCCCCATAACGTATTTAAAATTACCTTGGCGTACTGTGTCCCGCCAAACTCTTCGCTCGCGGTCGGGCGCATACCGCCGAGCAGAATAATGTGCAAACCTGCTTTGGCAAAGGTGATGCCAATGGGGGGCGCCGTCGGCAGCGTGCCCACAATGCCCACCACCGGGGAAGGGAAGATCGGGTTTCCTAAAGTCTCGTTATAGAGACTCACGTTTCCTCCCGTCACCGGTACTTCAAAAAACCGGCAGGCTTCCGCAAGACCTTCGATCGACTCCACGATCTGCGCCATGATCTCTGGCCGCTCCGGATTGCCAAAATTTAGATTATTCGTGGTCGCGATCGGCAGCGCGCCGACGGTCGAGAGATTCCGACAGCATTCGGCAACGATCAGCTTTGTTCCCTCGCGCGGATCAAGCGAACAGTAGCGACTATTGCCGTCAAGCGACATCGCAACCGATGTATTCGTTCCCTTGATGCGTATGACCGCCGCTTCCGCCCCTGGGCCGGCCAGCGTGTTTGTCCGAACCTGATGATCGTACTGCTGCCAAATCCACCTCTTTGAGCAGAGGTCTCCAGAGCCAAGCAGTCTTCGCAAATCGCCAGTCAGGTCTGTGCTTCGAAATGCGGGGCCGCTCGCTGGCGCCCGGCGGAGCGGTTTGGTGTAGGGACGATGGTATTTGGGCGCTTCATCGGCCAGGGCAGAATTCGGAATCTCGGCAAATACCTCGCCGTGATGTTTCACCCGCAACAAGCCATCACTGGTTACGAATCCAATTGTTACCGCGTCAAGCCCCCATTTTTGAAAGACCTGGAAGACTTCACCTTCGCGCCCGCGCTGCGCCACCAGCAGCATGCGCTCCTGCGACTCCGACAGCATCATCTCGTAGGCAGTCATGCCTTTTTCGCGTTGCGGCACATATTGCAGATCGATCTCGATGCCGGTTCCCGCGCGGCTGCCCATTTCGCAGCTCGATGAAGTCAGTCCCGCAGCGCCCATATCCTGGATGCCGACGATTGCGCCCGTTTTCATGGCTTCCAGGCATGCCTCGAGCAGCAGCTTCTCCATAAATGGATCGCCCACCTGCACATTGGGCCGTTTCTGCTTCGATTCCTCGGTAAACTCCGCAGAGGCCATGGAGGCGCCGTGAATGCCATCCCGGCCTGTCTTGGCGCCCACGTAAATCACTGGATTGCCGACGCCGCTGGCGGTTCCGTAAAAGATTTCGTCATGCCGGAAGACGCCCAGGGCAAAAACATTTACGAGTGGATTGCCGTCATATCCTTCTTCGAACACGCACTCGCCGCCGACAGTCGGCACGCCGAAGCAGTTTCCGTAATGTGCAATTCCGGAGACTACGCCCTCGAGAATGCGCCGGTTCCGCGCTCCTGTCTTCGGATCGTCCAGCCTTCCGAAGCGCAGCGAGTCCATAACGGCGATCGGGCGCGCGCCCATCGTGAAGATGTCGCGCAGAATACCGCCTACGCCCGTGGCCGCGCCTTGAAAGGGTTCAATAAAGCTAGGATGATTGTGAGACTCAATCTTGAAAGCGATCGCGATGTTGTCACCAATGTCGATGATGCCTGCATTCTCGCCCGGACCTTGCAACACGCGTGCGCTCTCCGTGGGCAGCTTCTTTAAGTGCACCCGCGTGCTCTTGTAGGAGCAATGTTCGCTCCACATCACGCCAAAAATGCCCAGCTCGGTAAAAGTCGGCTCCCGTCCCAACAGGCCCAGAATTTTTTGGTATTCCGCCGGCGAAAGTTGGTGCGCTGCGACTACCTCGGGCGTGATTTTGGTTTCGGCAGTCTCATCGGGTGCGATGTTACTCATCTTTTCGCGAGCGCCGCTCCGGCAGTAACCAAAGAATTGAGTATCATAAGGCCGTCGGTACTGCCTAATAGCGGATCTGCCGCGCGTTCCGGATGCGGCATCATGCCCATCACGTTGCGTCCCGTATTTAGAATGCCTGCAATCTCCCGCATGGATCCATTGACACTGGATGCAACGAGATTAGATCCGTCACCAGGCCCTTTGTACCGCAGGACCACTCGATCTTCAGCTTCCAATTCGTCGAGCGTGCGTTCATCGGCTATATAACAGCCCTCCCCGTGCGCGACCGGCAAATACAGCGTCTGGCCCTGAGTAGCTAAGTTCGTGAATGGGGAATCGTTCGTTGTCACTTCGAGCGGTACGGTCTTGCAGACGAAGCGCAGGCCGGCGTTGCGTACCAAGGCGCCCGGCAGCAAGCCCGCTTCGGTTAAAACCTGGAATCCGTTACAGATGCCAAGCACCGGGCCGCCGCTCGCTGCAAACCTCTTAACTGCTTGCAACACGGGTGAAAACTTGGCGATTGCCCCGCAGCGCAGGTAGTCGCCATAGGAAAAACCGCCCGGCAGGATTACCGCATCCACACCCCCAAGCGAGTCGGAGTCATGCCAAACAAACTGCGCCTCTTGTTTTAGGTTTTGAGAGACGGCGTACCAAGCGTCATGATCGCAATTGCTGCCGGGAAATACGATGACTGCAATCTTCACCGGAGCACCAACGCAGCGCTCATTCCAGGCTTAAGCTCCGGTTGCTGCCGGGGCAGCTTTCTTCCTTGTCGCGCGTCTCTTTTCGACAGGCGGCTGCCGATCACTTTTCTTTAACGAAGGAAGCACAATGGATGTAACAAACTTCTTCTCGCCGTGGTCATCGAACTTGATCACGACGTATTCGTCGTTGCAGGAAAGAACGGAGCCGAGGCCGAATTTTCCGTGTTCTACTTGAGCGCCTGTAGCAAAAGCCGGTTTAGTGGCCATTCGGATCTTGATCCCCCTTACAGTATTGTAACAGTGTGACTTACAGGCTGTCGAGGGGGGTCTCCCAACAGCCGCGAACACGGCTTCTAAAGGCATTGGCAAACCGTTCCATATAATAGGCGAAGTAATCATGGAGGATCTGAAGAAGAAGTTACAAGACGAGATCACCGCGCTTGAATATGAGCTGCGGAACGAGTTGCCAAAGGAGATCTTGAAGGCTCGGGCGCACGGCGATTTGAGCGAGAATGCGGAATATCACGCCGCCAAAGAGCGTCAGGCATTTGTGAATGCCCGCCTCGGCCAACTTCAGGGTAGACTGCGGGAATTCGCCATGGTGGATATGTCGAAGATTCCTCGGGATCGCGTAGGGCTCGGCTCCCACGTGGTTGTTCTCGACACCCGTAAAGATGAAGAGCATTCCTACGATCTGGTGACCAGCGAAGAGGCCGATGCCGCGCACGGCAAGATTTCCACCAGTTCGCCGATTGGTCGCGGGCTGCTTGGCAAGCGAGTTGGTGATACAGTGAGAATCCAGATCCCGGATGGCATGCGCGAGATGGAGATTCTCAGCCTGGTAACCATCCACGACTCGGCATCGTAAGAGGCTTTATGACTTACACGCGGGCGATCGGTTTAGGCGCAAACAAGATTATCCGGCTGATCGTCCGCGGGCTCGCCCTTTCCAAGATCAACCCGAACGTACTTACTTTTCTCGGACTGGTGATCAACATGGTCGCGGCGGCCTTCCTCGCGGTGGGAAGTTTCCGGAAGGCCGGTTTGGTCATCATTTTCGCGGGGCTCTTCGATATGGTAGACGGACGCGTCGCACGCGCTACCAACCAGGTTACCCGTTTCGGTGGTTTTTTTGACTCGGTTCTGGACCGCTATTCCGATCTTGCGTTACTGGTCGGCTTGCTCGTTTACTACGGAACAATTAATCGGCCTTCCTACGTGGTGCTGACGGCGATCGTCATGACCGCTTCCGTGATGATCAGTTACACCAGAACCCGCGCCGAAAATATCATCCCGACGTGCAAAGTGGGTTTCCTTGAACGTCCCGAGCGCATCGTCCTCTTAATCATTGGCGCCTTATTTGATCGGATGGCGCCCGTACTATGGGTCATCGCCGTTCTCGGCAACTTGACTGTGATCCATCGCATGATCTTCACTTATCAGGAATCCAAACGCCTGGAAGATGCTCAACTGCGCACCAGGACAGTAACTGCTGGCTCGGGCAGTACCCGTACTCCCTAATTACCATCTTCTAAGATCACCACCGCCATCGCCATGGCTTGGGTATGAGTAAGCGAGAGTGAAATACTCTTGACGCGTTGGTATTCAGCAATTTGCCGCGCCACGCCGGACAGCCGCAGGGTCGGCCGCCCGGATGGTTCGTTGGTTACTTCGAAGTCCTGCCACGTGACACCTCTGCTCCAGCCCGTCCCGATGGCCTTCATACCCGCCTCTTTAGCTGCGAAACGCGCAGCAAACCGCTCATGCGAATTCGCTTTCGATAAAGCGTAGCGTTGCTCCCGCTCCGTGTAAATTCTGTTCAGAAAGCGGTCGCCAAAACGGGCAATACTATCCCGAATGCGAGTGACCTCGGCCAGGTCCGTCCCGATTCCCACAATCATGCCGCCAACGCTAAATCGCTCTTGGTGTAAACCGTTCCGTTGGATTCACAGAAAGGTATTAGGTTAGCTCTGGTTCTTACGGAATGCCGCCCAACGGCGTTTCTGCGCCGCCGCGATTCGCTTACGCGCCTCTGGCGTCAATACACGCTTCTTAGTTACTGTTCTTACCGCTGAACCGTGATTCAAACTTGCGTTCGAGGGCCGACCCGGCCGACCGCCGATCATTGCGCGAACTTGAGCAATCTGCTCGTCCAGTTTATCCCGCTGCGCTTCTAAGCCTAGCAATGCAGCTTCTAATATTTCTTTACTTGGGGGCGCTGACAGTTTAGCCATAGTTATACTACTTAGTAACACACTATTCTTCTTTTCGGGTAATTCCTTCAATTATTCTCCCGCGGAACATAATACCGTTACCGGTCCGTCATTTATCAAACGTATTTGCATGTGGGCGCGGAAGACACCTGTAGCTACATATCGGCACCGGAGGCGACAAAACCTGGCAAAGCTTTCGTAAAGAGTCTCGGCGACCTCGGGCCGCGCCGCTTCCGAGTAAGAAGGCCGATTTCCCTTGCTTGTGTCGGCATATAACGTGAATTGCGGTATGACCAGTAACTCACCATCTTGCTCCAGCAAGCTCCGGTTCATTTTATAGCTTTCATCCGGAAATATCCGCAGCCGGGCAATTTTCTCGGCTAGTTGCTCTGCATCCTCGGCCGTATCATTGTGCTTTACTCCCAAAAAAACGCACAGACCCGCGCCGATAGCTCCCTTCAGGATGCCGTCGACGGTGACGCTAGCCTCGCTTACTCTCTGTATCAGGGCTCGCATAAAAATTAAGCCAGGGGAAGTATCCAAACTCGCTCGGTTTACCCCGAGTAAATGTCAGCCACTTGTTCGTTCTCTTAATTGCCGAAGATGGTGCCCGGACCCAACATACCTTTGGGGTCAAGCGTCTGCTTCACCGCCCGCATCGCGGCCATGTCACTGGGGTCGTACATGAGTGGCAGTAGATCGGTCTTAATTTTGCCGATCCCATGTTCAGCGGCCACGGTTCCATCCATCTTCACCACTACAGCGGCGAATTCATCAATGAGCTCAGCTCCCGCCTGCGCTTGCTCGGGTGTTTCCGGTAGGAGATTGACATGATTGTTAGCATCGCCTATGTGCCCGAAAATCGTAAACTGCCTGGGAAGCACGTCCGAACAGCGCCGCTTATAGTAAGCGTGTAATTCATCGTTACGCGGCAGAGGCACCGCGAAGTCGGTGCCGAATTTCGAGAATCCGTTTCGCCGCGCCATGTCTGTCACCATCGCCGGCAGGGCATGGCGCAGATCCCGGAAACGCTCATGATCTGCCGGCCTGAAACCAAACCACGAACTCTCGGCAAAGGCATCCTGCTTTTTCAGGCGCAACAGCCACTCATCCACTTCGGGCTCGTCTTCAGATTTGAGATTCTGCTCAACAAGGAGCGCGGCGCCCGCTTGTTTCGGAATATCCGGATAAAGCGGTTCAAGCATACGAAGGGCGCGGTCATCCATGAACTCGAGCAGTCGTAGTTCAGGCACCGGTCGCCAGTCCGCCGCCGCTTGCAACGCATTCTCATCGGAGGGGAAAAAAATCACCCCACTCAGAATCGCCGCCGGCAAGGGCAGCAGGGCAAACTCGATTTCCGTTACAATTGCCAGAGTTCCTTCGCTTCCCGCGAGCAGATCCACCCATTCCAAATTCGGTTGTAAGTAGTAGCCGGCCGAGTTCTTAGTAGTCGGCGGCAGGCGCACCGGCTCAGTCGCGAAGTCCACCTTGTCTCCACGTGCGAACCGGCGATTGCTGCCGTCCGCAAACGTAACGTCTAACGCGAGTACATGGCGGCGCACTGCTCCATAGTGAAAGCTGCGGGCGCCACCCGCATTTGTGCTCACAATGCCGCCTGCCGAAGCCGTGCTCTCGGTTGGGTTTGGACCAAAGAACTGATGGGTTTTGGCTGCCGCTTCGTGAAGGTCTTGCAAAACCACTCCCGCCCCACAACGGGCTCGTCCCCGTTCGATCTCGAGCTTCCGGAACCGCTCGAGCGATACTACATATCCGCCATGGGGTACTCGCGCGCCGGTTAATCCGGTTCCCGCTCCGGCTACCGTAATCGTTACTTGTTCGGCAGTTGCCCGTCTTGCGACTTCGGACAGCTCCCGCTGATCGGCGGGAAGAAAAACCTGCGAAGCTTCTCCTCGATATCCCGAGGCATCTTGCAGATAGCCCTCGAGCGAACCCGTCTTTACTACCATCCTGTATTCAAGATACAGCCGCAAAAGAAAAGGCCCACATCCGTTGCGAATGTGGGCCTCCCAAAATGCCTCGGGAAAACACCATGACCAAAACCAGAAAAGGACGAAACCTGAATCGCAATCAGGCGGAAGATGACTAATCTCCCGGCCCTCTTTTCAACTCACGTAGGTTCATTATCGCCGGGCGCGCACAACCCGGCAACCGGAATAGGTAAGGGGTAGGTCCGGACTACGCCCGTACGGGTGAGAAGGGTCAGGCTACTGCAGACCTTGTACGACGTACAAATCGCAGGCGACAGAGCCCGCAGCAGACCTTCCATTTTCTACCCCGGACGTGCGATCTTGGCCCACATGCCGCATCGCGTTCTCCGCTCCAGCAAATAACCCGTCGGCTTGTTTGCGCTCTCATATATTGCCTGCCTTTCATGCCTGGATGCAGTAGGTGACGATAATTGCGGCGCCAGGTGCGATCTACCGCGCCGAGGTAGGCCAAGCGCGAGATTAGTGCGAAGAGCGCCACGCGCCAGAGATACGGCAGCAGATCCGCACCGAAACAGGCTGCGTAGACCAGCATCGAGAGAACCAGGAACCCCCAGGAAAGAGCTGTTCAGCATGAAATTGAAACTTGCCCGGGCGTCGTCAAGCAGCGTAGCGAAGGAAGCATCCGTCGCGCCCGCTAAGCGCCACCATTCGACCGCGTGACTCATGCCATACCGCGCTTTGAAGTAGCCCTCCCCGTTTCCGAAGATATTGCCCAGTCGCGTCAAAGCAGCTGGACCGGAACGCGCATAGCTCTCGGCAACACGCCGAGAATTGGATTAATCGCTTCGCTCGCCGTCAATACCCGCATATGCCGCCTCATGCCTGAATTTCCCTAATTCGGACAATAAGACAAGACTTCATAAGCGAACAGAAACTGCAGCACAATGAGAGCTTTTTCTCATTGCAAAGCGGAGAGCTGTCACTTTATCGCATCCAAGTCAGCTATTCAAGCAGCAACCTGCATGGCGGCGCGCCGCGGTGACGCCGTCCTGTTACTGTCAATGAAAATGACCTACCGTGCCGTCACACGCTCCCGCATCACATCGGTGCTCATTCTGGCGGGTAGCGCCGCAGTTCTCTACTTCGTCCGCGACGTCTTCATACCAGTGGCCCTCGCGCTCCTGCTTGCTTTCCTGCTGGCTCCGGTAACTGACACGCTGCGGAAGCTGCGCTTAGGCCGAATCATGGCAGCCTTGATCACGTTAGTCCTGGGGTTCACTGTGCTTGGATTGCTGGGCAGCGTGTTAGTCCGGGAACTGATGGACGTCTCGACCGGCCTGCCATTCTATGAGCAAAGCGTTCACAAGAAAATTCAAGAACTGTCCGGGATACGTGCAATCAGTAGCCTAAATCGCGTAATCGAGGCGGTCAATCGAGGGCTTTCCACTCCAAACTCCAATCGGGCTGACCAGACGTCCCAGCCGCAATCCACACCTGCCAGGCAGCCTGTACCCGTCGTGATCGTAGATCGGACCGGTAACGGGCTCGCCATTACCCGCAGCTTTCTCGCTCCGCTTCTGGGCCCGTTAGGACAAGCCGGCATAGTGCTGCTATTCACCACGTTCATCCTGCTGAACAAAGAGGACGTGCGCAATCGTTTTGTCAGGCTTGCTGGACTGAATCAAATTAGCGTGACAACTCTGGCGCTTGATGATGCCGCGCATCGGGTCGCGCGCTACTTGCGTTTTGCCTTGCTCATCAATTTATGCTTCGGCAGTTTAATTGCCCTGGGTCTTTTCTTGATCGGTCTGCCCAACGTTGTGTTATGGGGCATGCTCGCTGGTCTTATGCGATTCGTCCCCTACGTCGGAATCCTCATCTCCGGTTCGGCCCCGCTGCTCCTTGCCCTTGCCATATTCTCAGGTTGGCTCAAACCCGCTCTGGTCTTGCTGCTCTTTCTCGTCCTGGAGGCAATCGTCGCCAATGCAATTGAGCCCGTAGTCTACGGCGCCAATACGGGTACATCCCCCTTGGGACTCTTAGTTGCCGCCATCTTCTGGACCGTATTGTGGGGACCGGTCGGCCTGGTTCTATCTACTCCTATGACTGTCTGTCTGGTCGTTCTCGGGCGTTATGTACCGCAACTGTCGTTTCTTCACGTACTGCTTGCCGAGGAACCGCCGCTTGCAGAAGACGCGATGTTATACCAGCGCCTGCTGGCT
>DATAYL010000368.1:0-14196 GCA_036272575.1 Bryobacteraceae bacterium | reverse complement strand
TGCAGCTCAAGGCCTATGCCGATGCCGGGTTGAATGTGGCCGGCATCTACTCGCGAACGCCTGAGATCGCTCGTGAAGTAGCGGACCTGCGCGGTATTCCACGTACTTACGAAACGCTGCATCAAATGCTGGCGGACCCGGGAGTTGAGATTCTCGACATCGCAGTCCCGCCGGATGCTCAGCTGGGAATCATCGAGCAGGCGGTGCGTGAAGGGACACATCTCAAAGGAATCCTGGCTCAGAAGCCGTTGGCTGTGACTTACCGCCAAGCCGAAGCGATTGTCCAGCTGTGTGAACAGCGGGGATTGCCACTGGCAGTCAATCAGAATATGCGGTACGACCAGTCGATCCGCGCGCTAAAGACGCTGCTCAATAGAAATACTCTGGGGAGACCGGTTTTAGCGACTATCGAAATGCGAGCCGTGCCGCACTGGCAAAGCTGGTTACGCGAGTATGGGCGGCTGACACTGCTCAATATGAGCATTCACCACATCGACACCTTTCAATACTTGTTCGGCACACCGCAATCGATCTACGTGAGCGCGCGCAGGGATCCGCGCACGAAATTCGCTCATGAAGACGGCATCTGCCTCTACATTCTGGAATATGCCGACGGGATGCAGGCCTCAGCCTGGGACGACGTGTGGGCCGGTCCAAGGAGCGAGCAGGACGATCTCAAACCATACATCAAGTGGCGGGTAGAGGGGACCGAAGGCCTGGCTGAAGGCACCGTGGGATGGCCCGAATACCCGAACCGCGCCCCAAGCACGCTGACTTACACGAGCAGCGCGACGCCGGGTGTGTGGCTTACACCGCGCTGGAAAGAAGTCTGGTTCCCGGACGCGTTTCAGGGCCCGATGATCGACTTGATGAACGCGATCACGCGCGGCACGCCGCCGGAAATAAGCGGTCGCAGCAATCTGCAGACGATGGCGACGGTCGAAGCCGGCTACCAATCGATCAAAGAGCGCCGGCCGGTAGATATAGTCGAAATTCTCGAGCCTGCCGAGGCCGCGGCGCCCAAGCAATAAAGCATGCCAGGCCGACGTTCATCGACTCCCACTATGAAGGACATCGCGGCGCGCGCCAACGTCTCTATCGGCACGGTGTCGCGCGTGCTGAACCGGCATGACGATGTCGATCGCGTGCTGCGGGAGCGAGTGGAACTGGCCGTTCGCAAGCTAGGCTACCGCATGAATCAGCGGACGCGGGCGATGGTGCATTCCAAATCGCGCATGATCGGATTGATCGTGTGCAACGACTTCGGCCTAAGCTCGGCGCACGCGTTGCTGCTGCTCGGCGTGGAAGAATATTGCGCGCAAGCCGGTTACTATTTGCTGTTTGCGCGCCATCAATTTCCGCGAGACACGCCGGCCGATGCGGTGCAGATTCCAAGCGTCGTGGAAACGCCAGGCCTGGCTGATTGCTTCATTTTGGCGGGTACTCTGCATGAAAATCTGTTGAGCGCGTTTGACCGTTATGGTCTGAATTACGTGCTGTTGCGCAATCATCTGCTCGACCCCGCGCCAGGGAAGCGCCGGTTGCAATCGGTGCGCTTCAGCGACGAAACCGGCTTCTATGAGGCGGCCCGTTATCTGGCGCAATTGGGGCACGAGCACATCTGGTACGTGGGCGACGGCTCGCGGCCCTGGCACCGCGACCGCTACAACGGCTACACACGAGCCACCGCAGACCTTGGCCTCGAAACGCACGTTCACACCATTGCGCTATCGGATGACGAATTTGAAAACGGACAAATGGCCGTCACTTATATCCTCGAGCAGCAGTGGCCAGTCACGGCTGTCTTGGCGGCATCCGACGAGTTGGCGTTTGGGGTCCGGGAGGGTTTACGGCTGCATCGCAAGGAAGTTCCGAAGGATGTCAGCCTGATTGGGTTCGAGAACCAGGCGGGTCATTCGCGCGGTTCAAATTTGACTAGCGTTTGCGTAGATATGGTCGAAGTAGGCAGGCAATTGGCAAAGCTCGCGATTGGGAAGATTGAGTCGCGGAACGGGGGAGGGAACGAAGTGACAGTACCGACAGGACTCGTGAAGCGAAGCACCTGCCGGCCGCTGCGCAAAGAGGAGCACATGCTTCTCTGAACGGCCGGTTGTAAGATTTCATGAAATACTTCGGCGCACATCATCCCAGTCGATGAGACTTCTTTGTAGAAATAATTTAGTGCTGCTGGCCTTAGTGCTGGCCTTCCCGTATTTTGTCAAAGCGCAAGGCGTGACTTACGCCGGCGGCAAAGGGCCGGGTCATGGCAAAAACATCGTGTTGATCGCTGGTGACGACGGCGAGTATCACTCCGAGGAGATGCTGCCGCAATTCGCCAAGATTCTATCGGTGCGGCACGGCTTTCGTTCCACAGTACTCTTTCCTTTGGATCCGGACGGAACGATCAATCCGCATCAAAACCGCGACCTGCAAGGTTTGGAGGCACTCCGAAACGCCGACTTGCTGGTGCTGTTTATGCGCTGGCGGGATCTGCCGGATGATCAGGTAAAAATGCTGATCGATTACGCGCAGTCGGGCCGTCCTATTCTGGCGATTCGCACCGGAACGCACCCCCTTCAGCTGAGGACAAGCAAGACCTACCAACGATACTCGTGGGACAGCACGGTCCCGGATTGGGAAGGTGGTTTCGGACGCAAGATTCTGGGCGAGACCTGGGTGGCTCACCACGGGCAACACGGGAAACAGAGCACTCGAGCTTTTTTTGCGCCAGGCGCCGCTGCCAGTCCAATTTTACGCGGGATTCACAGTGGGGAGATCTGGGTGCCGACGGAGGTCTATGAAGTGCGATTGCCGATGAAGCCAACCTGTCAACCGCTGCTGCTCGGCCAGGTGCTGTCCGGCCTTCATCCAAATGATGCGCCGGTTGCAGGCAAGGTGAATGATCCTATGATGCCGGTGGCCTGGACAAACCGATTTAACAGTGAGAGTGGAAAACCGGCGCGCATCTTTGTTTCGACCATGGGCGCGGCCGATGACTTCGAGACTGCGGCTCTGCGCCGGCTGCTGGTGAACGCGGCGTACTGGACCGTTGGCCTTGAAAAGAAGATCTCACCCGATGCGGATGTTTCGCTGGTAGGCGAATACCATCCGCACTCTTATTTATCAGAAACCTACACGAAGGGCGTGAAGCCAGCGGATCTGGCGTTGAAGCAATGAAGAGAAGAGTTCTCATCGCGGTTACACTTGCCGTTATCGGTGGTGCAGGCTGGCTGTCCTTCGCCGCTAAACGCCGCGACACCAGCCAGAATTGGTCGATCGTGGGCGGCGCGCGTGGCATGCATTACTCCCCGCTGACACAAATCGATTGTAAGAATGTGAAGCAACTCGAACGCGCGTGGGAATTCGACTCAGGAGATCAGTTTGAAGGCTCCGAGATGGAATGCAGTCCGTTAGTGCTCGATGGCGTGCTATATGCGACAACGCCGCGACTGCGAGTGGTCGCGCTCGATGCGATCACCGGCAAGCAATTGTGGGATTTTGATGCGCATCGCGGCGAGCACCGAACGCAAAAGCTGCGGAATCGCGGGCTGGTGTATTGGGGTGATGGCGATGACCGGCGTTTATTTGTCGGGATCGACCATTATCTGTATGCGCTGAGCGCCAAAACGGGGCAGCCGGTGACGCAATTCGGCGATCATGGCCGCCTCGATCTACACGAAGGATTGGGCGACTCCGCAAAGGACCTGACAATCGAAGCAACTAGCCCGGGCGTGGTCTATAGAGACTTGCTCATTCAAGGAACACTGGTGGCTGAAGATCTGCCTGCGGCGCCCGGTTTCATTCGCGCGTTCGATGTACATACAGGCAAGCTACGCTGGATTTTTCATACCATTCCGCAGCCCGGCGAACCTGGTTACGAAACCTGGCCGAAAGATGCCTATCAGCGAATCGGAGGCGTAAATTCTTGGGCAGGCTTAACGCTCGATGCCAAGCGCGGACTTGTGTTTGCGCCCACCGGTTCCGCATCGTTTGATTTTTACGGAGCCAATCGCCTTGGTGACGATTTGTATGCCAATTGCCTGCTCGCGCTTAACGCGGATACGGGTAAGCTCGTCTGGCACTTTCAACTCGTGCGCCACGACCTGTGGGATCGCGACCTGCCTTCCGCTCCGACGCTGGTTCGCGTGAAGCAGCACGGAAAGACAGTTGATGCAGTGGCGCAGATCACCAAATACGGCTACGTCTGGATCTTCGATGAGCTCACCGGAAAGCCGCTGGTTCCTTATCGTGAAATAAAAACACCGCCATCGCCAGTGGATGGAGAAGTAACCGCGACGACCCAGGTATTGCCGACCGAGCCGGCGCCCTACGCGCGGCAACAGGTATTCCCAGAAACACTGACCGATCGCACTCCGCAAGCCCACGCCGCCGTGTTGGCGCAATTTGCCAAATTGAAGAGCGGTCCACAATTTACGCCGCCTAGTTTTGAAGGCACCGTGATGTTCCCGGGCTTTGACGGCGGCGGCGAATGGGGCGGGGCGGCCTGGGATCCGAAGACCGGCATCCTCTACGTGAACTCAAACGAGATGGCCTGGATCCTCCGGCTTATCCCACGCAGTTTGGGCACGGGCGAGATGAGCGGTTCGACTCTTTACCGTCAGAACTGCGCCGGCTGTCACCGGCCCGATCGGCAAGGCAGTCCGCCTGAGTTTCCTTCACTGATCAATATTGGATCGAAATTGTCGCGCGACGATGTGCGGGCGATGGTGGAGCATGGGGGCGGCCGCATGCCGGGTTTCGCGCGACTGGGTAAAGATTCGGTGAATGCGCTGGTGGATTACGTGGTGAGTGGGAAAGATGTCCGCTTAGATGGCGCGGAGCACCAGAAGAACATCGGTTTTTCTCCCCTGAAATATGGGATTGACGGCTATAATCGGTGGCTTGATCCAGATGGGTTTCCGGCTGTCAAACCGCCCTGGGGCACGCTCAACGCTATCAATCTAAATACCGAGAAATACGTATGGAAGAAGCCATTCGGCGAGATTCCCGCGTTGGCTGCGCAGGGTGTGCATGACACCGGATCTGAGAATTATGGGGGCAGCATTGTAACGGCCGGTGGGCTCCTTTTTATAGGCGCGACCACACACGATCATAAGTTTCGCGCCTTTGACAAGGCAACGGGCGAACTGCTTTGGGAAGCCGAATTGCCGGCGGGCGGTAACGCGACCCCGGCGGTCTACGCCGTGAAGGGCCGGGAATACGTAGTGATCGGCGCGGGCGGCGGAAAGTGGGGTGAGAAGAGCGGCGGCAGTTATGTGGCTTTTGCTCTACCCGAGAAGGCCAGGGTTGAGCAGTGAAACTTCGCATTATTGCAATGACAGCTCTGCTTTCCATTGTGCCGGGTTGGTCCGCCGATTGGCCGATGTTTGCCGGGAATCCGCAGCGGACCGGCTACGCGAACGGCGAGCACAAGCTCAACAGACATTCTGCACCGAAGTTGAAGCTTCGGTGGAAATGCCGAGTTGAAAACACCAGCAAAGAATTGGCTGGCTTGATGGCGCCGGTGGTCGCGACGGATGTAAAAGCGTCAGCCAAGGCAAAAGATTACGTGATCGTTGCGGGCGCCGATGACAAGGTATTTGCGCTGGACGGAAAGAGCGGAAAACTGGTCTGGACACGCCACTTTACTGTAACCGAGATCCCTAAGCAGGCAGCGAACTGGCTTTGTCCGAATGCGGCGACCGCCACGCCCGTGCTCGATCGCAAAAAGCAGATTGTCTATGCACTGGCAAGCGATGGACAACTACACGCGATGAGCCTCATCACGGGAGAAGACGCGCAGCCGCCGCGGCAGATGACACCGCCGTTTGCGAAGGTCTGGAGTTTAAATCTGGCGAACGGGGTACTGTATACCGCTACGTCGCAGGCTTGCAATACGGTGCGTTCCGCGATTTACGCTATGAATGCAGATAGCGGAGCAGCGCGAGAATTTCTGGCCATGCGAACTTACGGCGCGGGGATCTGGGGACGCGCTGGAGTCTCGGTTAGCGCCGACGATACCGTCTTTGCCGAGACGGGAGACGGCATTTTCGATCCAGCTAAGGGTCAATATCCGAACAGTGTCCTCGCGGTAGATGCCAAGACCGTCGCACTTAAGAATTACTACACGCCGACCAACTACGCCTATATCGCAAAAAAGGATCTGGACATGGGAAACATGACGCCCCTGCTTTTTCGGTATGGCAACAAAGACCTGGTCGCGGCGAGCGGTAAGGAGGGAGTCATTTACCTGCTGGATGCAGCTGATTTGGGCGGCGCCGATCACATGACCCCTCTTTACAAGAGCGAACTATTTGCCAATGCGACCGGCCGATATTGGGGGCGGGGCTTTTGGGGGGCAATGTCTACCTGGCAGGATGCTCGCGGCGTCCGCTGGATTTACGCTCCCGCTTGGGGCCCATCGACTGAGACGACCAGTTTTCAGATTACGAATGGCGATGCCCCGTCGGGCAGCGTGATGGCTTTTCAAGTGAACGGCCACGATTCGCGTCCGACACTCACTCCGGTCTGGCGCTCGACAGACATGGCTGTTCCGGAGCCGGTGGTCGTTGCCGATGGTGTAGTGTTCGCACTTTCGAATGGCGAAAACATCACACAGAACGACGACAAGGGCGGGCTGCTAACGTCTCAGTTCCGAGCAGAGCATCCGGTGGGCCATGCGGTTTTGTATGCATTCGATGCGACCACGGGTAAGACCCTATTTTCGAGCGGCGACGATATAGAGGGTTTCACGCACTTCAGCGGCCTGGCGGTTGCGAACGGACAGGTGTACGTGACGACCTGGGACAACATGGTTTACGCATTTTCAACACATTAGATAAAGAGAGTTGGCAAGGGAGTTGATTTATGAAACTATTCGGAGAGACGCAAGTTAGTTTCACGAGCTTCGGTTTAGCGAACATTTTAGCTTTGCTGCTGCTGTTGGTCGTTCCGTGCGCGTTGGCGCAAACGTTTTCGGGCTCGATATCCGGCGTTGTCACCGATCCGTCGGGCGCGGTAACCAGCGGCGCGAAAGTAGAGTTAACAAACACCGCGACGCATGATACGCGTGATTACACAACAACTAACGATGGAACTTACAAGTTCGACAACCTGCAGCCGGGAACTTATCAGATTTCGGTGAACGCACGCGGCTTCAAAACCTATGTTCGTTCAAACATGCTGCTGCGAGCAGAAACCGCCGCTGCGGTGAACGTCTCACTCCAGATCGGCGACACGCAACAGAGGGTCGAGGTAACGGGTGAATCGCTGCTGGTCGACACCGAGAGCGCTAATAACTCGGTAACTATGGACAGTCAATTACTCCAGGCTCTGCCCAACAGCACGCGGAGTCCACTGAACTTTGTCTTTTCGCTGGCCGGAACGACCGAGGGCCAGGGGGGACAGACGAGCCGTTCGCAGAGTTTCGATCAGCTTTTCAGTCAATTTGGGTTGAACGGCGGTCGGACGGGCGAGTCGCAGATTCTGATCGACGGCGCGCCTTCCACGGCCATGGATTGGGGCGGATTGATGGTCTCGCCGGTGAACGACTCGGTGCAAGAGCAGCAGGTGATGACGAACGTGTATGACTCCCAATACGAGCGCTCGGGCATGGGCGTAGTGACGCTCATCACGAAAGGCGGGTCCAATTCGTTCCACGGGGAAGCATATGATTATCTGCGCAATTCGGCGCTCGACGCCAATACCTGGACGAATGATGAATACGGACAGCCGAAAGGGCAGTTCAAGCGCAATCAGTTCGGGGGAAATCTGGGCGGCCCGATCCTCAAGCGCTACAACCTGTTTTTCTTTGGAGCTTACGAAGGTCTTCGCCAGCCGGCTACACAAAACAGCGGTTTGCAAACAGTGCCTACGGCCGCCGAGCGTGCCGGCGATTTCTCGCAGTCATTGAATTCGTCGGGCGCGCCGGATATCATCTACAATCCGTTTTCCAGTACACAGGTGACCGATTCCAGCGGAAACACCTACTACACGCGGACCCCGTTCCCTGGTAACAAGATTCCCTCGACTTTCTTTAATCCGACCGGCGTGAAAATCGTGAATTTGTTTCCGTCGCCGAATCAGCCGAATCAAGGGCCAAACGACAACAACAATTACTACGCGCAAGGGCCTGCGAACACCTCGAATGACAAGTTCGATGCTCGCGTGGACTGGGCACAGAACGAGAAGCATCGGTTATTTGTGCGCGTATCGGATCGCGTGCGGGAGAACGAGACGGCGGCTTGTTTTTTCTGCAACGGGGCTGACTTCAATTACGGCAACGCCGACAACGCCACACAAGTCGTCGTTAACGACACTGTAACGCCCAGCCCGAGCTGGGTAATCGATTCCTACATTGGCTACAGCCGCTGGCATGAGGCGCAAACTCCAGTTGGCTTAGGCAAAGCGGATCCGAGCACCATCGGACTGAATCCGGCATTCTTCCAGGCGTCTGATGTTTTGCCAACAGTGAGCGTCGACAATTACGTTGGACTGGGAAACGGAACGTATGACAATTATATTCGCTACTCGGAAACGGCCCAGATCAATCTCACCAAGCAGTTTTCGAAGCACACGCTCAAGTTCGGAGCAAACTATGACATTTTCATGATCAACAACGAGCCGCTCTCGGTTGGTTCGGTAAATTCGGGTAGCTATTTGACGGCCTGCGATGCGGGACCGGCCGGAGGACCTTGCCAGTCCACCGCCAATAATTCCGTTAACAGCGGCAATGGGATTGCTTCTTTGCTGCTTGGCGTGGGAACAGTGAATCAGACAACCAGTATCGATCCCGCGATGAGTGAACATGCATTCGGCATGTATGTACAGGATCAATGGCGGGTGACGCCGCGCCTTACGCTCAACTTAGGACTGCGTTACGAAAACCAAAGGCCGGCTACCGAGCGCTATAACCGGCTCACTTATTTCGATCCGACTGTACTAAACCCGATCAGCTCGCAAATCGGATTCAATGTTTTCGGCGGATTCGAGTATGCTAACGCCAATAACCGCTATGCCTGGGCTCCGGACAATCTGAATTTCGCGCCGAGGGTGGGAGTTGCGTTCCGGGCGACCGACAGGCTCGTGGTGCGCGCCGGTGGGGGGATCTTCTATATGCCAGCTTCAGCCATGCTCAGCTTCGATGGTGGACAGTTCCTGGGTTACGGTTCGAATACTACGTCGATCGGTACCGTGAACTCGGAAGGCATCGTCCCCCAGAATTTGATTAGTAGCCCTTTCCCTAACGGGCTAAACGCACAAACGGGCAACTCGCAAGGATTAAATACGTATGTCGGTTTAGGCGCCAGCCAGATCTGGTACAAAGGGCAGCACCCGATCGGCTATAGCGAGCAGTGGAGCTTTGACTTGCAATATCAGCTCGACTCGCATTCGGTGTTGGAAGCCGGTTACACCGGTGTGAATGGCCGCAAGCTGATGTACGGCAATCCGAACATCAACGCCAACCAGCTACCGACGCAGGATCTGGCGTTAGGCGATGGCTATCTGCAGAATCAAGTCGCGAACCCTTTCTATGGGAAAATCACCAACCCCAATAGTGGACTGAGTGGTCAGACTATCTATCAATATCAGTTATTACAGCCCTATCCGGAGTTTGGAAATTTGAATCTAACTCGTTCGCTGCCGGGCGCGACCTCCAGCTATAACGCGTTAAACGTGAAATATAATCATGCTTTTCAGAACGGGTTGAGCGCGATCGTTACTTATGCCTGGTCGAAGGCCCTGGATGACGGATCGGAAGATTTGGTGGGTTGGAGCATCGGCAATCTCTGGCGCGACTCGTACAACACGAAGGCGGATTATGCGGTCAGTACGCATGACCAGCCTCAGAGTTTTGCGGTGGCGGCAGTTTACGACCTGCCGTATGGCGCTGGCAAGAAGTGGGGCAGCAGCGCGCCGCGGGTAGTGAAGCAGGTGCTGGGAAACTGGCAGCTATCCTCCAACATTCGACTGGCGAGTGGCTTGCCAATTTTTGGAATCTTCAATGATTATTCTTCGCCGCTAAGCAATCTGTATGGGTTTCCAAGCCAGCAGACGCCGGATCTGGTTGGGAACCCGGTACCGACGAATCGGACTCCTAATAACTGGATCAACCCCAACGCGTTTGCATCAACGGACGGATTGGACCGACAGGGCAGCAGTCCATTGCGCATTCCTTCCCTGCGGGAAGCCGCTACCGAAAACCTGGACCTCGCAGTCGCAAAGTTCTTCGGACCGGAGGGGTTCAGGGTCCAGTTCCGGGGCGAATTCCTGAACGTGTTTAACCACCCGATCTTCGGCGGACAAGGCGATGTCAGCAACATTAATACTTGCCTCTATTGCAACCAGTCATTTGGCGAATGGACGGCAACTCGCAACGACCCGCGCAACATTCAGCTCAGCCTGAAGGCGACGTTCTAAGCACTACTTTCGATTTGACCACTGGATTCCGTCCGCCCTCGCGCTCTCACACTCTGAGGATGCGTAAGTTCAGTACCAATGTTGCATCGCCGGTTACTTAGATGTAGTAGGGTGAGAGGAGTCAATCTCTAGAGCGGGAGAAGAGAGTCAAGACGTGTCTGTAGCGCAACCTCTAAACATAAAGTCGCCGGCGCTAAATGCGCGAAAACTTTCCGATTTCGCTCTTACTCTCCCGTTTATTATTTTTTTTCTTGTTCAGTTGGCACATCACCAGCTTTGGGTTGACGAGATCAACGCATGGGCCATGGCAGCGGCGAGCCCGAATCTGAAAACACTCATCGGTTATGTGCATTACGAAGGGCATCCGGCGTTATGGTACATGCTGCTCTGGCTACCGGCGCATTTCTCGCTAGCACCCGAAGCGATGAAAGTAATCGAAGGGGCACTCGGGATTGGGATCTACCTGATGATCGGAGTATGGTCGCCGTTTTCCAGATTTGAGAAGGTGCTCCTCTTTCTGAGTTACTACATTTCCTTCGAGTACACAGTTCTTTCGCGGATGTATAGTGTACTGCTACTGGTGTTGCTGATCTATGTATATCGGCGGTCCAAATATCCGGAACAGTTTCTATGGAATACAGCGCTGTTGGGATTGCTGGCAAACACGGATGTACTGGGGGCGATCCTCTCCGGATCGCTGCTGGTTGAGTATGCGTGGAGCGAATGGCGGAAAAGACAGTCAGCGTTGCCTCGCAAAGAGGCGGTTTCGGCGCTGCTGATCTATGTTCTTTTAGCGGCCTTTTCGGTATGGACCGGACTACCTTCGCATACGAGCGTACATTCGGTGGAGCCGTTTGGAAAACACGCCTTTCAACTGTGGCATCTGACTAGTGCTATTCGCCAGGTGATCGTTTCGCCGTGGTGGCCTATCAATGCGGCCTTCCCAGATCATTTCTGGAATCCTGGATTGCGCTTAAGAACGATGTTGCTGGTTCCTGTGATTTTGGGCGCTTACTATGTGATCTTTAAACGGGAGTGGATTTACTGCTGGGTGATTGGATTAACGACCGTGGCGGCCATTTTGTTTAACCATCTGGTTTATTTTGGGTACGCCAGGCATTTCGGAATCACGTTTCTGGCATTTCTGGCGGTCTTATGGATGCAGCGTTACCATCGCGCGGCGGCGCCTATACTGGGACGAATTCTGTTGGGATTCAGTGCGGCGGCAGGCCTGCTCGTGGCGGGCGCGCAGTGGCAACATCCATTTTGTAATGGAGGGGCGGCAGCTAACTGGCTGCGAGCGCATCACCTGGAAAATTCTACTCTAATAGGGGCAGTTGATATAGGCGCAGCACCGGTAGCGGAGGAGCTGCAACGTCCAATGTATTACTTGGACTGTAATTGCTGGAACACTTTTTTGCTGTATTCCTCCGCGCGAGATTCTTTTTCAGTGGCAGGCATCCCAAGACTATTGGCGGACGCGGTGGATCGTTTGCACAGCTCCAATTTGCACAGCTCCAATATGATACTAGTGACGCCGTTCCAGCTTAAGGGTCGCGCTCTCGCAGAAATTAACGAGCGCGGTGTTCGTTTAGCTGAATTGGCGGCATTTACCCGAGCTGAATTCGATCCGCAAAATGCGTTCATATATCGAGTGAGTAAAGCGAAATAGCGATGTCGCATCGAGAAATTCGGCTGGCCATTTTGCCTGGGGACGGAATTGGTCCGGAGGTCATCCGCGAGAGTGTTCGTGTCCTGGACACCATTTCCAAGCTGGACCGCGATCTTAGCATTGCGAAGACTTATTTCGACTGGGGCTCGGAACGCTATCTCAAACAAGGAAGCATGATGCCGGGAGATGCGCTCGAGCAATTACAACGCGGTAAGTTCGATGCGATCCTGCTGGGTCCAGTTGGCGACCCACGCATTCCCGATCATGTCACGCTGTGGGGTCTCCTCCTGCCGATTCGCCAACATTTCGATCAGTACGTCAATCTACGTCCCATGCGCCTTCTGCAGGGCGTTGACAGTCCGCTGCGAAATTCCACCGAGATCGATATGGTGTGCGTTCGCGAAAATACGGAAGGTGAGTATGCGGGCGTCGGCGGCAGAGTGCATGCGGGCAAGCGCGCAGATCTGGCTATTCAGTCTGTTGTTTTTACCAGGACCGGCACGGAGCGCATCATCCGCTTTGCTTTCGAATGGGCCCGCACGCATGGACGAAAACGGGTGACCAGCGCCACCAAGTCGAATTCCATGCAGCACAACATGGTTTTCTGGGACGAGATTTTCCGGGAAATTGCTCGCGAATATCCTGAAATCAGCACGGACCAGCAGTTGATTGATTCCTTCACGGCACGGATGGTGCAGTCCCCACAATCAGTTGATGTTTTTGTTGGCTCGAACCTATTTGGCGACATTCTTTCGGATCTCGGCGCCGCTGTTACCGGCAGCCTTGGTCTCGCGCCCAGTGCGAACATTAATCCCGAACGGAATTATCCAAGCTTGTTTCAGGCTGTACACGGAACTGCGCCCGATATTGCCGGTAAGGGGATCGCGAACCCTATTGCCTCGATCTGGTCCCTGCAGTTGATGTTTGATTTTCTCGGGGAAGACAGATGGGCCGGATCCTTGATGAAAGCCATCGAGGAGGTACTACGAGAACGCACGTGCCGGACTCCAGATCTCGGCGGCAAACACTCGACTACAGATTTGGGCGTTGCCATTTGTGAGGCATTAACGGCAGCGACCGGCTTGGCCTCCGCTGCGAGTTAAAGAGACTACGGTCAAGCTGGATTGCGGCTCTGCGCCATGGAAGCGCTCTCAATCCGTACCAGCAAAGTGTTCTTTCCGCCGGCATCGACTTCTTTCATCTCGCGAATTTGACAGATCATCTACTCGAGCAACTTCACAGTATGCGATGGCAGTTCTCCCGATCGTACTCTCACGAAATTCAGACTGGCCCGTTACATATACTCACGGGAGAGCACTTCTTCAAACACTTGATGAGTCCATACAAACTGCGGCTCGGTTTCTTCAGCGTCGGATTGGAGGCGTACTGGGCGCAATTCGACGGTCTCAAAGAGCGTCTACTGAGCTTTAATGAGCGCATCAGCGAGTTTCTGAGCAGGGATGGCGTGAGCGTGGTCAATCTCGGCATGGTCTCGACTCCCGAACAAGGGGTCGCCGCGGGGCACCGGTTGCGGGAAGCGGACGTAGATCTCATTTTTCTGCACGTGGCAACTTATGCGCTCTCAGCGACTGTGTTACTTGCTTTGAGGCGAGTCAAAGTTCCGGTGGTGGTCCTCAATCTGGCACCGGGGGCTGCGATCGACTACGCTGCATTCAGTCGCTTGAAGGATCGCGGAGCGATGACCGGAGAGTGGCTCGCCTGGTGCCAGGCATGTTCGGTGCCGGAAATCGCCAACGTATTTGAGCGTTGCCACATTCCCTTTTTGCAAGTCACAGGAATGATGCAGCACGATCCGCTAGCGATGAATGAAATTGCGGACTGGATGGCCGCCGCTCGCACGGCCCACATCATGGAACACAATCGTCTGGGGTTGATGGGTCACTACTACGGCGGCATGCTCGATATCTATTCCGATCTCACTCAGCACTGCGCTGCTTTCGGCGGCCACATGGAAATGATTGAGGTAGATGAACTCGCCGCTCTGCGGCGGCACGTCGCCGAATCAGAAACACAAAGCCGAGTCAAACAGTTTTACGACCTGTTTGATGTGCAGCCGGACTGCCCGGAACAGGAACTGCTTCGTG
>DATAYL010000367.1:0-4154 GCA_036272575.1 Bryobacteraceae bacterium | reverse complement strand
AGGTGGTTTTCGGCTGCGCACCAGATACTTGCTGACGCTCGTCTCGCCGATGTCGATGCCGAGCTTGAGCAGTTCACCGTGAACACGCGGTGCGCCCCAGCCGGGATTTTCTCCGCTAATCCGGCGGATCAGCGCGCGAATGTCCCCTGAAACCGCTGGCCGTCCGGGCCGACCTCGCCGAACTTTCCACGTCCAGAACTTCCGGAACGCATTCCGATGCCATGTAATCACGGTTTCGGGCTTGACGATCTTCAACGCCGAGCGCCACTCCGTCCACATGCGCGAAAGCCCTATCCAGAAAAGGCGATCACCGTTGTTCAAGGACAGGCGCTTCTTTGCGGAGCGCTGCAGAACTCCGATCTGATGGCGAAGCGCAATGTTTTCCAGCTGCAGAGCAGCGCGGCTTTTCACCAAGGACGAAACCACGACCAGCATCATCGCGATCCACTCCAATGTCCAACGAAACAGCTTATGGAATGCTTGCAACCCTCATCATCTCAATCAGTTCGACATTTATGAGAACCACAAATGGCGCCACGCGCTCCGAATCTCGGACGCATCAATCTTCGGATATCGCCTTGCTGCACGCGCTGCGTCTATGGTTCTTCCGCGAACGGACCCGCAATTCGAACGAATGCGAAATCCGCCCCCAGAGTGGACTCGAGCACGGCGGCGAGGTCATCGGCGATCTCGCGAACGGTTTTGTCCTTCCAAAGCAGCGGAAGGGACGTGAACGCGATTAAATCGCGAAGGCATTGCCTTAAACACCGCTCCTCTGAGTGCGTGTCGTTTGTCGAGCATTCTTGGAGCACAGGCGTATCAAGCGTCAGTGTTTCAGGCTGAGGCAGTCCCTCCGGCTTCGGTAGGCTCGCGTTCGTTCAGTTCTTTCAGCAAGTCATCAGGCGGAACGTAAAAGGGATTGCGCTGGACGATCCCGCCAATAAGCACGATCGGATGTGTCCGCAAGGCATCGATGACGATCGCAGCGCTGAACTTATCCAAGTCGTAGGCGCAAATCACGATATCGTCAGCCTTTGGTAGCGCAAGGTTCAGACGGCACTCGTATTCGAGCAGACGATCCACGCAGCCCGGGTCGTTGAGCGCCCACGACATGTCTGCGATAAAGCGTGTCACGGCAAACCCTCGAGCTCTCCCATCATTCAGAAGCACGGGCAGTAGCGAAAGCATTGCACTCTGGTTGAAACTGCCGCCGCACAGTGGGGCCTCGTCCCATCCGATGATTTCCAGTCGACCCTCGCCCTCGGCCCGCGCGGCGTCGATTCCAGCTTCAGCTATACGCTGGGCGTGCTCGCTGCGAAGGGACGGATTGATAATGTGAAGGGCCCTATCCCCCTGTTCGATTCCTTCGCGGATGAAAGGCATCAGCACACGATACCTTTCTGCCGACGAACGAAAGAATGTACAAATGTGCATGCCTTCGTCTAAATTCTCACCAAAGAGACGAACGGATTTGTGCACGCCGTTCACGGTCACCTCCCCCAAATTGACGAGCTGATGACGCGATCGGCCCGTGTCCTTCGCCAAAAACAGATCCGATTATAAAACAGTGTCTTGGAGAATGAAACTGCCACGTTAACTGCACGTTAAACACAGCCAAAGACGGCCATGTAACGTTCGTTACCTGCCGTCGCACTCGGCATTGCAGGCCTCCATCACCGCTACACACGTATTGCGGCATAGCAACTTTCGTCCGGATCGATTATTGGCGAACAACAGGTATCCACCCCGACATCTACATCGCGGAGATCGCTGAAACCGACGACGAAGACCGGATCGCGACACCGGTAACAGATGCAAGCCAATGCGTGCCTCATCGCAGCCGCCCCTGCCCTGCTCGAAGCGGCCATGCTCGTTATTGAACGATGGAGTGAGGGCGATCTTGCCGGAGCCGTCAGGATGCTTGACAGCGCGATCGTAGAGGCGACGGGAGGCGCGTCATGAGCGCCGCCCGGTTCATCGAGATCGACGGCAGGCGATACCTCTGGCGTGACATCCTCCGGCTTCGTCGCGAGCAGCGGAAGACCCTTACTCAAGCGCAGCAGCCTCCACTTTTCGAGCTCAAGGAGGATTGCCGACCGGCGGCCGAGCGTAGCCCGGCTGGCCGCTACCGGGAGCCGTCGCTTTTCTCGGTCTGACTATGCTCCGCAAGCAATCGATCAAAGGCCCGATTTATGCATTCCTCGGGACTGTGCGCGAGGCCGCTATTGACCGCGTCCCATACTTTCGCAGCCTGCGCGGGCGTCAGAGTGACCTGCTTGCCCCAAATTGGAAAGACCACGATTATTGGCTCGATTTCGGCGCTCACTGCGTCTATCCCCTTGCCTGTTAACCCCTTGAATCTACATCAGTCGCTTGCCGCAAGCGGAAGAATATGGCACATTTGCAGGTATGGACAGGGATTTTCTGATCACAAAACTGCGTGAGCACGAACCGGAGCTGAAGGCCGCCGGTATTGTCCATTTGCGCCTGCACGGTTCGCTCGCGCGCGGCACCGCGACCACGCGCTCCGATGTCGATTTGATCGCCGAGTTCGACGTGACGAAGCATTTGTCCCTGCTCGACATGGTCGGCCTTGAGAACCGTCTCTCCGATCTCCTTGGCTCACCCGTCGACCTCTCGCCCGAGCACACTCTCAAGCAGCCCGTTGCGGAGCGCGCCGCTCGCGAGTCCGTGCGTGCCTTTTAAGGAACCGGCCCTCGCCTTGCGGGACATTGCCGAGGCGGTCGTGGCGATCAAACAGTTTACGAATGGTATGGACGGGGCGAAGTTCCGCGAGGACCCCAAGACCGTTGCGGCCGTGGAGCGTAAGCTCCAGGTGATCAGCGAGGCCGCAATCCGGCTCGGCGATCAAGCCGAGGTCTTATGTCCCGGCCTTCCGTGGCGCAACATCCGGGGCATCGGCAACTGGCTCCGCCATCAATATGACCGCGTCGATGTTGACGCCATCTGGCAAACAGTGACCGGCGATTTACCACCGCTAGAGACCGCCGTCGGGCGCGCACTGTCCGAGCCTCCGAAAAAGCCATGATCTTGAATGACGAGTCGACCTGGCCGGATGATGTCCTGCATTATCTCGAACGGTATCATGACCTATTCCGGGATGGGGAACTTCGAGGTGCCGACGATACATCGATAACTACTTATGCCGAGGCTCGATCTATTGCCCTCCGCTATGACTCGGCGGTTTACGGACTGCGCGACTTTCTAAACCCCTACACCCTGCTCGGATACCACTGCACCCGCCTCACGCAGCGGGAAATCGACCATATCATTGCCACTGGAATGCAATTGCCCAATCGAGCGATGCTCTGCAGCCGCATTCAAATGCTGCAGGACGATGGCGTGATCGATCCCGATGTTGCAGAGAAACTAAAGGCCAACAACCAAGCAGATGACACCAACAGGGCCGGCATGATCTGGTTCTGTTTTTATCCACCGCATTTCGCCGGTCAGGGTGGAATTGAGTCCCTGCTTGGGCTCTGGGGCGGCGAGGCATTGTACAGATCACACGAACGAGATCCATTGATAGGCCCGATACTCCGATGCACCGGCGTCCCCTGCCTCATCCAAGCTGACGTTCCCATTGCCAGTTTTCCGATCCATACTTTCCTGGAAACCCACGTCTATCGTCAATTTCTGATGAACCGCGGCTTCAACACAAACGAGTGTGTTCACCACGAAAACCGTGCAACGCATCCGATTGCCGCGAAAAATGTCAGGCAAGTTATCAAGTTTCCCGAACCCGAGTTTGCCTCATTGACAGGATGCGAGAGCTGGTCATCGCCATTGGCGTAGCATCACAAGCGAACTCACCGGTGTCACTCACATGATGCCCGTTTCCTGCCGCCCATGATCGTCGGGGCTGAGTCAATTTAACAGCCGCAGGCTGGCGTTAAGGCACTTTCGCGGCATAAACGAGCCTCCCCTACGGGCTGCCCCTCATATATTCCACGTCGCCTGTGACGCTGCGCCAATTGCGCGGCTGTTCGTTGCCTGTTGTTCGCCAATAATCGATCTGGACGAAAGTTGCTATGCCGCAATACGTTTGTACGGGTGATGGAGGCCTGCAATGCCGAGTGCGACGGCAGGTAACGAACGTTACATGGCCGTCTTTGGCTGTGTTTAACGTGCAG
>DATAYL010000366.1:0-7563 GCA_036272575.1 Bryobacteraceae bacterium | reverse complement strand
CATCAAAAAGTCCGCCTATGTCCCCGACACGTGCATTTTGCGGTCTTTTGGTGTGGTTGCCCAAATGCAGATGTAAAGGACGCGTGAGATTTCAGCAGATTTTCCTCGTAAGCACTGTAGGCGATCGACAGATCTTCAGGGGAGGGTTTCAAAACGACCGCGCTCGTGGGCACGGAGGATGACGCGAGTTCGCCTGCTGCTGATGAGCACTCGGTGCGGGCCATAGCAGTGTACCTGAAAGGTGGAAATGGAAACCAAAGCGTTAACACTTGCAAATTCGCCCTTTTGGCCGGTGGCCATCGGATTCTTTGGTCTTGGGGTCGGATACTTCATCTGGGGTGTTCTACACCGAGGAGGGCAACTATGACATGGTCGGCAACAGCACGCCGATCTGGCGTTCATACTCGTTTGGGTTTTTTGCCCCCCGGTTTCCGTGCGCGCGTAGAACAGCCAAAGTACCGCATGCTAGCGAACGAACAAGAATTCAAGAAGGGTACATCCACAACCCAAAACGATTTCGGAAGTAAAAGGAGAGACGAGAAATGATGACATCAACATACCGCTCACCTCAGCGACGATGCATGATCTTCGCACTGGTAAGCCTGGGAATTATTGCGCGGCCGTTACTCGCTCAGAAGGCCTACAACGGCTCGCCACAGCCGCCGGCTTCCGCTGCCGAGTCCGTCGAGCACGGCGAAGGGGTGCAGATCGAAGATCTTCATCCCTTTACTCACTTCGCTTCAATTCCGGCAAGCACCAATCCGGCAACCATCAAGTTCGAAAAGGTGAAAGCCACCAAAGTCTACACCAGGCTGAGATCCACTATGGACATAGACAACTGCAATGAACTCCGATCCGGGAAAACTCCTGGTGGATCGATGTATTGTCCCCTCATGGAGGATGAGTCGGCGGCTCCCGTTTACGAGGTCACCTATTCCTACGATGGTGAGCCGCTCTCGGCCAAAACCGGCGGCGGCTATTTTACATTCCACGTTTATTTTCATCCCGGAGAATTGAGTCCGGCACTACGGAGAGCGATCTCCGAGCACAAAACAGATCGCGCCGAGCTCGCGACTAATTTCAACGTGACCACCTCGCGCCTGCCGGTTCGGGTAGCAGTTACTGATGAGTCACAATCGACCTTCTGCGATGGAAACTACGTAGATGGCGAATGGGCTCAGACCGACCCTAACTGCAAAGACAAGATCATAGGCAAGTTTGTGAGCGAGCGATCCGGTTACAGGACGGTCCGGGTGGACCCGGTTTTGCCGCGCGATAGTCACTGAGCCGCGACTGCGAGAAAGCATGGCGGTAGTGATTTTTACAGGCACCCCTTATGTTTCTTGTGACAACTAACGGTTGCTTGCTGTTTGGACTGTTAGTAATTCACTTATGCATTGACGGCTGCGTTAGAAAACCCGTGTCAGTCTCTGACGCACCGGTTGTCTACGTCGGGTCGCCCATACAGCGGGATGTCTCTATCTATTCGGAGTGGATTGGCACCATGGTCGGTTTCGTAGACTCCGGCAAACACAAATAGTCCTGCGATCATAAGCTTTCCTAGCATCCTCATACGCTCCTCAAGTTGGATTGCGAGTGCATCAGGGCGCTTGTAGTTTGGTTGAGCCGGAATCGATATGTAATCGGAAATTTGATCCGCATAAGCTCGGCAACGTCGAGGTTCTGCGACACGTTCTTCAGATGCTTATACGGCATAACAATTTTCAAGTTCCCTTCGGACGCAAATCGGCCTAAGTTCAAGCCATGGGACAACAATGCACATTCCAGCAAAAACGAAAAACAATCGCAATCGTGGGCGGAGGTGTCAGCGGAACACTTACCGCCTATTACCTTGAGCGGGAACGTTCGAATGCTCGGATTCTACTAATTGATCCAGCACCGAGTGCAGGTCTAGGGCTCGCATATTCGACACCCAGTCTCAGGCATTTGCTCAATGTCTCCGCCGGCAAGATGAGTGCGTCACCGGATGAACCGGATCATTTCTTGAGATGGTTGCGCGCCAACTACGATCCCGACGCGACGCCAAAGAGCTTCGCTCCGCGCGCCGTGTTCGGACGCTATGTGCAATCGATTATCGCCAAACTAACTTATGTAGAACGGGTCCGCGCATATGTGGTGGATTGTCGGTTGGCCGGTTCCGGAGCTACGCTAACCCTTGCCGGCGGGCGATGCATTCAAGCTGATCTCGTTGTGATCGCAACCGGCAATTTCGATCCCTCGCCGCTGCCCGGCGTGAGCAAGGAAGTAGAGGAGACCGGGGCTTACTGCCCCAACGCCTGGCGAACAGAGACTTATAAGCGGCTGGCCGAGGATGCTCCAGTCACGCTGATCGGCACGGGTCTAAGCGGAGTCGACGTGATACTGCGATTGCGCGAACTGGGCCATCGCGGCGTCATTACTGCGGTCTCACTCCAGGGTCTTTTCCCCAACCGGCACGCACAGTATCGACAGCTTGACAAACCTGTAATTTCAGCCGGTACACCTCCCACTTGTCTAAGTTATTTGCGCACTCTTCGATCTGCTATTCGCGACGGCGCGGAGTGGAGAGCAGCCGTCGATAGCCTGCGCTCAGTAACGAACGACCTGTGGCTTGCTTTGCCAGTAAAAGAGCAGCAAAGATTTCGCCGTCACTTGCAGCGCCGCTGGAACGTTGTCCGGCATCGCATGGCTCCGCAGATCGCTGGCAATATTGAGAGCGAACTCGCCGCGGGAACCTTGGTCGTACGCGCGGGACATCTGCACAGTATCGAATCTGCGCCAACCGGGGCAGCCGTTACGATCCGGACGCCAACCGGCATCAAACGCTTCACGACTGCGCGTGCCATCAACTGCACTGGGCCGTGTCTGAATTACCGACGAGTTGATTCGCTGTTGCTGAAGAGCTTGTTCCAGCAAGGGCTGGCAATGTCCGGGCCTCTCGGTGCAGGCTTCAACACCACGCTCTCCGGCGCTGTAATCGCCGTGGATGGTACTTCTTCAAACGTTCTGTTCAATGTCGGGCCAGGACGCCAAGGAACTTTGCTCGAGTCAATTGCTGTACCAGAGATCCGAGAACAAGCGGCCGCGATGGCGAAGCTTTTGAACACGAGCGAATTGCAATCCGCTCCAGCGGTAGCGGCATGACGACCGCTACGCTGTATGCCCCACGCACCTCAAGCCGGCGGTCTACGGCTTGGTTTGTGACCGCTGCGTGGGCGATCGGCCTTGGTTTAATCAGTGGGTTTTCGTGCATCGGACTGCGCTTAGGTTTCCGAGCGTTGCAATGGATTTTCGTCCAACACAGTGGCACGTTGCCCGCTGCTGCGGTAGCCCTCTCGCCTGCGCGACGTGTCCTCACACCTGCTTTGGGGGCGCTGTTAGCAATGGCCGTACTCTGGGCTGTGCGGCGTTGGTCACTTGTTGGGCACTCCGTGGATTATGTCGAGGCAGTACGCCTTCGAGGTGGCAAAATGGCATTCCTGCCGACGTTGTGGCGAACACTGCCTTCGGCCTTCTCCATCGCAACTGGAGCCGCTGTCGGGCGAGAGGGTTCGATGATTCAGTTTTCTACCGCGCTGACTGCGTGGGTAGCTGAGCGATTCCCGGTACGCTCTGCCTCACGGTCTCTCCACATCGCCTGTGGCGTCGCGGCGGCAGTAGCCGCCGTCTATCAAGCACCACTAGCTGGCGTGTTCTTTGCTACAGAGGTTGTTCTCGGCGAATGGCCGTGGTTGGACGTGCCATATTTGGCACTCGCTTCAGTTACTGGTTGGCTTGTAAGCAGAGAATTACTCGATTCCGGGCCCCTATTTCTGGTCGGCGATCACTTCGCATTGGTGAGGGCGGACCTCTGGGCATTACCGCTGGCATTGCTGCTTGGCCTCGCGGCCCCTGCATATCAGGCCCTATTACGAAGCTTGGAGTTCACATCTTCTTGGCGGCTGCCGCTACTATGGAGCGGCTTGGCAGTCGGAGCCTTGAGCCTGCTCGCGCCGGCCGTTTGGGGCAACGGTGATGTGGCCCTGACTGAAGTGTTGCGGAATCCCGCCTTGCCGAGCATCGGTTTGATACTGATCGTTCGTCTAGTCGCAACCACATTCTGTGTGGGGAGCGGCACCGTCGGCGGCGTCTTTACACCAACACTCTTTGCCGGCGCTGCCGCTGGAATCCTCGCAGCACACCTTGTAGGTGCAGCACAACCAACGCTACTAGGCGTGTTCGGATTGAGCGCACTGCTTGCGGCGGTCACGCATGCTCCCCTCATGGCCTCGTTTATGGCAGTGGAACTCACTGGGCAATGGAAGTTGTGGCCCGCTCTCCTGATTTTGAATCTACTCGCACACTCTGTTGCCCGGAAGATTTCGCCGCAGTCTCTGTACCATATCGCCACGTCCACACCAACAGAGGAGTGAATTTGCGGCACCCAAATGGCAACCATATTGCTCTCACTGAATAAGGACACATTGTGATGACGTCTTACATCAAAAACGCTAAAAAGGCGGTTCAATACTCGACGGGCCTGATCGTTCGACAAAAGGATCCGAGAAACCTGGAGACACCCTTCCGTGAGGTTGACTCTTTTCTGACTCCGACGGAGTTGTTCTACATACGCAGTCATTTCCCCATACCGCAGTTGGAACCCGCTTGGTACCAACTGCGCATCGATGGTGCAGTCCGGAATCGGTTGTGCCTGAGCTATCAGGAACTGCGCGAGATGCCGTCCGAAACAAGGGTGGCTGTGTTAGAGTGCGCGGGTAACAGTCGCGTCTTCCTTGTGCCACAGGTGGAAGGAGCGCAGTGGGAACTCGGGGCGGTTGGAAACGCGGAATGGACTGGTGTGCCGCTGGCAGCTTTGCTCCAGCGTGCCGGTGTGGAAGGGGATGCTTGTGAGATCGTGCTCGAAGGCGCTGATCGCGGAGCGCCGAAAGAACCTCCTGTTCCCCCTGTTCCGAGCTCGTACGCCCGTAGCTTGCGCATGGATAAAGCACTGCAACCGTCAGTTCTGATTGCTTATCAGATGAATGGCCGCGACCTTACGCCGGATCATGGCTTTCCGGTGCGTGCGATTGTGCCCGGACATTATGGAATGGCCTCCGTCAAGTGGCTAACGGGAATCCACGCGGTACGAGAGCCGTTTCAAGGTTACTGGCAGACATCAGACTACGGGTATTGGGATTATCTAGACGGAATACCAGTACGCCGCGCCTTAGGCGAAATCAAGCTGAAGTGCGAGATCGCCCGGCCAGGCGTTTACGAAACCCTTCCATCGAACCAGGTATATACAGTGCTCGGAGCTGCTTGGTCCGGTGAGACAGATGTGACTGAGGTAGCCGTAAGTACTGACGGCGGTCGATCCTGGGCAGAGGCGGAATTCCTAGATTCCATCGAACGATATTCGTGGCGGCGGTGGAAGTTTGATTGGCTCACGCCGAAGCAGCCGGGGAAATACACTCTACTGGCCCGTGCGAAAGATGCGAACGGTGAGGTGCAGCCTGATAAGCATAATCCGAATCACGGCACCTATATCATTAATTATCCTCTTCCAATCGAAGTATTTGTAGAGTGAAAGCCTTAGAATACGAGTTACGCATCCCCCTCTTTGATCGCAGTGGCGGACACATCTCGCTCACACCAGCGGGCAAGGCACTGCTCCCACTTGCAGAAAAGATGAAGGCGCCCTCCGACGACGCGCTGGCTGCTGTGGCCGGAGCCTATGGCCAGCATGCCGGCGAGCTTTTCCTCGGCGCTTCTCAGACTATCGGCCAATATCTCCTGCGAAATTCGTCGCGGGCTTTCTACACACAAATCCGAATGTGCGCATCATACAGTCACGGGTGCTATGCCAGTAAGCGCATTACAACTCATAAGGATTCTGGTAACGCTTGCCGTTTTCCATGGCTGCTAAGAAGCGTGGCGCCATCACCGGCTCGGCTCCCGGCAACGATTGAACGATCTCCCAACACGGATGCTGACGACTGGTTTCAGCAATGGCCGTGTCAAACTTTTTAATGCTCGTTTGCATCTGCTGCAGCAACGCGACTAACGCGGTCACTTCGAGAACATAAGAATCGAGCAGCACCGCATCCTGTATAGCAGGGACAGCCGCGCTCACCTGTTTTGCCCAGGCCGCCGCTTCTTCCGGAGTGCGCCGAGTTGACGAAGAAACGTCGCCAGTGTCTTGCGCTGCGCTTTTTGCAACTGCTCCAGTTTCGGCCACCTGGCCAGCAGATCGAGAACCCGTTTGGCCCGGAAACTCAAGCGGGCTTTTTGATTTGTTCGCCTCCCATTCGTAACGTCGGCGTAACGTGGTTACGTATCGATAGCCAACTTGCTGATTCCATTCAGTGATGACATTTCCGAGATGGACAGTTCTTTGCTTCATCTAATCACGAACTCTCTTGCGAGCCGATAAAAACATTTCGCGACTATGTTTTTCGTATTACCGATCACGCCGGTGACACCGTAGATAACTTCTCATATGCGTTTCTGTCATATGCTCTTTTGAGTTAGTTGTGTCGCTGACATGTGCACATCCGTTCGGCATTGTGAAAACCGCTTGCGATGCCAGCACAATGGAGCTCGCTCAGTCGGTTCATCGCCGATCCAAGGACCTCTTCTTTCCTTCGTGCGATCCAAGGACCTCTTCTTTCCTTCGGGATGATGTACTTCAACGCCTCGCCTGTTCCCTGTGCGTTGTTCTAGACGACGGATCTTGTGTCCCGGATTTTGACTCGATGTCAGTTATTTTGGCGCAGCAACGAACGCGATCTGCAGTGCCCTCGTTCGCTCACCTCACCCAGATACTCTGGCCGAGACAAGGTAGGGCCGCACAAATGAATGTAAATATCAATGTAACTTGTGATGTTCCATTGCGCGAGTAACTCACCCTATCGCTTTACTCGATCGCGGCGAATTTGATGGAAGGAGAATTGCATCGGCCAAGAAGTCAGGCCGATTCAAAAAAGAATATGGATGAAATGAGCCCGAAACCGATTGACCGAAATTGCGAACCGCTCTCTGCGAGCGGAACAAACAACATCATGATGCGAAACACATTGGGTTATGCCACTGGAATTGCTTTATGCTTCACGCTCACGCTAGGAATGGCGGCCTCTCAAAAGAACGGCGCTGCCGCGAAAGGTGATGCGGCGAAAGGGAAGGAAACGTTCGAGGCATGCGCCGTGTGTCACAACGTGGATTCTCCGGAGAAGAAAATGGGGCCCTCTTTGCAAGGTCTCTTTAAAAGGAAAACTCTAACCAGCGGCCGCCCCGTGACCGACGCGAACGTGATGTCGCAAATTAATAAGGGCGGAAACGGGATGCCGGCCTTTGGCGACCAGCTCTCGGCCGACGACAAAGCAAATCTTCTCGCCTACCTCCATACGCTGTAGGTCCGGGCAGCAGACCGGATGTACCCGGTCTTTGAGAACAATCCCAGCCCACGCCGGCGACCGCTACGGTTTAGGCGGCGCGCTTACGGTGGAACAGCAGGGGGTGGGCGCCGAAATAATAGCGACAAACCAAAAGATTAGGTGGACGAAAGAAGGAGCAAAGAAATGGCTA
>DATAYL010000365.1:0-3115 GCA_036272575.1 Bryobacteraceae bacterium | reverse complement strand
GCCGTCCACCCTCCCCTCACTGGTGCGTTTCGCGAATTTCGAAGTGGACCTGCGCGCCGGAGAGGTGCGAAAAGACGGCAGCAAAGTGCGGCTCCAGGAACAGCCTTTTCTTTTGCTCACAGTGCTTTTGGAATCGGCGGGGGAAGTCGTCCCCCGTGAAGAACTTCGCGAACGCCTTTGGTCCGCAGATACGTTCGTCGATTTCGACCATCGCCTAGCCGTCGCGGTAAGCAAGCTCAGGGATGCCCTCCGGGACTCTGCCGAAAAACCAAAGTTTGTTGAGACCGTCGGGCGGCGCGGTTACCGATTCGTGGGCCAGCTTGAACGGGGCGATTTTCTGTCTGTAGATTCGAACACGGGGAGCGTCAAGGCTTCTCTGCCTTCATTCCAGCCACCCGAGCAACGAGAACTCCGGAAACTAGCTCTCTTAGGGCCGACCCGGTCACGAACCCGCAGGCTGATCTTCCTCTCCTTTGCGGGATTCGTCGTTCTGCTCAGCGTGATTGCCATTGCCAAGTTTGCTCACGTTCGACCTGGAAACGAGCAGTCTTCGACTCGGCGCAGCCTGGCAATTCTTCCGCTTCACAATACGGGCCAGGATTCGAGTAGCGATTTTCTCGGATTCTCTCTCGCGGATGTACTTATTACCAAATTGTCCTACGTTAGCTCTCTCAGCGTTCGTCCTTCTGCCGCCGTCGAGAAGTATCGAGGCACGACCATTGATATTGAGAAAGTTGCTTCGGATCTCAAGGTAGATACTCTCCTCACCGGAAGTTTCATTCGGGATGGAGACAATTTGCGGATCACGTATCAACTGGTTGATACGAAAACCGAGAAGATCCTTGGCCAAGGAGTGATCGACCTGAAGTATGACAATCTGCTTACTGTCCAGGATACGGTTACCAGCAAACTCATCTCAGAACTGCAACTCAGCTTGTCGCCATCCGAAGCGGAGCGCCTGAAACCGGAGAACCCGGTCAATCCGCTCGCCTACGAATACTTTCTGCAGGGGCTCGACTTTCATGGGCAGCACAAATTCCCCCTGGCGATCAAGATGCTTGAAAAGTCCACCGAGATTGATCCCAACTACGCTCCAGCCTGGGCCTACTTAGGGGCTTCATATAATTCGGATGCGGCATTCGAGTTTGGTGGGAGTGAAGAATATCGTCGCGCCCAAACCGCCTACGAACGAGCCCTGGCGATACGACCAAACTTGCTAGATGCACAAATTTTCCTCGCGAATCTGCTAGTAGACACGGGAAAAGTTGAGCAGGCTGTGCCACTCTTGCGGGACGCGTTGAAGACCAACAGCAATTATGCCGCCGCTCACTGGGAATTGGGATATGCCTACCGATTCGCCGGGATGTTAGACCAATCCGTCGCGGAGTGCGAGCGGGCGCGTCAACTCGATCCCTTGGTCAAGGCCAATGGCTCGGTGTTCAACACCTATCTTTATCTTGGACAATATAAGAAGTTCCTAGAGACCTTGCCGGTCGACGATTCTTCGTTCGTTCTTTTTTACCGTGGTTTCGGGGAATTTCACGAGAAGGCCTTCGAGCAAGCTTCGAGGGACTTCGATCGTGCGTACGAACTTGATCCCACTTTGTATGCTGGAATCGGCAAGGCTCTGAGCGACTCGATCCATCAGCGCAAGGCAGAAGGCCTGGACCTCTTGCACGAATTCGAAAGCAGAATCATACGGCGAGGAGTCGGCGATCCAGAAGCCACATACAAGATTGCGCAAGCGTATGCCGTGTTGGGAGATAAAATCTCTGCCCTACGTATGCTGCGCACAAGCGTTGAGTCTGGTTTTTTCAGCTATCCGTATATCGCCAAAGACCCACTCTTAAACGACCTGCACAGGGAACCGGAGTTCGCTCAGATTTTGAACATAGCTCGCCAACGGTACGAGGCCTTCAGGAATTCTTTCGTTAACTAAGGCGAGCTTTGCCGATCCTCTTCTTAATCGGGCATTCTGCCAGCGACAAACATGGACTGCCCAATGCTCTGGCCTGAAGATCGGCGCAATTGATGATTCGCGTCCTTTCGCTAGGAGTGCATGAATTGAGGGTGGGTGAGCTGGTAGGTTAAGTCAGTCGCTGAACGGCGACTGACTGTGGCTTTCAGGAAGGTCAAGTTCCCGATTCAGTTGTTCAGTTAGAGGAGGATTCGAGCAGCTCCGATCGACGCGCAGCGGGCGGGGGAAGCTGCCGGATTCGTTTTGGCTGGCCGCGCGGTGGAGCAGGCGCGGCAGCACGGAGCGAACGTGGTGATGTCATAGGTATGGCGAGAAACCAAATAAGCGCAATTCGGAAGGATCGATTTGGGCAAAGACCTCTTGGTACTCGGAAGCAACCGCATCACCGCCGAGCTTGGAAACGGGACCTGTCAGGGGAACTTGTTTCCTGTCCCGTGCGTAGCATACGGATTGAAAGAGGGCGACAAGGTGGTCCTGGAGCAGTAGTGAGGGAGAACGATGACAACCATGATGACGGCAATGCGAGCGGTAGCGCTCTCGGGAGCCGCACTGGCGATTCCTGCTATGGCGCTGGCCTCCGACGGAGCATTTGGTAAGACCTTGAGTGTGAACGGATCGGTACAACTGGAGGTCTCCACCGGGTCCGGTTACGTACACGTCAACCCCGGCGCGGACAATCAGGTGCACATCATCGGCCACGTACGCGCAAACCACGGCTGGGGCATGGGATCGAGCGAGGACCAGGTGCAGAAGGTCGTCGATAACCCGCCCATTCAGCAGAGCGACAACACCATCCGTGTCGGCCAGATGCATGAGAGTTGGTTCAACCACGTCTCCATCGACTACGACATCACCGCGCCCAAAAATACGCACCTCAAAGCGCAATCCGGATCGGGCGATCTAAAAGCCGTGTCTATGAACGGTGGAATCCGGCTTGAGACCGGCTCCGGTTCCATCAACGGAGATGATCTGGGTGGCGAGGGTTATCTGCAGACCGGCTCCGGTGACATTCGCGTCAACTTCTCCAATGGCGGCAACGTCACAGCGGGCGCGGGCTCTGGCTCCATCCGCCTCACCGGCGTAAAGGGCAGCCTGAAGGCCGAGACCGGATCGGGCGATATCAGCATCGCCGGCCAG
>DATAYL010000364.1:0-2904 GCA_036272575.1 Bryobacteraceae bacterium | reverse complement strand
CACATGAGGGCTCTTCCGACGCTCGGCGGAAATAATGGGCAGGCCAGCGCCATCAATAACGGCGGAGAAGTCGTCGGATTTGCCGAAGACGGTGCCGTGGACTCCACATGCCCGGCTGGCACAACGAACAATCGAATTGCGTTGCCGGCGTTGTGGAAAAGAGGCAACGTCGAAGCTCTTCCTCTGCTGGTTAACGATGTAGACGGTTTAGCAAACGGAATTAACAATCAAGGCCAAGCCGTAGGCTACTCGGGAACCTGTACGACAGCTCACGCCGTAGTGTGGAAAGACGACAATGTCTACCCGCTTAAGGTTGAAGGTTACAGTTCCGCATACGCGAGTAATAACCGCGGCCAAATCGTCGGTTTTGATGGCGACTCTGCCACGGTTTGGCAGCACGGCGCAGACGGCGGAGTCACAACCCTCGGCCTTCTGCCGGGAGATTCTTCCGCATTTGCCACCGGCATCAACAACCGGGGCCAAGTGGTGGGAAGCGATTTTTTGTACAAGGACTCCAACAACTATTGGTCCCATGGCTTCATCTGGCAAGACGGTGTAACGACCGACCTTAACACGCTAATTCCCGCGGATTCCAACCTCTTCATAATCGCGGCTAGCAATATCAATGAGCGCGGGCAAATCTCGGGTATTGCAACGGTGCAAGCCGGACCCCATAAGGGCGAGATTCACGCCTATCTTTTGACCCCCGTAGACGGACGCATCGGCACCTCGATGGCAGATTTCGCACGTACACATCCGCATTTCATTTTGCCCGCGAATGCTGGCAACCACTATTCCCAGAGACTCGACCCCGGTCGATTGGTGCGATAAGGTATTCGTTCCCTGGGTATGTGCCTAATCTCTGCTCGGTTTCATTCCCGGAAGGGATGGCACGCACGATTGGAACACGAACCCGTGAGGCGTGATAACGTCACGCCTCACGGATTTTCAATGATCGCACCGCCGATGCCACTGTGTTCGGCGCGCCGGAGGTTGGAGGTTGCCGGATCGCCGCTACTCGCGAGTAGATATCAGAGGTTTAGGCTCAAGGCACTCATTGAGCTTCAAGTTCGCGCAACTCCCCGGGTTACTCCCCGTAAATGCGCATCTCTGTACTGATCGGCTAGTCAACAGAAGCCGACATATCGCTATCAATCCGGTTTCAATGAGCGTATTAGCGATTCCGCGATCGCTAGTTTTTGGGGCTCTCAGTTTTTCCGAGCACCGGTTCGTTATGGTCGTAGCTGATCACTACTGTCATCCACCATCGTCCGTTTTCGTATTTCCACAACTGCACGAACTTGGCGTCGCCTTGATCGGTGTCAATTCCTGGATGGCTGAACCTGTGCACACCTGTCTCCAAGGCACCATAATTCTTCATTGGAAACACCTCAAGGCTCACCAGCTCGCGGTGTACTTTGCCACAGATGTTTTGCTTGATGGCCGCCACCAGTTGTTCCCGCGTCATGGGACCGCCTCCGGTCTGGTCATGGTAGAACTCCAGGTGCTCGGGAAAGAACGAGCCGAACTTCTCCAGCTCACAGTTGTTGTATGCACTAAACAGTTCCGCATCGAGCAGTTTCACAGTCGCCGTCAGCTCGGCACTCGACATATCTTTCGGGTCTTTCGTTGCCTGAACCGTGGAGACTTCGGATTCGTTTGCATTCCTGGAACTGGTCTGAGCAATTCCGACGCTCGACATTACGGCTAAACCAGTCATCGCCGCTAATAGAGCCGCGTAAAACCTCCGGGCTGTCACCTTTCTCATCATTGCCTCCGTTCTGGACATACGGAGATCCTGACCTCACGGTTCCGCAAAGGGAGAATCGCAAGCATGCTTGCTCGCGATGGTGCCATTCAGGGATTCGGATGGAAGTGCCGTACAGGGCTTATCTGTTCTAAAAGGGACGCGACGTGAAGAATTGTGGACTCGGTCTGCCAGCTGCTAACGATTTGCACGCCGATCGGCATTGAGTGTTTCAAATTGAATGGAACGCTTTTGCGGGGAAGGGTGCTTTATCTTCCCCGGCTTGCCACGCTTGAAAGGAACCGCAGTCAGTCCAAGAAAAGAAAGTGATCTGATGAGGGCCGCGTCTGCTGACTCGCTAAACCAGTTTCTACTTGGCGCTCGCCGGTGGTACAAGCCCGTTCATGCGCAGGTACTCAACCATCTGGCCGTAGTGGTCATTCCCGTGGGCCGCTGCAAAAGCGGCAATCGTCACCCGAGTGCTGTATCCGTCGATCGGCTTGATGGCGACAAACGCATTCTCTGTCGTGATGGTTGCAATCGCCTTATGGGCATACACGAATGATGCTTCCAGCGCAGCCAACGCTTCGTCCTTGTTCGTAATGGAGCCGATTGCTTTCACGTCGCGGTCAGGCTTGATCCCGCTCCAGCCGAAGAAGAAGTAGTTCGCCTGCGCCAGGTGCGTCACCTGTCTCACAAAGCTGCGCACGGTATCGAACTGCGTCTTCTGGCTCGGAGCAAAAATCCCTTGTGCCGGCGCGAAACCGTACTTGTCGGCCGGCATGGCCTTCGCCGCGCCCACTACTTGGTACTCCATCAGGGAAAGCAAACCGTCCACCGCTTTCGCCGGGTCTTCGTGTGTACCTACCGGGGGTGATGGCGGTGGGCCACTCTTCTGCGCCTGCAACTGCATACCACCACACACCGTCACAGCAGCTGCAAGAACCAGAGCACGAATATGCATTGTCCACCCCTCGATTCAAGGTTTGTTGAAAAGCGATCTTAGCGTACCAGACCTTCCTGACCTCTATTGGGAAGTTGGTGCAGTCATCAGTCGCAAGATTGAAGGTGCGGAATGGGGCGACGGAGTAGTGGATCGATTGGCAGAGTTCATAGCCAGAACGCAGCGTGGCTTGCGCGGCTTTACTCGTCCCGAA
>DATAYL010000363.1:0-18352 GCA_036272575.1 Bryobacteraceae bacterium | reverse complement strand
CATCGACGCCACAAAACTCCGCGACGGCCGCATCGTTCTCGTGTACAACAACAGCGCCAGCGCCCGCACTCCACTCAACTTGGCCGTCAGCCGCGATGGCGAACACTTCACGATGTTCTCCACTCTCGAAAGCCGCCCAGGCGAGTTCTCCTATCCGTCAATGATCCAAGCCCACAATGGCGATCTTCTGCTCACCTATACTTGGAACCGCAAACTCATCCGTTTCGTAGATATCCCGTTAACCGCGCTCCCGTGAGCTGCATTCTAAGTATTGGTTTTCATCCACCCTTATGTGCGTTGATTGGCGGCTCACGAACACCAACGCGTGCATATGCTTGCTTTAGCCTGCTCAGCCGCTCGCGAGCTTCTCCCAATTGGCCAGTCATCGCATACACCAAACCTCGCGCTATTTCGTCCCGCGCCCCGCACCGATATTGGCCCAGTCCTTGCTCGACTTCGGCAATTGCCTCCTGATGCATTCCCTTTCGCGCATACAGCACGGCAAGCGTGTGATGTGCGGGCCCAAAGAACGGATCCAATTCCACCGCCGTTTTGTACGCCGCAAGAGCGTTCTCGTTATCGCGTGCCCAGTAGTACGCGCTCCCCAGACTAAAAACGATCGGCGCCGATTACGGATCCAGCCGCAACGCCTGTTTCATCTCCCCGATCGCTTCTTCGCACCGTCCCATCGCAAGCAGCCAATGACCCCAGGCCCAGCGGCTGATTGCGAAATTCGGCGCCAGCCGCAGCGCTATCCGCAGTTGCCGTTTCGCTTCCGCCATGTCCCAATCGAACGCTAAAGCTGTTATCCCCAGCAATAGATGAGCCCGCGGCTGATCTTCCTCGATCTCGAAAGCCTTCAATGCTGCCGATTTCGCTTTCGGAAACGCATCGCGCGGAGATGAAATCCCGAGGAACCCCGACATCATGTACACGTACCCCAATCCCGAATAAGCTATTGGATAGGCCGGGTCCGTTTCAAGCGCCTGTTGGAAGAACGCGATACCTTTTTGCAACCCCTCCGGCGTCCACCTATTTGCGTGATGAATCGCCTTGAGATAAAGTTTGTACGCTTCCAGATTTGTGGTCGGCCGCTTCGCCAAATGCGCTCTTTCGTCCCCACTCAGCGGAATTTGCATTCGCGTGGCAATCTCACCTGTAATCTCTGCTTCCATTCCCAAAATTTCATCTATCTAGCGCGCGTACTTCTCGCCCCAGAGTTGCGCTTCTTCAATGCAGTCGATCAATTCCGTAGTAATCTCTACATGTCCGGCCCGCTCCCTCACTCTGCCTACCAGAACCAGGCGCACTCCGAGCTCCCGACCCGCTTTGACGGGATCGAGCCCTCGCCCTTTGTAGCGAAACGCCGAAGTCCTCGGAATCACCCGCAGAGCCCGGATGCGCGAAAGAGTATGGATAATGTTCTCTGGAATACCGTCGCTCAGAAATTCGATATCAGCTTCTTCTCTCTCGCACTCAAATGGCAAGACCGCAATCGAATCTTCAGAGATCGGAGCTCGAATGGCCGGCTCGATTCCTTCACTGCTCCTCGACTGACGCAGTCGCGCTTCCAGATGCCGTTTCAGATTTTTCAAATCCATCAGCAAGCTCAAAGCGCTCACGTATCGGCCGCTTGCGATCCTTCTCGAGCGCCTGCGTTACGATCTCTTCGAACTCGGTACAGGCTCCGGCCGCCAACCGGGACACCGCGCCTGGCTCCCGATGTAAAATCGCGTCCAGGATATCCGACATCGTATCGCCCGAGAAGGCTAGTCTGTTCGTTGCCATTTCATGGAGCACTGCCCCGAAGGAGAAAATGTCTGTCCGCCCGTCGAGCTCTTCTCTACGCACTTGTTCCGGCGACATATATGCTGCTGTCCCCACCATCAACCCCGGCCGTGTGAGATAGATAGTTTCGCCGCTCGAGTCCGCTGTAGGCGTTGGCTCAATCCCGCCCTCGTTTGCGCTTACTGCCGATGTCGCGCCAAGAGCGCCGCGCATCAGCTTCGAAATTCCAAAGTCGAGAATTTTGACTTGGCCGCGCGCCGTCAGGAAGATGTTAGCCAGTTTGATATCCGGTGAATGATCCCTTTCCTGTGAGCTGCATCTAGCGCATCGGCGATCTGAATCGACCATTCCACGGTCTCTTCAAGCGGAATCGGGCCCTCCCTAATCCGGTGCTCGAGTGTCTGGCCCTCTAGCAGTTCCATCACCAGAAACGGGTGCCCATCATGTTGTCCTGTGTCGTGAACCGTACAAATGTTCGGATGATTAAGCGCCGACGCGGCGCGCGCCTCCCACTAAAAACGCCGTACCAGGTCGGCGTTTTGGGCCTGCTGCCCGGACACTAAAAACTTGAGCGCCACCGGCCGGCCCAGCAGCGTGTCTTTGGCTCGGTACACGACGCCCATCCCCCCGACGCCCAACTGCCCGAGCACCGTGTAGCGTGCGATCGTCCTCCCGATCATCGCCTCTGACCGATCCCTCGCCAGTGCCCGTGCCGCCAGTTCCAAGGCGTTCCCTTCCAGAAAAGAATCGGTCGTGTTTTCCGCCCACTGCCCACGTTTCAAGCGCCTGCCTCCCGGGTCAACTCACATCGCAGCCAGCTCTTTGCGAGTTTCCAGTCACGCATTACTGTTTCCGCGGAAAGCCCCAATGCCTTGCCTGTTTCTGCACGCTCATCCCGCCGAGAAAACGTAGCTCCACCACTTTCGCCTGGCGCGCGTCGATCAGCGCAAGAGCGGCTAGCGCGTCATCTAACGCAACTAGATCCGGCCCCAGCTCGGGAGCCGCCACCAACCCATCCTGCAACTCGCACGGCCGCGCGCCCGCTCCCCGCTTCAGGCTTTGACGCTCCCGAGCCGAGTCCACCAGGATGCGCCGCATTAATTGGGCGCACGCCCCAAAAAAATAGGCTCGGTCCTGAAAGCCCGCCGGGGAATCCACCAGCCGCAAATACGCTTCGTTGAGCAGCGCCGTTGCTTGCAGCGTGTGATTTGCATGCTCGCCGGCCATGTACTTCCGTGCCAGCCGGTGGAGCTCGCCATAGACCAGAGGCGTCAGCCTTTCCAGCGCATCCGCTTCTCCCCGGCCCCAAGCCTCGAGGAGTTGTGTCACGGCATGCGACGAGTGCGTGCTCACAAATGCATTCCAGCGATACCTTCCAGTATCCGCTTAAACCTAAGAACAAATATTTCCCTTCATGACAGTTTTTCAATCCTCTTTCCGCAGGGTACGTGTGAGAGAGATTCAGTTCTTCCTCAGAAAGAAGAGGTTCACTGTGAACTTAATTCGTTTTTCGAAACTACGCGCGCTGCTGCTAATGGCATCTTCAGCGTGTTTCGCCGCCAATTTGCGAATGCTCAGGTTAGCCAGGGCAAATTTACTCTCCCTGTCGAGACTCATTGGGGAAAGGTGATTCTTCCTCCCGGGCCGTATTCCTTCACTCTCGATCATTTGTCGCCGAACGGCATCATTACGCTCCGCGCGCGCGGCAGAGCGGCCATGATCCCCGTTACTGCCGGAATTACAAGCATCAGACGGTCCGAACGTAGCAGTTTGCTGCTTGTCACTCAGGACGGAGAAACCAGCGTCCGAACCTTGAACCTTGGCCACTGTGGGCTGGCATTTCAATACCACGCGCCCCAGGCAAAAACACCCGTACTGGCCCATCTTGCCGCGCACGATCAGTCTGTTCTTATTTCAGATATGAAAAAAATGCAGACCCGTCCATGACGCGCAAACCCAAGGAAGAGCCGCCTGTATCCGGCAGCCGGCTCTTCTGCCTTGATTCATGCTCTACCGGTTTGATTCTTCAAGGACAAAGCCGCTTGCAACATGGCACGCGCATACGCGATGTCATATACCATCCCCGTGTACCCGCCACCGCCTGGATATTGATTGCGAATCCCGTGCTCTCGGTCGTAATCGAGCGCCCGCTCGTGCTCCGGATAAATCAACCTCGGATACTTTTGCCGCACCAGTTCGCGCATCACTGCGAACATGTCGTTCTCGCCTTCGTCAATAAACACTTCGGTGTATTCTTCATACGCCTTCCGCACGCGCACGTTGCGGTAATGCACATGATTGATTCGATCTTGACTCCCGAAATATCGGCAAACCTCCACCGGATCGTGTCCCATCTCGCGCGTCACGCCGCAGTCGAACGTAATCCCATTTGCCGTACTATCTACGATCGAAATCAGCCGTTTCCAACCTTCCACTGTCCCCATAATCTGCTGCGACCCCCGGCTCAGCGGCGCTGGCGGATCGTTGGGGTGCAGCGCCAGCCGTACATGGGACGCTTCCGCCACCGGAACCACCGCCTTCAAAAAGTAGCTGATGTTGGCCCACATCTCCTCCAGATTGTGCGTCCCTTCTTGCGGCAGCGGCGGCAAATTCTTCACACGCTGATAATCGAACGCTGTATATCCCGCGCCTCCGCGGCCCTTCTCTTCGTAATATCCTTCAACCAATCGGTGAGCGTAGAAATTGTACTCAACCACCGGGACGCCCACATTCCCGGCCGCCCGTATCGATTTCCGTACATTCTCGATCTCTTCGTCCCGCCCCGGCTTCCCATATATCGTCTTGGGAAACCCCCCAATCATCAGGTTGCCGAGTACCAGACCGCCTCTTTTTAACTGCTCCACGATCGTCCGGAGTTGATCCTCATCCCAAGGAACCTTAGGACCGCCGGATAGCACGTGTGTCACCCCAATCTGCGTTATCCGCCGGATCGCCGCGTCGTCAATCTCGTGTATCGCAAGCGGTGCGCAAATCTTTGGTGTATCCGCGCCTTCTTTCATCCCCGCGCGAGAATCGCCTTTGATTACAGCAGGCAAAAGCGCTGCCGCCGCTGAACTCTTTAACCAACTCCGTCGTGACCAGCTCATACGACCAGCACTTATATCACGCCCTGCTCTTCCAAGACAGAAAGCTCTGGTTGCAAATTTGACTCCCGATTTGACATACAGATAGTCTTTATCTAGAGTTGCTTTATATGGAGCTACTGCAAGGCACTCTGGACATGCTCGTGCTCAGAACCCTTATTTTCGGTCCCTTGCACGGCTACGGCATCGCGCGCGCGATCCGAGGCACTTCGAATGAGGCACTGGAAATCGAGTTCGGTTCGCTTTATCCGGCGCTCAAGCGCCTTGAAATAAAAGGGTGGATCGCTTCGAAATGGGACACCTCAGAGCTGAACCGCCGCGCCAAATTCTATCGGCTCACCCCGGCCGGCCGCAAGCATCTTACCCAGGAACATTCCAAGTGGGCGGAGTTCGTCGAAGCAGTAACCAGCGTCATGGGCGCGATACCCGCTTCAGCGGTGAAAGGTTCGAAAAAGAGCTGAGCGTCAGACGTACGGAAAAGGCCCCGGCCGCGTGAACATTATGGCCGCCTCTGATTTCTGGGATCAGACCGTCTGCCTCCTATCTTCCGACTTCTTACCTTCTTTTAATGAACCAACTGCTCGCGCCTGCTGGCTAACAACTCCGAGATTGCCCGACATTCGTCCGCCAATTCGCTGAACTGCGCCGGGTCGAGCGACTGGTAGCCGTCCGAGAGCGCCGTGTCTGGGTTAGGATGCACTTCGACTATCAACCCGTTTGCGCCCGCCGCCACCGAAGCCAATGCCATCGGCAGCACCTTGTCCCGTTTCCCGGTCCCATGGCTCGGATCCACAATGATCGGCAGATGGCTCAGGCTCTGAACCGCCGGCACGACGCTCAGATCTAGCGTATTGCGCGTGTGATCGGCAAACGTCCGCACGCCGCGCTCGCACAGAATCACGTTGTAATTACCGTCCGCCAGTACATACTCGGCCGCCATCAAAAACTCCTCCAGCGTGGATGACATCCCCCGCTTCAGCAAAATCGGTTTGCGCGATCGCCCCGCTCGCCGCAGCAGCGAGAAATTCTGCATGTTCCGCGCGCCGATTTGTACGCAATCGGCGTGCTTTTCGACCAGGTCGAATGTCTCGAGATCCACTGCTTCCGTCACGATGCCCAAACCGGTCTCGTCCCGCGCCTCTGCCAGATAGCGCAGCCCTTCTTCGCCCAGCCCCTGAAAACTATACGGCGACGTGCGCGGCTTATACGCGCCGCCTCGCAGCAGTTGCCCTCCGGCCCGTCTCACCGCCCGCGCTGACTCCAATATTTGCTCCCGGCTTTCCACCGAACACGGGCCCCCGCACAGCACCAGCTCCCCGCCGCCCACCCGTGTGCTGCCCACGTTTACCACTGTGTTTTCGCGCTTCGTCTCGCGGCTCACCAGCTTGTATGGCTTAGAAACGCGTATCGCCTCCGCCACCCCCGGCAAATCCTCAAATTCCGCGGCGTCCACCGCCCCGCTGTTACCCGTGATCCCGATCGCCGTCCGTTGCTCACCCGGGATGATGTGCGGTTGATAGCCCAGCGCCTCAATTTTCCGGCACACTCCGGCTATCTCCGCTTCCCCCGCCGCCGCCTTCATCACCACTAGCACTTGTACTTACTCCTTCTTCCCAGGTTATGCCAATCCCTTTACATAAGAATGCAAAAGCAGAAAAGCAAAAGGGGGTCGGTATATTTATATCTAGCGTCCGTGTGCTCGAATTAAGTAACCAAAGAATGTCTCATCTCCCTTTCCGGAACTTTGTTCATCTTACTCAGGCGGAAGCGCATGATCTCATGCACCGGATGCTTTCGGGAGAGATGAACACCGAAGGCATTGCCGACGTGCTCAGCTTCCTTCGGCGCAAAGGGGAAACGCTTTCCGAAATCGTCGGCTTCGCTAGCGCCATCCGCGGTATGAGTTCACTGGTCGCTTGCGAAGATCTGATCTCCGAACCTCTTCTCGATACCTGCGGCACCGGTGGCGATGGCGCCAGCACCTTCAACATCTCGACTGCCGCTGCGTTCGTGGTTGCCGGCGCCGGCCAACGCGTCGCCAAACACGGCAATCGCCGCATTTCGAGCCAGTGCGGCAGCGCCGACGTTCTCGAATCCCTCGGCGTGCCTGTTCACCTCACCGGCCAACGCGTCTGCGATTGCATTCTCCAGACCGGCATCGGTTTCCTGTACGCCCCCTTGCTCCATCCCGCTGTCAAACACGCGCAGGAAGCCCGCCTGCTCCTTAAGGGCCAAACTGTTTTCAACATGCTCGGACCGCTCACCAATCCTGTCCGAGCGTCCATCCAGTTAATCGGCGCCTTCTCTGTGCGCGCCGCTGAAATGCTAGCCCACGCCTCTGCCCGCCTTGGCATCGACCGCGCCTTTGTCGTGCACGGTTCCGACGGGCTCGATGAAATCACCACTACCGGTCTTACCACCGTCTTTCAGGTCGAAGACGGACGAGTGCAAAAGGGCCGCTGGCAACCCTCCGATTTTGGCGTCGCGCCGTCGACCCTGGAAGATCTCAAGGGCGGCGATCCAGAGCACAACGCCGGTCTTATTCGTGCCCTGCTTGAAGGCGAACCCGGACCCCGTCGCGATATCGTCGTCGCCAATGCCGCCGCGGCCCTGTTTCTTGCCCAACGCGCTATGGATCTTAAATCAGCCGTGCAAATGGCCCAGCAATCGATCGATTCCGGCGCGGCCCGTCGCAAGCTCGAACACCTTATTGAATTCGGTGCGCTCCAGGCTCGTCATGAAGTCGTTTGAAATCCCGGAATTCGGTATTGAGCACCTTAAGCTCGTTGACCGCGAGACTCCGCAACCCGGCTCCGGCCAAGTGCTTGTGCGAGTGCGAGCCGCCTCGCTCAACTATCGCGACTACCTTGTCGTTAAGGGCGCCTACAACCCGAAAATGCGTCTCCCAATGATTCCGCTCTCCGATGGGGCCGGCATCGTCGAAGCCGTGGGTGGCAACGTCACTCGCTTCAAACCTGGCGATCGGGTCGTCGCCTGCTTCATGCAGACCTGGCTCGATGGTCCCCCTACCAAGGACAAAGGCAACTCTGCTCTGGGCGGCTCCATTGACGGTGTGCTTCGCGAATATGCAGTCTTCTCCCAAGACGGCCTTCTTCCGACTCCTTCTTACCTGACCGACGAAGAAGCCGCCACGCTCCCCTGCGCCGCCGTCACCGCCTGGCACGCGTTGTTCGAACACACACCTGCTCTGCCCGGTCAGAGTGTCTTGCTCCAGGGCACCGGAGGCGTCTCGATTTTCGCTCTGCAATTCGCGAAAGCGGCCGGTCTGCGCACGATTGTCACTTCGAGCAGCGATGAAAAGCTAACCCGTGCCCGCGAACTGGGCGCCAGCGAAACCATCAACTATAAAGCGAATCCGCATTGGGAGAAGCTCGCCCGCGAGCTAACCGGCGGCGAAGGCGTCGATCACATCATCGAAGTTGGCGGCAGCGACACTCTGCCGCGCTCCCTGCGAGCTGTCCGGACCGGCGGCGTCATCTCGCTCATCGGCATTCTCAGCGGTAGCGAGACCACCCTGAGCCCTGCGCCCATCCTGATGAACAGCGTCCGTCTGCAGGGTATCTACGTTGGTTCCCGAGCCATGTTCGCCAACATGAACCGAGCCCTCGAGCTTCACCGTATAAAACCGGTGATCAGTAAATCATTCCCTTGGACCGATTTCCCCGCAGCTCTGCGCCATCTCGAATCCCAATCCCACTTCGGCAAAATTGCCCTTACTGTTTCTTCCGCAGGGCGTGATCCAAGCGCTCCCAGATCTGTGTAACCGGAATTGACGTCAGCTCGTTCGAGATCTCAAGCCCCGCGCTCGTCCAGCGAAGCACTTGGCGGCTCTCCGGATTCACAACGTAAATATATGCGAATCCCCACGTCTGGTAGGCCTGGCATTTTTCCAAAACGTAAAGCGCCGGATCGTCTTCGGAGAGAATCTCTACCACCACCTCAACCGCCTTTGTAGGATACGTTTCCTCTACCGCATCTCTGGTGGCGATCACGTCCGGTTTAGGATGCGCTCCAGGCACGATTCTTAACTCCACCTCAGAACCGGCTTCATAGCCGGCTTCATTCAGCAGTCCGGCGATTATGACCTGCAAAAGTCCATGAATCCAAGTCGGCATAGCTTTCGGCACCGCCTCTCCATACCAGTACTCATAGGAACGCTCATCCCGTTTGTACTTCGACTGGAACTCGGAAAACGTCAGCTTCTCGGCAACGGCAGCCATACCGCTATTCTCGCTAATCTTCAAGCGGCGCTTCTTCATCCCCCGTATCCGCCGACAGGTTCTCGAATTTCGTATATCTGTTCAAAAACGCCAGCTTCACGCGCCCAGTCGGACCATTCCGCTGCTTTGCCAAAATCAACTCCGCTAATCCCTTCAAGCTCTCTTTGTCCGGCCGATACACTTCTTCCCGAAAGATGAACCCCACCATGTCCGCGTCTTGCTCGATCGAGCCCGATTCCCGCAAATCGCTCAGCATCGGCCGGTGATCGCCTGGCCGCGTCTCCGGCGCGCGGCTCAACTGTGAAAGCACCATAAAGGGTACCCGCAGCTCCTTCGACATCAATTTGAATCCGCGCGAAAGCGAGCTGATCTCTTGCACGCGGTTCTCATACCGGCCGCGTCCCTGCATCAGCTGCAAATAATCGATCACAACCAACCCCAAATCCTGTTCGGCCTGCAATCTCCGCAGCTTAGAGTGCACATCCATCAGATTCGTGCCCGCCGAGTCGTCAATGTAAATCGGTGATTCCACTATCCGGTATAAAGCATCCTGTAGCGCGTGCCGTTCGTCTCCGCTCAAATAACCGGCACGAAATCGTTGTTGATCCACTCTCGCTGTCGCGCAGATCAATCGCGTCAGCAGCGATTCTTTCGACATCTCGAGCGAAAACACCGCCACCGCTTTCGGGTTTTTCGGATTCATCGCCACATGCTGCGCAATATTCAGCGCAAAGGCCGTCTTTCCCATCGCCGGACGTGCCGCCAGGATAAACAGTTCGCCTTCCCGCAAGCCGCCCGTCATCTCGTCGAATTTCAGGAACCCGGTGCCGATTCCTTTGATCCTCTTGCTCGCGTCCAGGAAGGCATTGATGCCGCCTTCGTATTCGGTGACGATTTGGGCGGGGCTCGCTAGCGCGTTCTTCGATTGAACGTCGCCCAGCTTCATGAACGCGTCTTCGACCGCCCCCAGGATTTCCGTTGCGTTCTCCCCGAAGTTCACGCAGCGGTTAATCGTGTCTTGCGAGACTGCGATGATGCGCCGCAGCAACGCTTTCTCCTTGACGATCGTGACGTAGCTTTCGAGGTTGTGCAGCTGCGGCAATCCGTCATCGAGCGATACCAGGTAACTCAGTCCGTCAACCGATTGCAGCTGTCCCTGCTTCATCAGTTCATTTGCGAGCGTGACGCGGTCGATCTTTTCACCGCGCTCGTGCAGTTCGCTCATCCGCAAAAAGATGCGCTTGTGCTTCTCGAGGCTGAAGTCTTCGGCGGCCACCGTTCCCGCCACCTGCAGAAACGCTGTCTCGCTACTCATGATGGCGCCCAGCACGAAACGCTCCGCATCCAAGTTGTCGGGAAGCGCGTGGTCGAAGCTAAGGTCGCGTACTGCCATTGAAGGAGAGTCCCGTCTACCTTAACCGGCTCATTGCCGGTCTTCAAGAGGCGAAATCGCGGCTTCCACAAGGAATCCCGCATCGGGCGGAGCGAAAAATTTTCTTCTTAACCGGATTTCCACAATCTATCCAACGACACTTTCGCCTAAAAATGTTTTAGCACTTTTTCGCTCGCCTCGCTGGTTCTGTGGGCGACTTCAGTCTGGCGAAGGCATCAGCCTCGCTCTTGCTATACTTCTCTTTGATGCGGAGAACTGCTCATCCCCACCATCACCATCTTCCGATGGGCTGATGGCGAGCTTGTCCCGGTATTCTCCAATCGCAACCAGCCCGCCGGCTTCTTAACTGAGCCCAGGCGGGCTTTTAGTTTCTGAGGACTTCTAGTGAGTGAACTCTTGGATTTCGACAAACAAAGCGGTTTGATCACCGCCGTTGTGCAGGACGCATCTACTCTCCGCGTTCTGATGGTCGGCTACATGAATCGTGAAGCATTCGACAAAACCGTTTCTACCGGCCACGTCACCTTCTTCAGCCGTTCACGCCAAAAACTGTGGACAAAGGGTGAAACCTCCGGCCACTTTCTGCAGCTCAAATCCATCCGCACAGACTGTGATGCCGACGCGCTCCTCCTCTTCGCCGAGCCGGTCGGCCCGGGCGTTTGTCACGAAGGGTTCGAAAGCTGCTTCTATCGCACGTTTGAAAATGGCGAGTGGGTTGAAACCGAGAGTAGGGTCTACGATGCCGATTCTGTCTACGGGGTCAAACAGTGAAGTTGAAGATCGGCATTCCCAAGGGAAGTCTTGAGAATGCCACCATCGACCTCTTTCGCCGTGCCGGTTTCAATATCACCACCAGCTCTCGCAGCTATTTCCCCTCCATCGATGATCCTGAAATCGACTGCATGCTCATCCGTGCGCAGGAAATGGCCCGCTACGTGGAAGATGGCGTTCTGGACGCCGGGCTCACCGGTCTCGATTGGGTCCAGGAAAATGAAGCCCACGTCGAAACCATCGCGGATCTCGTGTATGCCAAGCAGAGCTTCGGCAAAGTACGCTGGGTTTTGGCCGCTCCCGAAGCCTCGCCCTTTCGCAAAGTGCAGGATCTCGAAGGCAAAATCATCGCTACTGAACTCGTCAATCTCACCGAACGTTATTTGAACAAAAAGGGCGTCCATGCGCGCGTTGAGTTCAGCTGGGGCGCGACCGAGGTCAAGCCTCCCGAACTCGCCGACGCCATCGTTGAAGTCACCGAAACCGGCTCCTCTTTACGGGCCAATAAACTGCGCATCATCGAAACCGTACTCGAGTCGAATACCCAGTTGATCGCCAACATCGATTCCTGGCGCGAGTCGTGGAAGCGCCGCAAACTCGAAGACGTCAAACTCCTCCTTGAAGGTGCCATCAATGCTCTCGGCAAAGTCGGCTTGATGATGAACGTACGCCGCAATCAGTTGTCCGCCGTCTTAAATGTTCTGCCCGCCCTAAAGAATCCCACCATCTCGCAGCTGAGCGACCAGGATTGGGTGGCCGTCAACACCATACTTGAAGAAGCCACTGTGCGCACCATCATCCCCCGTCTCAAAGAAGCGGGCGCGCAAGGCATCGTCGAATATCCGCTGAACAAGATCGTGATGTAACCGGGCATGATTCGCATTGTTGACGGCATCGAAGCAAAACGTTTACTCGCCACCCGTCTGCCTGGCGGCGGTGCGCCAGAGGCCGTAGTCCGCAACATTATCCAGGCAATTAAAACCGAGCGAGACGGCGCACTCCTGTATTACGCGCGTGAGTTCGATGGGCTCGGCGATCGACCCTTGCGCGTTTCCCAAGAGGAACTTGCTTCAGCTGCTCAATCGCTCAAACCGGACATCCGACACGCCGCCGAAACCGCAATTGCCAACATCCGCCAATTTGCCGAATCGCAGCTCCCGCGGGAAACCCTCACGGAGTTTTCGCCGGGGCGTAAGCTCGGCTGGATTGTTCGCCCACTCGACTCTGTCGGCTGCTACGTTCCCTCCGGCCGTTATCCGTTGCCTTCTACTTTGCTGATGACTGCGGTCCTCGCGCAAATCGCCGGTGTCCCTCGCATCTGTGTCACGTCCCCCAAGCCCTCTACCGAAATTCTAGGCTGCGCTCATCTGTTAGGGCTCACGGAAGTTTACCGCGTAGGCGGCGCGCAGGCTATCGCGGCGCTGGCCTATGGCACCGGTACCATTCTGCCCGTCGACCGTATTGTCGGTCCTGGAAACTCCTACGTAGCTACCGCAAAAAGAATTGTCTCAGCCGATGTCGGTATCGACTTCGTTGCCGGTCCTACCGAAATCCTGATCCTTGCTGCAGACGGCGACCCGCGCCTGATCGCCGCCGACATGTTGGCTCAGGCCGAACACGACATTACCGCTTCTGCCGTCCTGCTCACCATCTCGCAATCGCTCGCCGTGGCGGTCTCGACCGAACTCGAACGTCAGATCCGTACCTTGCCCACTGCCGATATCGCCCGTTCCTCGATCGACCACTCCAGCTTCATCGCCGTGCTTCCAAGTATCGAGGAAGCCGTTACTCTTACCAACATGATTGCCCCCGAACACCTCAGCCTCCACGATCCCGCGCTGCTGCCGAAAATTCAGAACGCCGGTACCATCTTTCTCGGCGCTACGTCCCCGGAGTCGGCTGGCGATTACGCCTCCGGTCCGAGTCACGTGCTGCCCACCGGCGGAGCTGCTCGTCTGCGCGGCGGCCTCTCCACTGCCGACTTCGTCAAAGTCATCGCCGTTCAGCAACTTTCGCCTGCTGCTCTCCAGGCGCTCGCCCCAACCATCACTGCGCTGGCGCGGGCGGAAGGCCTGGAAGCGCATGCCCGTGCCGTGGAGGTCCGTTCTGTCCGCTAGCAAAATAGCATCGCCGCCCAAACCACGCGAAGCCGTGCTTCGCATGGATTCCTATCATCCGCCTACCGGCGGCCGTCGCAACAAGCTGCGCCTCGACTTCAACGAGAATACGGTCGGTGCGCCTCCACACGTCATCGACTTCATCAAGCGCTATCTCTCGAGTGCCGATCTCAGCTTGTATCCCGAGTACGACAACGCACTCGAAGATCTGGCCCTTCATTTCGATGTTGGTCCCGATGAGTTGACGCTAACCAATGGCACCGATGAAGCGATCCACTTACTTCTGAGCACATATGTAGATCCCGCCGACGAAGTGATCGTGCTCCAGCCCTCCTACGCCATGTACCGCTTCTACGCTCAGCTTGCCGGAGCCAAAGTGATCGAGCTGGCTTACACGCCTGACACCTTTACTTTCCCGCTCACGGAACTTCTGGATCGCCTTTCGCCAGCCACCCGCGCTGTGTTGATAGCAAACCCCAATAATCCGACTGGAACTGGCACTGATGTCGGCGGCTTGCGGGAGATACTTTCCAGGGCTCCTCACGCCGCCGTTCTCGTTGATGAAGCCTATTACGAGTTCAGCGGCATCACCATGCTGCCGCATATCGCCGACTACGCCAACCTGTTTGTCTGCCGCACATTTTCGAAGACGTACGGCATGGCCGCCATGCGCTGCGGCGTTTTGTTCGCTCACGCTGAGAACATGGCTCACGTGAGAAAAACGCAGTCGCCGTATAGCGTCAACGCTCTCGCTGCCATGGCCGCTCGCATCGCCGTTCAGGAGTCGGCATTTGTCGAAGAATACGTCCTGGAAGTCCTCACGGCGCGTGAACTGCTCTACGTTGGGCTTGAGAAACTACGCATTCCGTATATCGAAAGCATGGCCAATTTCGTCCTGATGCTGGTCGGCCAGCGCTCCATCGAAATCCGCGACAAATTGCGCGAATGCGGCGTCCTGGTGCGGGACCGTAGTTACGAGATCCAGGGCGCCGTCCGTGTCACCGTCGGTACGCGCGACCAGACGCAGCGCTTTCTCGATGAATTGGAGAAGTTGTGGTAACTCCGCCCGAAGTAATAGTCTTCGATATGGATGGAGTGCTTGTCGAAGTAGGCGAATCTTATCGCGAAGCTATTCGTGAAGTGGTCCAGCACTTCACCGGTGATCTCGTCTCCCACGATCTCATTCAGGATTTCAAGAATCAGGGCGGCTGGAACAATGATTGGCTTCTCTCTCATCGACTGATAGGCGATCGAGGCGTCCACGTGGACTATGCGGATGTAGTCAGCTACTTCAATAAAATATTCCTGGGCGAAGACGGAAACGGCCTCATTCGGCGCGAAAAATGGATGCCCAATCCCGGTTTTTTTGAGCGCCTCCAACGTCACGCCGCTGTCGCGATCTTCACTGGCCGCGCCCGGTACGAAGCCGCAGCAACCCTCGAACGCTACGCTCCATCCATCGTCTTCAATCCCCTCGTTACGGATGATTCCGTGCACAATCCCAAGCCTGCTCCCGATGGATTGGAACTGATTAAACAGCGTCATCCAGGCAAGCAACTGTGGTACCTGGGGGATACAGTGGACGACGCCCGCAGCGCACGCGCCGCTAGGGTCCCGTTCATTGGCGTGTCCGTCCCGGCGAACCCGCGTCACGCCGACATCACCGAAACTCTCTACCGGGACGGAGCCTTCACCGTCATTGCTGACATCAATCAGCTGGAGCATCTTGTTGGAGCCGCGCAATGAGAGAGGCCAGCCTCGAGCGCAATACGAAGGAGACGCAGATTACCGGCCGCCTACTGATCGAGGGCACGGGTCTTTACCAGATCTCAACCGGCATCCGTTTTCTCGATCACATGTTTGAACTCTTCGCGAAGCACGGCGCCTTCGATCTGACACTCGACGCCAAAGGCGATCTCGATGTCGATCAACACCACACCGTTGAAGATGCCGGAATCATGTTAGGTGATCTCTTCGCAAAAGCGTTGGGCGATCGCCGGGGCATCAATCGCGCCGGTTATTTCGTACAAACCATGGACGAATCGCTGGCCCTCGTCGCAGTCGATCTCGGCGGCCGCCCTGCGCTTGTTTATGATCAGCAGGTCGATGTCGTCCACGTCGGTGATTTGCAGACCGAACTCCTCGAAGACTTCTTTTCCGGCTTTGTCAATCACGTCGGCGGCAATCTCCACGCCAAAATTCTTTATGGCCGTTCCAATCACCACAAAATCGAGGCGATCTTTAAATGCTTTGCCCGTGCCATGCGCTACGCCTGCTCGACCGATGAGCGCCTGAAAGATCAATTACCCTCCACCAAAGGGCTCTTATGATCACAGTAGTGGATTACGGAGCGGGCAATCTTCGCTCTGTGCAAAATACGCTTGAGGAACTAGGCGCTGCTTACTTAGTGACCAATCAGGCGAGGGAGATCGACAGGGCGGATCGAATTATTCTGCCCGGTGTTGGTCATTTCGGGCAGATGGCAACTGCCTTGGATGATCTCGGCGTCCGTGAGCCGCTGGTTCGCAAGATCAAGTCGGGCGCGCCATTTCTCGGCATCTGCGTAGGCCTGCAATACTTGTTTGACGCGAGTGAAGAGTCGCCCGGTGCAAGCGGGCTCGGCGTGTTGCCCGGTACTATAAAACGTTTCCAAGGCTCAATGCGTGTCCCCCACATGGGTTGGAACTCGCTCGAGGCCCGCCGGCCTTCCCGCCTCCTCACTGGCTTCGACGGCCTGATTTACACGTATTTCGCGCACAGTTTCTATGCGCCGGTGATTGAAGCCACCGCTGCGATCTGCACATATTCGCATCCCTACAGCGCGGTCATCGAACAAGGTAACCTGTTTGCCGTGCAATTTCACCCCGAAAAGTCGGGGCCCGCTGGTCTGCGGGTTCTACAGAACTTCATCGAGCTCTGAATGTTGGCCAAACGCATCATTCCTTGTCTCGATGTGACCGGCGGCCGCGTTGTAAAAGGCGTCAACTTCCTCGAATTGCGCGATGCCGGCGACCCGGTAGAGCTCGCCGAACGTTATAACCAGCAGGGTGCCGACGAACTCGTTTTTCTCGACATCACAGCTTCCAGCGACGCGCGTGAAATTATGGCCGATCTTGTTGCCCGGACCGCACGCCGCGTTTTTATCCCGCTCACTGTAGGCGGCGGACTGCGCAGCGTTGCCGATTCCCGGAAAATCATCCTCGCCGGCGCCGACAAGGTCAGTGTGAATACCGCTGCCGTTCACCGTCCTGAGCTGATTCGTGAATTGAGCCTTGAATTCGGCGCCCAGGCTGTGGTGCTTGCCATCGACGCGCGCCGCGCTGGGGCGGGGAAGTGGAACGTCTACACGAAAGGCGGCCGCCACGATGAACGTATCGACGCCGTCGAGTGGGCGCAGCGCGGAGAAGCATTGGGTGCGGGCGAAATTCTCTTGACTTCTATGGATACTGATGGCGTACAAACCGGTTTCGATTGCGCGCTGACCCAAGCTGTCTCAGCAGCAACCGCCATTCCCATCATTGCCTCAGGGGGCGCCGGCACCCCACAGGATTTTGTGGAGGTGCTGACTACCGGCCACGCCGATGCCGCCCTGGCGGCTTCTGTCTTTCACTATGGTAAGTACAGCGTTATGGATTTGAAGAACGCACTGAAGCAGGCGAACATTCCAGTGCGACCCGCCGCATGATTATTCCCTGCATTGATTTGATGGATGGACAAGTCGTCCAGCTCGTGCAAGGCCGCGAGAAGGTTTTGGAGCGCACCACCGGCGAGATGCTCTCTTTGTTCCAAGGCTTCGAGCAGATTCAGGTGATTGACCTGGATGCTGCCATGGATCGAGGTTCGAATGGCCGGCTCGTCCAAAACCTTGCCTCCCGTGCGGCGATTCGTGTTGGTGGTGGCGTCCGCTCCACGGCCCGCGCGCTGGAACTGATTCGCCAGGGAGCTTTTCGCGTCATCATCGGCACCGCTGCCTTTGCTGCCAACGGGCCGAATGTCGCTTTTCTCGAAGAATTGTCGAACACCATCGGCGCCGACAAAATCACGCTTGCTCTCGATAGCAAACAAGGGCGGATCGTGGTCCATGGCTGGAAAGAGAGCACGGAGTGGACCGCAAGGGAAGTCCTCAACCAGATGGAGCCCTACTGCTCCGGTTTTCTCTGCACCTATGTCGATAAAGAAGGCATGATGCAGGGCACCGATCTCCACTGGTTTGAAAGCCTCCGCCATGCCACCTCGCGTGAGATCATCGCGGCCGGCGGCATCACGACGCTCGACGACGTGAAAGCTCTCACCGCCATGCAGATTCACTGCGCCATTGGGATGTCAATCTATACCGGTAAGCTGTCGCTCGACGAACTGCGCCGCTTCAATGAAGTAACCGCTTAACTACATATATAAGGTAACGATAGATAGACTTGCGGTATAGTAGCGGAATGAGTCCCTTGACCCCGCAGGTCTTCCACATATTGGTGGCTTTAGCCGATCGTGATCAGCATGGTTACGCCATCATGCAGGATGTTGCTGAACGTACTGGCGGGAAACTGCGCCTGAGCGCTGGAACGCTTTATGGTTCGATCAAGCGCCTGCTGGAGCAAGGCTTGATCATCGAATTAAATGACAAGCAGCGACCGGAGGCGTCTGAAGATGACGAGCGCCGTCGCTATTACCGGCTGACGCCGCTCGGCCGTAAAGCAGCGAAAGCCGCGGCCGAACGCATGGCGGAACTGTTGGAACAAGCGAGGGCTTATGGATTGGTCGGCAAACGAAGCTAAACTCTTTCGCTGGTTACTCTACGCATATCCCGCGGAGTTCCGCCGCGAGTACGCCTCCGAAATGGAACAGCTGTTTGCCGATCGCCGGCGCACCGAACCGCGCTGGCGTTTATGGCTCGATTCCTTGACTGATGTCGCGCTCAGTGCCCCTAAGGAACACTGGCAC
>DATAYL010000362.1:0-6366 GCA_036272575.1 Bryobacteraceae bacterium | reverse complement strand
TTTGAGCGAGCAGTTGCCCTGAATCCCGGCGACGAACAAGCTATTTACAACTTGGGAACGATTTACTTGCGGCTGGGACGGCCCTATGAGGCAAGTGTCAGATTTGAACGCGCACTTGCTTTGCAACCGCGGGATGTGCGCGCCTTGACCAACCTTGGCGCCGCCCACGTCAGGCTCGGGGATTTGGCCGGCGCGGAGACAGTATTTGCGAAGACTCTCTCTATCGTTCCAAAGGACAATACAGTCCGTTGTAATTTAGCGATGGTTGTTTTTAAAGAACACAAGTGGGTCGAAGCTGTCGAACAGTTAGCGACCGCCATCAGGACCAACCCGTCCGATCCAAACCCTTACTATTTCTTTGGTCTTATAGATGGAGAAATGGGCGCCCGCGAGGCTGCCATCCAGATGCTTCAAAAAGCAGTGCGGTTGAAACCTGACTACGTCCAGGCCCAGACCAAGCTCAAGGAGTTGGTCCACGAGAAGTAGTGCGCCGGTCCAATTGAGCGAGCGGACCTGGAAGGCCGGATCCGTGATCGCGTCCGAGAGCCAGAAGGGAACGGGCAGAGGCGGATAACTCTCAGTGATCATCAGGTGCCGTAGTTCTTACATCATGCGCAGGGGCGTGCTTCCTTCTTTTTTTCCGCCCCTGACCTGTTTCTTCTAGTTCTTAGCAGGACATATGCGAGAGTAGCGGCGGACAGAATCCATGTCGTAGGCTCGGGAGCGGGGCTAATCGTACCGCTGGGTGTGATGACGCCGCCGCTGATAACGAAATCTGAGGGCGCGATTGCAAAATACCCAGAAACAGTATTGCTCCCATCGAAACCGATCAGCGATGCCGGTGTCTTTGTGGTGGGGAAATACATGTATACGTAAGCTTGCTTCGGGTCGTTGTTCACGATGATGCTCCAATCGGAAGTTGCTGGCCGCGCCGAAGACCGGGTTAGTTGGTCGAGGGACAGGCCCGGGGGCATCAAGGAGATACTCGCACCAGTTACCGTGCCGCTCGTCACGTCCAGAGTGAGCATGCCGGAAAATTTGCACGGCCCCGCCTGGCCGCCGGGGCACTCTCCTTCCGTCTGACCCGAGACATCGAAGATGTTGATGGTATCCGCGCGGGCGACGCCGCCCAGGAGTACTGCAACTGCAAGCACCACACAGCGACTCAAAGACGAGCATCTGAATTTTCTCATTCGTTCCTCCTGGTAGGATTTTCCCGCAGGTTTACCAGTTTATCCAGTGCAAACGCGGCGATACCATCGCGTGTCGTACTGTGCCTAAAAAGAAACTGGAAACGGATGCCTGGTCCGCACTCGTAACCTTTTGATCGACCCCTATCCGATGGAGCTTGGTGTTGGGTCGTGGTTCGAAGAAGCAGTGTCAGCACGCACGACGGGGCGGCTTCCGGCCGATCATGTCGGAGATTCAGTCTTGTGCTGAAGTGTAATCGATTCCTTTAAGCAGCGCGGCGTGCGTAATGGTGAGCAGACCACCGATCTCACGAATGTCGACCACCTTGCCTCGGCGCAGGCTTGTGTTCGTCGGAATTGCGGGGCGTCTTTGCCGGGTGACAAATGAGTGCGCCAGGGACGCGAGAGCACGATGCATAGAGCGCTCGCCGAAGACGATGATGTGATCCAGACACTCGCGGCGAATAGACCCAATGAGCCGTTCCACCTAAGCCCTTTGCCAGGGAGAGCGCGGTGCCGTAACGGCGAGACCGCGAATTAACGGCAAGTCCCGCATCAAGTCTGAGAAGACGATCGGCGTGTGGTAAGACTTCGGTCCAAGTAATAAGGCATCCTGGAATAAAGACATGTCTTTGCGCGGCTTCGATCCGATTATCCAGAAATGGTTTGCAGAGCATTTTGACTCTCCGACCGAGCCCCAGTTTTTGGGGTGGCGCGAAATTGCCACGGGACGCGATACGCTCATTTCGGCGCCGACCGGTTCAGGCAAAACGCTCGCGGCTTTTCTGATCTGTCTGGATCGCCTGGTTCGCTCTGCGCGCGCACAAACGCTGCCAGATGAGACCCAGGTGATTTACGTCTCACCCTTGAAGGCGCTCAGCAACGATGTCCATCGAAATTTGGAGTTGCCGCTTGCTCAACTGGCCGCGCTGGCTGAGCGGGAACGCATCTCGTTGATGCCGATCCGAACCTCTGTACGAACCGGCGACACACCCGCGCTTGAACGGGCCCGGATGCTGAAAAAGCCACCCCACATCCTGGTGACAACGCCGGAGTCCCTCTTCATCCTTCTCACAGCCGAAAGATCGCGTCAGATGTTGCGAAGCGTCTCGACGGTCATAGTGGACGAGGTTCACGCAATGGCCGGCGACAAACGTGGCTCGCACCTGATGCTTTCGCTCGTGCGTCTGGATGCGCTGACGGGACGTCGCGCACAGCGCATCGGTCTCTCGGCAACTGTGAACCCGATCGAAGAGGTGGCCTGCCTGCTCGGCCCGGACACACGGATCGTGGATATCGGACATCACCGCGAGATGGATCTCGCCATCGACGTGCCGCGCGATGAACTTGGCGGTGTGGCGAGCACGGAGATGTGGAACGAAATCTACGATCGTCTTGCCGAACTCGTCCTGGCAAATCGCACCACGCTGATATTTGTGAATACCAGGCGGCTTTCAGAACGGGTTGCGCACGCTCTCGGAGAACGTTTCGGGACGAATGCCGTCCTGCCGCACCATGGCAGCCTGTCGCGCCAACTTCGACTGGACGCCGAATCGCGCTTGAAGGATGGCGAATTGCGAGCGGTAGTTGCTACGGCGTCGCTTGAACTGGGCATCGACATTGGAACAGTAGACTTGGTCTGCCAAATTGGCTCGACACGATCGATTGCAGTCGCCCTGCAACGGATTGGACGATCGGGGCACTGGGTGGGCGCCAGACCGAGTGGCCGTCTATTTGCAACCACACGTGATGAACTGATCGAATGCGCAGCCCTGGTTTCGGCGATTCGGAAGGGAGAGCTGGAACGGATTGGGATTCCGCAAAATGCGCTTGACATCTTAGCCCAGCAGATTGTCGCGGCGGCTGCGGCAGAGCAATGGAAAACGGATGATCTGTTTGAGCTGTTCCGTTCGGCTTATCCGTATGGGAAACTCCCCCGCGAGGACTTCGACGCTGTCATTGAAATGCTTTCCGAAGGCATTGCGACATCGCGGGGCAGGAGCGGAGCTCTGTTGCATCACGATCGTGTGAATGGCTTGGTGAAGGGCCGGCGCGGGGCCCGTCTTGCTGCAATCACTTCCGGGGGTGCCATTCCCGAAAATGCAAATTATGCTGTGATTGCCGAACCAGACGGCAAAACGATCGGAACTCTGGACGAAGACTTCGCCATCGAAAGTCTCGCCGGGGACGTCTTTTTACTGGGCACTCATTCCTGGCGCATTAAGCGAGTGGAATCCGGACGCGTGCGGGTAACAGATGCGAATGGCGCAGCGCCTTCGATTCCGTTCTGGCTCGGCGAGGCGCCAGGCCGCTCGCCTGAACTATCCGCGGAGGTGACGCAAATCCGAGAACGTGTTTTCGCCGACGCGGAACCAGTACCAGCATTCCTCATGGACATCTGCGGGTTAGATGAGGCCGGAGCCAGGCAGATGACTGCCTACATTCGATCCGGCGCGGTCCAACTCGGCGCATTGCCATCGCAAAAGACTGTAGTTGCAGAACGCTTCTTCGATCAAGCCGGTGGGATGCAACTTGTAGTGCATGCGCCGTTCGGCTCGCCGATTACGCGCGCCTGGGGTCTCGCTCTCCGGAAACGCTTTTGTCGAACATTCAATTTCGAATTGCAGGCGGCGGCGACCGACAACGGCCTGGTGTTGTCGCTGAGTGATCAACATTCGTTTCCGCTCGAGCTGGTATTTGAGTTTCTGAAAGCTGCGACCGTCAAAGATGTTTTGCGGCAAGCGCTGCTTACCGCTCCCATGTTCGGCGCCCGCTGGCGCTGGAATACCACGCGAGCGCTTGCCGTTCTGCGATTCAGCGGCGGCCAGCGCGTAGCGGCTCCTCTACAGCGCATGCGCGCCGACGACCTTCTCGCGGCGATCTTCCCGGATCAGGTTGCTTGCGCCGAAAATCTGACCGGGCCGATCCGTATTCCGGATCACCCCCTGGTGAACGAAACTATAGACAACTGCTTGCATGAAGCAATGGATCTCAATGGACTGCAGGACGTGCTAGAGGGGCTCGAGCAAGGCCGCATTCGCACCGTGGCGATCGACACCGTGCAGGCGTCCCTGTTCTCACACGAGATTCTGAACGCGAATCCGTACGCATTTCTTGACGACGCTCCGCTGGAGGAGCGGCGTACGCGCGCCGTTCAGTTGCGGCAGACCCTCGGAACTGACGTGACCGGCGGAGTAGGCGTACTGGACCCGGCAGCAATCGATCAGATTTCAGCTGAGTCGTGGCCCGAAGCGCGGGATGCCGATGAGTTGCACGATGCGTTGCTCACGCTGGTGAGAATGCCACCGGCCGATGAATGGGAGGCATTTTTCAGGGAACTCGCCGCCCAAAGGCGTGCTTCGACGATTGCCCGAAACGGTTCTCCATTTTGGGTTGCAACTGAGCGTATGGCGGTTGCCGATGATCCGGATGCCATCGTTTGCGGCTGGATGGATTCGCTTGGACCGGTGACGGTATCCGGTCTGGCGGAAAAGCTGGCGCTTCCTCCCGAAGCTATCGAAGCAGCTCTTCTACGGCTGGAAGCTCGAGGACAAGTGCTTCGCGGAGATTTTCGCAGCACGGAAGGTGAGATAGAGTGGTGCAACCGGCGGATCCTAGCTCGCATTCATCGCGCCACGATTGGCCGTTTGCGACGTGAGATCGAACCGGTAACGGCCCTCGACTTCCAACGTTTCTTGCAAGTTTGGCATCACGTTTCGCGCGGAAGCCAACTGCACGGCGCAGACGGGACACTGCAAATCATCCGGCAGTTGCAAGGTTACGAGATCCCCGCAGCGGCTTGGGAATCGGAAATCCTAGGGCGGAGAATCGCGAAGTATGACACTGAGTTTCTAGACGAACTCTGTTTTTCAGGGGAAGTGATGTGGGCCAGACTATCTCCGCATCCGGCTTTGGCTCAGAATCGCCGTGTACGTCCCACCCGAATCGCGCCAGTAACGCTCTTTTTGCGCGAAGATGCGGACTGGGTAATGTATGGAGGTGGTCCCGCGGTCTCGTCGGGCCTCTCTCATTCTGCGCGAGATGTGTTTCTTAGCTTAGAACGAAATGGCGCCAGCTTCTTTGGCGATTTGGCGCGGCAAACCGGCCGGTTGCCAAGCGAGGTAGAAGACGGTCTTTGGGAGTTGCTAGCAGGAGGATTCGTTACCGCAGATGGATTCGACAATCTGCGGGCGCTTATCGATCCGAAACGCCGGCGCGGTGAGGGCCGCGGCAGGAAGAAGCGGCCCCGTCACGCCGCGGGACGATGGGCCTTGCTGCGTCACTTGGGCACGAACATGAATACCGAAGAGCGGGGCCAACGTTTTGCGCGACAGTTGCTCATTCGATGGGGCGTCCTGCTGCGGGACCTGTTGGTGCGGGAAACCCTCGCGCCGCCATGGCGGGATCTGCTGCCGGTACTCCGTAGCATGGAGGCCCGCGGTGAGATTCGGGGAGGCAGATTCGTTTCCGGTTTCACCGGCGAACAGTTTGCCCGGCCCGAAGCATTAGACTTGTTACGCGCCATCCGCCGCGACTCAGACAGCAGGGCAATCGTGCCTCTTTCTCATGCAGATCCTCTGAACCTTACGGGAATTATCCTGCCGGGGCCACGCGTAAGTCGCCTGGCTGTCATGGGCCTCGTGCCTGCCTGAAGTGATCAAAGCTTTTCCATCGTTCAGGCGCGCGACGCTGTTTGTGGCTCTGTTCCGCCATGTCTGGGAGACGCGACCCGCGGCAATGGCGTGAATCCGATCGCGTCGTGTCGGGCTGCGAGCATGGAGTGGCCGTGTCTGCTCCCTCACCATACCCGCTAACGGTTTCGTCGTCTTCGCCCGAAGCTAAGCGGAGTAAGCCAGGCAGTCGTTAGTTCTGCGCAGGGCTTCAGCCCGCTTTTCCGCTGCGTCCGAATAGACAAAAACCCACCACAACGGGCGGAGTCCTCTAGCCGTACACTTCGGGAAGACGCGCAGCACTCTCTTTTTCCGCCAAGCGGCGCTACCCCATCAGGTCGAAGCCCTGAGCAAGGTCGAAGTTAGTTAGGCGCGCTTCACGAAAACTGCTACTGCCAGCGCTCCGAGAAGAGCGATGCCGCCGGCTAGCAAGAACGCGCTAGTGAAGGCTCCGGTAGCCTGAACGATGAAACCAGTTACCGCGGGTCCGACGATCCCGGCGCAAT
>DATAYL010000361.1:0-18574 GCA_036272575.1 Bryobacteraceae bacterium | reverse complement strand
GAATACGGTGGCGGCTTTAGCGCCGGCACCGGTTATTTCCCATGGGACAATTCGAATCCCACCTTCACGTTCAAGGATAATTTCACTAAGATCATCGGCACTCACAATCTGCTGTTTGGCGCTTCCTACATCGCGGCGCAGAAAAATGAAGACAGCTCGTATTTCCAGGACGTGCAGGGCTCGCTTACCTTTAACGGCACCGCCTCGGGCAGCACGGGAAATGGTTTTGCTGATTTCCTGATCGGGAACATTTACTCTTTTGACCAATCCAATCAACTGCCGAAGTATTACGACCGTTACAAGATTGTCGAACCGTATATCCAAGATGATTGGCACGTTACAAAAAAGCTGACGCTGAATCTCGGTTTGCGGCTAAGTCTCTTTGGAACCTATCGCGACAAATACAAGCTCGCTTATAACTGGGAGCCATCGGCCTATAATCCGAGTCAGATTGCCCTAGATCCGGCCACTGACACGGTCAGCGGGAATCGTTTTACGGGCATGGTACAGTGCGGCGCTCCGGGTGTTCCGCGAGGCTGTCTTACTGGCCATCTCTTTAATCCTGCTCCTCGAGTTGGTTTCGCATACGATCCGATTGGCGATGGCAAGACTTCAATCCGCGGCGGCTATGGCATATTTTTCGAGCACACCAATGGCAACGAGGGAAATACCGAGTCGCTGGAGGGTAGTCCGCCGCTGGTGCAAAACACGACCGTTTACAATGTGCCGAGTTACACAGGTATCGGCTCTACGGGCCCGGTAATCGGGCCATTGAATGTCGTCTCTATCCCAACTAAGGCGATCTGGCCATATGTCCAGCAGTGGAACGTAAGTTTGCAGCGAGAGCTGCCGGGTCATACAGTAATGACGGTCGCCTATGCAGGTAGCAAAGGTACTCATTTGACGGATCAACGGGATTTTAACCAAATCTATCCTCTCTCTGGTTCGCAAAACCCGTACCTGCCCGGCCAGGTGATCAGTTCCAACGATTGTGCGACGGGAGTTGTGAATGGAACCCCCCTAGCCGGACAAGCGCTGGGGAACTTGAACGTGGCCTGCGGCAACACCACGCCCGACATTTACAGGCCGTATCCCGGATACGGCGATATCACCGGTCTGGAAGATCAGGCCAACTCGTCCTATAACTCGCTGCAGGTTTCCGCCCGGCGGACTGTTGGACGGCTGCAGCTAAGCTTGGCCTATACGTGGAGCCACTCGATCGACGATTCTTCTGATCGCGGGGATACCACATTCGTCAATTCCTACGATCTCGCCGCGAACCGCGCCAGTTCTAACTTCGATCAACGCCACCTCTTGAATATTAGCTACGTTTACGATTTGCCGTTCTTCACCAAGCCGGGCGTTCTGCACACTGTTCTTGGCGCTTGGCAGTGGTCCGGTATTGTCACTTATCAATCCGGCACTCCGTTCACAGTCACCAACGGCGCGCTCGGCGATAATGCCGGAGTAGGAAATGGTGTCGGCACCGGATCTTACGCTGATGTAGTGGGAAATCCGTACTCTACGCCTTCGCAGTCGCAAACCCCGGGCGTGCCCGGACCCTTACTATACAATCCCGCGGCCTTCGTGGAACCCACTGGCTTGACCTTCGGAGACGCCGGGCGAAATTTGCTCAACAATCCCGGACGGACCAATTTCGATATGGGACTATTCAAACGCTTTCCGATCAAGAGTGAAGCGAGAGCATTTGAGTTTCGGGCCGAGGCTTTCAACGTCTTTAATCACACCCAGTGGAACGGCATCAACGCTAACGCATCGTGCTACGGAGGACCAGATAATTCAGCCGGCGATATAAGCTGCATCAATTCTCAAACTTTTCTCCATCCGAGCGGTGCTCACAATCCGCGCATCCTGCAACTCAGTCTTAAGTTTTTGTTCTGAGTCTGTCTTAAGACAAAAGAGCCGGGGAGCAGTTGTCTGCTCACCGGCTCTTTGTTTCATAATTCGAGAGTTTACCGCGTCGTACTGGTCTTATCGGCAACCTTGTCGGCGCCTTTATTCACGCCTTTCTTTACACCGTGCGTGCTCTTTTTGTAGCCCTTCTTAACGGCGCTTGTGGTCTTTGTCGCACCCTTTTCGGTGGCTGTTTTGGTATCGTGACCTGCGTCCTTGGCATCTTGTCCCACGCTCTGCGCGAAGCCCGGAGCGGCTACACACAGGCCGATTGATACTGCGAGAGAGAGGATTAGAGTTTTCATCACCTCTATCCTACGCGGGAGAAACTAGGCGCGGGCCTCAAAATCCGCTAAATTATCGGAATTTAATAGTGCAAACCTAGGCGGATCTGGTTTCAGCGACCTGGCCGGGATAGCGGTCCAGAAGTTCGTTCTCGAAGCGAAAATCGGGCTTCGGGAAAGCTCGCTTGGCCAGGTACGACCGATAGGTAATTCGCAAGCCTTCTTCGAAGTCAATCGGCTTAAAGCTCAACATGCGTTGCGCCTTAGTGATGATCTGCGTGATAGCCGGGACGTCGAAGTACTCTCCAAAGTAGAGATTCTCGTGCCCCATGACTTTGCCGCCGGCGCGGTAAATAGCTTCCCGCGGAATGGGGACCAGGACCGGTTCACGGTTGCCCGCCACGCGCGACAAATCCATCAGCAGTTCATGTTGCGTAACAGCCCGAGCATTGGAGGCGTTAAAGGCGTGCCCAACCATGTTGCGGTTTTCCGTTACCCGCGTCGCCAACTCAACAAGGTCGTGAACATAAATGAACTGCATCAGGCGGTGACCTTCACTCGGTAAAATCACGGGCCGGTTTAGCCGGAAACGATCCCAAAAAAAAGCTTCACGGTAGAACGGATTACCCGGGCCATAGACAAACGGCGGCCTCAGCGTGATTACGGGAAAGCCAGTCTTTTGATGGAGCCGGAACAAGGAGCGTTCACTCATTGCCTTGTTGCGGCAGTAAGCGTTGGGGTGATCATCGGGAGCCAGCGCGTCGCCCTCGTGATGATTCAAGCCATCGCCATAAGCTGACACGCTGGACATAAACACGTAACGGCCGACCTTCCCGTCAAAAATATGAGCGGTCGCATCCACCTGCGCGCCGGTAGTGCCTCGCTCCCAGTCGTAAGCAAAGTCGTAGACCGTATCAAACCGGTTCGAAGCGACCGCCTGCCGTACACTCGCGGCATCATTTCGGTCGGCGACCAAGTTGTGCACACGCTTGCTGAAGGAATGGCGGTTTTTTCGATGAAGAACGTACACGTCGTGCCCGGTAGCCGCCAGCTTTTCAACCAGCAGCCGCCCTATGTATTGCGTGCCGCCGATAACCAAGATTTTCCGCAGCTCTGAGTTTGGCCCCTCGAGGGGCTTGCGTGTAGTGGTGTTAAGTGAGATCGCCCTAGTAGGCATCCGGCTACCTACTAGTTAGACGGCGCACAACGAAGATTAGTCGTAGTATTCGAGGCCCAAATGGGTGATAAGGTCCTCACCTTGCATCCACCGCAGGGTATTTTTCAGTTTCATCAGCTGAATGAAAATATCGTGCTCGGGATACAGCCCCGCGGCAGTCATTGGTCCTTTGAAGTAGAACGAAAGCCATTCCTGTATGCCTTTCATGCCCGCCCGTTGTGCCAGGTCGAGAAACAAAATCAGATCCAGAACCAGCGGCGCTGCCAAAATCGAATCCCGACAAAGGAAATCGATCTTAATCTGCATAGGATACCCGAGCCAGCCGAAAATGTCGATGTTGTCCCACCCTTCCTTGGCGTCGCCACGGGGCGGATAGTAATTAATCCGCACCTTGTGGTACAGATCCTTATAGAGTTCGGGATATAGATCCGGTTGTAAAATCTGTTCGAGTACCGAGAGTTTGGTTTCTTCCTTGGTCTTGAACGAACCCGGATCCTCCAGCACCTCACCGTCGCGGTTGCCGAGGATGTTGGTGGAGAACCAGCCGCGGACTCCGAGCATCCGGGCTTTGAGCCCGGGAGCCAATAGCGTTTTCATGTAGGTCTGGCCCGTCTTGAAGTCCTTGCCGCAAATAGGAACTTCGTTTTCGCGAGCCAGGGTCAGTAACGCAGGCACATCAGTGGTCAGGTTGGGCGCGCCGTTGGCAAAAGGCACGCGCAGCTTCAGCGCGGCATATGCATAAATCTGGCTGGGCGAAATGTCGGGGTCGCTTTGGCGCAATCCGTCCTCAAACGCCTGGATCGTTTGATGAACGGCGGCCGGAGTGTGAAAGACCTCTGTTGAACCGCACCAGACCATAACGAGCCGCGTGCAGCCGTTATTCTTTTGAAAATCACGGATATCCTGCATCACTGCTTCGGCGAACTCCAATTTGTTGGCGCCCGTCTTCACGTTGGGCCCGTCGATTCGCTTGACGTACTCGTGATCGAACACGGCCTTCATCGGGCGCACCGCCGAAAGCGGTTCTTTTAATTGCTCTAGCAGCGGGCGTTCTAATACCTGGGCTTTGCTGGCCGCTTCGTAAACGTTGTCGCTGTAAATGTCCCAACCGCCGAAGGTCAGGCACTCGAGCGGCGCCAGCGGAACGAAGTCTTTAATGTGCGGGGTACGGCCTTCTGTTCTTTTGCCGAGCCGAATGGTGCCCATCTGGGTGAGCGAGCCAATGGGCGAACCGAGGCCTTTCTTCACCGCCTCCACGCCCGCCATGAACGTTGAGCTAACTGCACCTAAGCCTGGAATTAAGACGCCCAATTTACCGGCCGCCGGTGCGATCTTAACGTTCTTTTTTGTCGACAATGAAAACTCCTGATTTAGTAGTCTGGGTTAGATATTTGGGTGTCCGGCTCGATCAAGCGTAGGAGTTGCTTGCAGCGGGTCACGCGCGTTTCCTAGGCTATACTAGCATTCGATGTCGCAGGGCGGTGCGGGTGGTATTTCCACTCTGATTGTGGATGACGAGCAACTCGCCCGGGACGAACTTTCATTCCTTCTGAAAGATCTGCCCGATATCGACATCCTCGCGGCGGCAGATAACGGGATTGAAGCGGTTTCTCTCATCGAGCAACTCGAGCCGGAACTGGTTTTTCTTGATGTGCAGATGCCCGGGCTTGACGGTCTCGCCGTAATCTCCAAAGTAAGGGCGGCGGGTGGGCCGCTTCCACATTTCATTCTTACTACCGCGTTTGACCAATACGCCGTGGAAGCTTTCCGGCTCGAAGCCCTGGATTACCTTTTAAAGCCGGTAGACAAGGATCGACTGGTCGAATCCGTGTCGCGTGCGCGGCGTACTGTGGAAGAGAAGCGGAATGCCGATAAACCCTTCGAACTCTCACTGAATAAAGCGGCGACTCATCGTAACAAGCTGCTGGTAAGAACCAACAACAAGAACCTGATAGTGGATGTACAGGATCTGGTTTATGCAACGATTGACGAGGGCCTGATTACGGTTGCGACGGCCCAGTTCGAAGGGCAGTCGAATTACCGGACCATTGAAGAGCTCCAGTCAAACCTTGATCCCGACTTGTTTTGGCGGGTTCATCGGTCGTTTCTGGTGAACATCAACAAAATCCGCGAAGTAATTCCGTGGTTTAAATCGAGCTTTCAGCTGAAGATGAACGACCGAAAGCAGACGGAAATCCCGGTCAGCCGGATTCAAACGCGGCGGCTGCGGGCACTGCTTAAGATCTAATTGGTTCGCGGCGCCTGCTCTTTTGCCAAACGAACTCGGGCCCCGTCCAGCTTTTTCTGTACTTTGGTGACTTCGTCAGGTTCGGCATCTTCGCTGCCGCCCGCATTCAGCTCTTTCAGCGACGATTGCCACTCGGCGATCGCTTCCCGGGTTTTACCCTGCTTAAAGTAAACATCGCCAAGATGGTCGTGGATGGTTGGATCCTTAGACATGAGCTGCACAGACCGAGTGAGCTGCCGTTCAGCATCATCAAGTTTATTTAAGCGATAGTAAACCCAACCCAGGCTGTCGAGAAAGGCATAATTGCCTGGGTCGAGACTGACCGCCTTTTGTACAAGTTGCTGCGCTTCGCTCAAGCGAGTATTCTGATCGGCCAACATGTAGCCCAGGTAGTTGAGGGCCGAGGCGTTATTCGGGTCTTCATCGATCACTTGCCGGAAGAGGTGCTCAGCCTGCTGATACTTCTTCTGGCGTTCGAGCATTTCGCCGCGGAGAAACAGGATAGAGGTTTTGTCCTCTTTAGATTGGGAGAGCTTGTCAGCTGCCTCGACGACTTTGGCCATTTCGTCGTAGTTCTTGGCCTTTTGGTAGGTATCGGCCATCTGAAGATAGATTTCGCGGTCGTTCTTGCCGTTCAGAAGCTTTTTCAGTTCGGCGATTGACTGATCGGGTTTGCCTTCGTCTGATAGAAGCTCCGCGCGAACCTGTGCCAGAGTTCTATCATTCGGGTATTTTTTCTGCGCGGCATCGCTGGCCTCCTGTGCCTTTGGCAACTGTTTGGCCATACGGTAGGTATCGATAACCTGGGCTTCCACGCGCGGGGCCAAATCGGGATCCAACGCGGAAATTTGCCGGAAGGCGGCGACGGATTCGTCGTATTGCTCGTTGGCACGGTAGAGGACGCCTAGCCGCTCCAACACGTCGGCGCGGGCAGTTTTCTGCTGGGGATCGTAGTCGCGGCGAGCCGTTTTGTCTAGTAAACCCTTCAGAATCACGATGGCTTCTGGATTCTTGCCCTCGTCGGCCAGCAGATTAGCGTCGGCAAATTGCACTTCAGGATCATCAGGCGCGAGGTCCTTAGCCTTGTTGATCATTTGCCGGGCGTCAGCCATCTTTTTTTGTTCATGATAGATCTGCGCCGAGTGCAGATAGGGTTGGGGATCCTGCGGATTGGCCTCCATCATTTCGGAATAGGTGCGCAGGGCGTCGTCGTAACGGCCGGCCAGCGCCAGGTCCTGGGCCATCATCTGCTTCATTTCGGCCCGGCTGGGATCGATCGCCAAGGCCTTCTTATAGGCATCAGCGGCCAGCGAATACTCGTGCATGGACTCGTAGTTATTCGCCAGAATCATCAGCGCGCGGGGCGAAGGATTGTTTTGGGTTAGTTTTTCGAGAAGCGCGGAAGCTTGTTTGGAATCGCCCCGATCGGAGTACACGCTGGCCAGTCCTACGATGGCGTCCTCATTGTCAGGTTCCGCGGCGATGGCTTGCTTGAACGAGGCTTCCGCGGAAACCGAATCGTCTACCACGCGATCAAGGCGGCCCAACATCACTAAGCTATCCGTGTCTTTGGGGTTTTTGGTGGTGATGTATTTGTATTGCTCGATGGCCTTGCGAGCCATATTTTCATCGACGTGGTTGGTCTGCGAATCGCCAATTTGCTGGGTGTAGATACGAGCCAGCACCCGGCGCGCATTCAAATCGTCGGGATTGGCCTTGAGTGCCTGCTGCGCTTCCTCGACCGCCTCCGACAAGCGGCCGGTCATGCGGTAGAGTTCCGCGATATCCTCCACCAAAAACTCGGCAGTAGGGTCTTCCTTCATGGCGAGCCGGAAGTTATCGATGGCCTGATTGGCGTAGTCGCTACGGTTTCCGGAAGCCGCCGCCAAGTCCTCGTACATGTGCCCTAACGCGAAATGATAGTAAGCTTCAGCTTTGACAGAGCGAGGCTGTTTAACTAGCGGCGGCAGCTGGGCAGCATGAGTTGAGGAGGGGCTGGCGTTCTGGATGTAGCGAAAACCGGCGGCTCCCAAAGGAAGAACGGTCAGGAGTGCCACCAGCCAAGAGGCTGGGCGCAGCGGATTAAAGTGGGGGTGAGGCATTCGGCGGCTTCGAACTAGGTATCCGCGCTGCGAGAGCAGCGGTTGCCCCTAGTATAGCTCCGATAAGGAGGATGTGCGGTTTACGACAGAGGTTACGATCGCTCCCGAGATACCGCGTAAATGGCTGAAAGATAGACGTTCGCCGCTAGTGGTGATAGTCGGTCCTACCGGTAGCGGCAAGAGCGATTTGGCCGTTTCCCTTGCGGAAGTGTTGCGAGGGGAGATCGTGAATTTCGATTCCGTGCAGCTTTATCGCGGTCTGGACGTTGGCTCGGCGAAGCTGCAGATCGCCGAACGACGAGGTATTCCGCATCATATGATCGACGTGGCTGAGCCGGCAATTGAGCTAACGGCGGGCGCCTACGCCCGGATGGCACGTCCGTTACTCCGGCAGATTGCCGCGACGGGAGCCATCCCAATTCTGGTGGGCGGCACGGGCTTTTACTTGCGCGCTCTGCTGGACGGGCTTTCGCCAGCGCCACAACGCGACGAGGCGTTGCGCCTGCGGCTGGCGGACTTGGCGCGGAGACGCCCGAAAATCTTACATCGATATCTTTCTTATTGGGACGGCGCGGCCGCGGGCCGGATTCATCCGAACGATCACCAGAAATTAATACGCGCGATCGAGTTGATGCGTCTTGCCGGGCGCCGGGCCTCGGAGGTGCAGGATCAGCCGCGTGAACGACTCGAGGGATTTGCGGTTTACAAAATCGGATTGGCCCCGGACCGGTGTGCGCTGTATGAAAGGATCAATAGGCGTACGGTTGCGATGTTCGAGCGGGGACTCGTTGATGAAACGGAAGCCTTGCTCAGGGCTGGCGTCCCGTCGAGTTCGAAGGCTTTGCGGTCACTCGGATATAGGCAGGCACTCCAGTATTTGCGAGGAGATCTCAGTCGGGAAGCGGCGGTGGCGGAGTGTCAATTGCGAACCCGGCAATACGCGAAACGCCAGCTCACGTGGTTCCGTGCAGATACCGAAGTAGCATGGCTGCCCGGATTCGGAACAGATTCTCGAGTGCGAACAGCAGCTGTTGAGAAGTGCCGTCAAATTGTTTGAAAAAGATAAATTCTTTGGGTTTCCGAACCTTCGGCTCCGCTTTCCGCGTTATATAGGTGGATGCTTGTTCTAAGAAGAGCGAGCCTAAATTGAACAATTAGTCGATCAGGAGGAAAGTGCGTTCCATGTTGAACAAGTTTGTAATGACCTGCCTTGCAGCAGGTGCAGCGGTGGCTTTTGCGGCCAGCGGGACCTATAAGGTAGATATTCTCGACAATACGATAGTGGAAGGCAAGCAGGTCAAAGCCGGAAGTTACAAGATTGAAATCGAAAATAATATGGCCGTATTAAAACACGGCAAGGAATCGATTCAAGTGCCGGCACACACCGAGCAGAGCACTTCGAAATTTTCCGGTACACAGATTCAGTATGTAGACAACGCCATGCATGAAATTCGGCTGGGCGGCACTAATACAAAAATTGTGTTCGGCAACGCGGGAGGGGCACCCACCGGCGGAAGCAATTAAATCCACTCGCAGGTTTTCGGCAAGAGAACGGGCCGCGGCACTCGTTGAAGTGCAGCGGCCCGTTCTCTTTCGAATTACCGGACAAACTGGACCGTTACCCGCAAACCCATCGGCAACTCTTGGGCCGCCGGCTCAAGATTCACCAGGGCTTCCAAAATGTCTCGATCGCTCTTATCGGCCGGATTGCCAGTATCGACCGTTTTGCGACCCATCATGGAGGAGATACGCTCCACGTGCCCGATAAAATGCATGTTGGGGTAAGCTTCCGATGTGAGGATGGCTTTCTGACCGACCCGCACCTTGCTGATATCCCGCTCATCGACTTCGGCACGCACACGACGCCCGCTGAGATCGGCAATCGTGAATAGAGGATGGGGTGCGACGGTAGAGAACGATTCGCCCTGCCTAAGGTCGACGCGCAGGATGGTTCCGCGGACCGGCGCGCTTACAACGCACTTGCTCACTTTTTCCTGAGCGAGCTTGATTCGCTCCTCGGCAGCGCGCAGATCCGCGTCGGCTTTGGCGAGATCTTCCTGCGTGGGGCCAGCGTTCACCAACTCCTCGTTGCGGGACGCTTCTTTTAATTCGGCTTCGGCTACATCGTAGTCGCGCAATGCGTTGTCGTAGGACGATTTCGAAATCGCCAGCGCCGCGCTCAATTGCGTGGCTCGGTTCAACTCAGCCGAGCTATGCTCTACTTCGGCGCGAGCCGCTTGTGTTCTTTGCGCAGCAGCTTCCCTCTCCTCAGGACGGCTGCCGCGCAACAGTCGGGCGCGGCTCTGCTTCACACTCTCGGCTTCCGCCTCGGCGACTTGCAGAGAAGAGCGCAGATCGTTACAGCCGATCTCTGCCAAGACAGCTCCCTGCTGCACCAGCTGCCCTTCGCGCACGTTCACAGCCTGGACGATCCCGTCGGTAGCCGCGCCTACTTCGATCGTGTCACTGCGGCCCTCAATTCGTCCCGGGCAGGCGACCACCACGGGATCGGCATCGCGCCGATCTCCCGTGAGTTCGCGCATTGCCGATACGGTGGGGCTGGTTGTCACGCTCCGCACCACGAAAAAACCAATCCCACAAAGAGCAGCAAGCCCGATCGCTATGCGTAGCGCACTCTTCTTCATCTCTTACCCAAATCCTTTCCTTCTACTACCCGCCCATCTTCCAAAGTCACCACCCGGTCAGCGAAGTCGGCCCAGCGGGCATCGTGAGAAACCACGACAGTTGTGTAGTGCTGCTCGTCTGATAACTTTCGGACGATCTCGCAAATCTGTTTTCCAGATTGCGAATCCAAAGACGCCGTTGGCTCGTCTGCGAGCAACACTTTCGGGTTGCCCAGCAGCGCCCTAGCAATGGCCACGCGCTGCTTTTCGCCTCCGCTTAGCTCTTTCGGCTTTAGATCTAGCTTACTCCCCAGCCCCAAGTCGCGCAGGACGGCCGAAGCCTCTTCCTTATCCTGTTCGCGCCGGGCACCTCTCACATCTTTTGCGATTAACACGTTTTCGAGCGCCGAAAGCGAATGAAAAAGCCGGAACGCCTGGAAAATAAAGCCCATACGATCGCGGCGCAAATCAGTCAATTGCTTATCGGCGCAATTGCTGATATCGGCGCCTTCGAGGTAGACCTTACCGCGATCCGGCCGCAGCAAGGCACCCAAAACGGATAACAGCGTGGTTTTGCCGCTGCCCGAGGGCCCCATGACAACGGTTAGCGTACCCTTCTTGAAATCCAGCGAGACACCGTCAAGGGCGGTAGAGCGCGCGGTCTCCGGGCCATAGAAAACGCTTACGTTTTCGACTGCCAAATGGCGCTTAGGCACGGAACACCCTCGCCGGCTCCACATCCAGGGCGGCCTTAACGGAGAGTACTGACGCCAGAACGCAGATTCCCAGGGTGGGAATAAGGGCTGCCAATGGCAGCCACCAGGGCGTGTACACCCAAGGAATACTGGCCGTCACGATCTTTACCATCGGAACGGTAATCAGGATACCCAGGAGATACCCCACTAACCCGCAGATACTTGCCTGTCCCACGATAACGCCGGCGATAAATTGCCGGGAGCCGCCAAGCGCCTTCAAAGTTGCGAATTCTTCGATATGTTCCATAGTGGTGGCGTAGACGGCTTGGGAGACAATTGCCAGTCCTATGAAGCAGCCAAGCAGCGCACCCAGCAAAATAGCGCCGCCAGCTCCCGTCTGCGAAATCCAATACCAGCGCGCCTGCCAGGAAAAAGCCGCTCGGCTCCAAACATCTACGTTCGGAAAACGCGCGCGGAGATTGCGCTCCACCAGGCGGACCGGGACGCCCGCTTTGAGACGCAGCAGCAGAAACATGGTTTCGTCCGGAGCCAAGCGGATGTATTTTGCGGCGTCGTCGTAAGAGGTAAATACGTACGGGCTGCCGATGAAGGAACTAAACCCCGAAGTCTCCGCGATGACACGCGCATGGCGGTCGTTCGCTTCCACTTCTAGAGGAACGTGACTGATGTCGAGCAATTTGGCGTTACTTTGGTCAATCACCAGCGCGTCAGGTGCGAGCGGTCCGGAATCGCCGGATATATAAGGTACGGGGAACCTCGGCCCGACCTCGGTATCGGCTCCCACTAGCAAAACCTGTTGCCGGACGCCGTTGGCTTTCCGAATCAGGATCTGCCCGATGGAGATCCGGCCGGCTTCAGCCACACCTGGGATACCACGGGTGAGTTCCACCAGGCGGCGCTCAATCGGCGTGGGAAATTCAAAACATGGGACGCCACGCCCAGTAATCCAGATGTCGGCATCGGTCGTGTCGATAATCTTGGACGCCGCCCGCATGAAGCCGAGCAGCATGCTTCCCTGAAAAACGATCAGGAACACGGCGCACATGATGCCAAGCACTGTCACCGTGAACCGCACCCGGTCGTGAACGATGTTGAACCAGGCTAAGCGCATGCTATTGCGAGCGCCGATGGGAAAGGAAGCGGACTGGCCGGGGTACAAACCTGCCGGTAGAGCTGCGATAGACCGAGTATTCTTTCGCTAGCGCGCTAGCCGCGAATTTGCCTTCTTCGTTGCGCGCGGCTGTCCAGTATAGAGTCAACATTGCGAAAAAAGTCAGAAAAAGCATGGGGTTTAGCGTGCCTACCGCCCCAGCCAGCCAGCTGAGCAGGTAGGAGCAGTAGAAGGGATGGCGCACGAATCGATAAGGCCCGTGCTGCACCAAGTGCAGGTGTTCCGTTTTTGAAAAACAAGCAGAAAGCGGACGTCGCCGGTTCGCCGCAAAAGTCCACCAGAAGAGAGCCAAGGCCGCCAGGTAGAGGGCAGCAGCGGCGGCGGCCCAGCGGGGTTGAATTCCGGGCGTTCGGAACAGCACGACGAAATGCACGATTGAAAAAACGAACCCAGTGCCGAGTGTGATGCTCAGGCCTGTGGTCATGCCGTCCGGCTTCACAAAGAATTTACGCGTCGCCCAGGTGAAGCTTGCCAGACACAGAAATAACAACGCGATTAGAATAAGCTGCAAATTCGTCAGAGACATAACTCCAGCGCCATTCGATGATTGCTGGCTCTTTCGGTGAGCGAGGCGAAAGCGATTTTTTAGGGGCGCGCAATCGACTCACTGAAGTCTAAGTTGGATTGACACCGAAATCTTATCAGAAATTCTGGTTCGGAACGACCATCCCGCTTTGAAACGCATTGAGTGTTTCACAACGGTCTGGACGCCGCCGCCCTCGTTTATTGTCCCATATTTATGAAGTACTTAGGAACGGCATGCACTGGCCGAGCAGATGCCTTTAAAGCGGCATGCTCTTCACCATCTTGTTCTTCGCCGCCCAGGTAATTGTCAGCGTCTGCGCCCTGATGCGCGAGAAGAAACAGAAAGTTTAATCCGAAGCCGGTCCATTGACCCGGAAACTGAACAGCGTGTCGCCGGCGGCTACCAGCACATACTGGCGTCCATCCAAGAGGTAAGTAATTGGTCCAGCGCTCGGGTTCGCGGTGAGCGTGGCGTGCCACTGGATTGTTCCCCGCGTCGCGTCAAAAGCCATCAAATTCTTTCCGTTACTGGTAAACAGCAGGCCGCCGCCGGTTGAGAGCATGGAAACGACGCCGCTACCGCTGGGCCACTTATGCTGCCAGGCCGGTTTGCCGGTCCGGTAATCAATTGCCAGCAGTGCACCGCCGGTTCCGCTTACCACGTTGTCCAAACCCGCCCAACCCTCCGGACGGTCATTCGTGTCCGTCAGGTAATACATGCTGTACGTCGTGTTGGTGCCGACGTAGAACAGACCAGTTTGAGGATCGAAGCTTGGCGCGGGCCAATTGGTCGCACCGCCCGAGGCCGGCGAAACCAGCACTCCGTCGGTGGTCGGAAATTTCGCCGGATTCGGAATTGGCTGACCCTTCGCGTTCAAACCTTTCGCCCAGTTCAGGGTATCGATCATCGGACTGGTGAGAATATGTTCGCCGTTGGTCCGGTCGAGAACAAAGAAGAATCCGTTGCGGCTCGCCTGCAGCAAAAGCTTGCGTGGCTTACCGTTCACTAGCCGATCCACAAGCACCGGCGTTTCGACCGCGTCCCAATCGTGAACGTCGTGAGGCGAAACCTGGTAATACCAGACCAGCTTGCCCGTCTCGGGGTTTAAGGCAACGATCGAGCAGGTGTACAAATTATCACCCTTGCGGCTTTTGTCCGCCATTACCGGGTTGGGGTTGCCGATACCGACGTAGTAGAGCTTGAGCTCCGGGTCATAGGTGCCCGGCAGCCACGGCTGTCCGGTCCCATGTTCAGCTGCATATTCACCGGGCCAGGTGGCCATGGCCGGATCGCCTGTCCGGGGCGTGGTGTACCACTTCCACTGCAGCGCTCCGGTCTCCGGATCACGGGACTGGAGATATCCGGGATTGTCCAGATGATCTCCCCCGATACCGACCAGCACGTGGTTGCCAACGATGATCGGCGCGACTGTGGACGTATAGTCGAGCTTCGGGTCGGCGATTTCGACCTTCCATCGTTCTTTGCCGGTGGTCGCTTCGAGGCTGACAAGATGGCTATCCGGTGTCTCGAAATAAAGCCAGTTCTCGTACATGCCCAAGCCGCGATTACCGATTGTGCTTCCGGTGTTGGCCGGATACTGATAATGCCAAAGCTCGCGGCCGGTCCGCACGTCGGCTGCCCACACGTTGTTAGGCGCAGTGAAGTAAAGGACGCCATTCACCAGCAGCGGCGTCGATTTGATCTGGATCGGAACGCTTGCGCCGGGGCTTGTGAAGCGCGCCGCCCAAGCCAACGCGAGATTGTGTATGTTCGCAAGGTTTATCTCTTTTAACGGGCTGAACCGCCGCCCCGAGTAATCTCCGTTATAGGTAGGCCACGCGTTGTCGGGTTGCTTCAACAAGGTTGCCGGATCCAGACCTTGCGCACTACCGAAGGGCACAAAGCCTAGCAAAAGGGCGGCTAGTGTAACGAATTGAGAGGGTGTCATTTCAAGGAAACCAGGTAGGCGGTTACGTTGTGAATATCGGCGTCGGTGTATCTATGCAGCAGTTCACTATGCGCTTCGACCGGATCATGGATTTCTATCGAGATATCTTTTTCTTGCCGGCTGAAGGAATGATATTGATGCTGAGAATCGCTCAAGCCGATGGTAAAGTCGTCGATCTGCTCCAGATTGCCGGAAACCGTCTGGCCATTCGGCAGCTTAATGGTAACCGTGGGTGTCATTTTGCTGGCGCTATCGCCGGCTTTGTTGGCTGGATTTCGGGTCCTGCTTCTTGAATTGCGCGGCTCGAGCCAGCGCGACTGCAGCGAAAATGCATCGTATTTCGCACCGATGCCGGCCAGATCTCCCGTCACGGAATGGCACTTCGCGCAGCCGCCCGTGGTATTGAAATATTCTTCGCCCAGTTGGGCATTGCCCGTCACTACATTCTGGAAGATGTAGGTTCCTCGATGGCCCGCGGCGTACGTTCGCGCGTGCAGCCAGGCGACCACATCGGCAATTTGCGGTTCTGATAAACCGAGCTTCGGCATGCCTTTATCCGGCCTGCCTTCGCGCACGACGGGAGCAATCAAAATGCCTTTCTCATCGTCGAGAACGAGTACCGAACGTACCAGATCCGGCGCACCCGGTCCACCGTTGGCGGCGACTCCATGACATCCCGCGCAGTTTGTTTGAAAGACTTTGCCTCCGCGCTCGACAGCGGCGGGATCCTGCTTAGAGCCGGAAATGGCTGCCTTGCTCATGCTGTCTTCACTGCCGCTCTTCGCTCCAGGCATTCCCGTGGCTGGCTCCTGTCCGAACAGGCTGGGAGAGATTCCCCAAAGCACCGCCGGAAACAGGAGCAGGGTGATGTAACGCATCGTCGTTTATTTTACCGGTGGCGGTTCAAAAGCCCGCTTCGTCACGGTTTGCGCGGGTAGTGGGTTTCAAAGGTATCATGCGAAGGTCTTCTCAAACGTTCGTACCCAGTGGAATGAAATCAAGGAGGTCGATGGGCGCACAATCGCGAAGACGTAAGACTGCCCCCCAAAGTCTTCATGACAGAGTCGCCTTGGTGACAGGCGCGAGCCGTGGCGCAGGGCGTGCCGTCGCGGCCGTACTCGGCGAGCACGGTGCGACTGTGTATGTGAGCGGCCGAAGCGTGCGCGGCCAGTCGACCACAGACAATCTACCTGGCACCATCGAAGAATCGGCGGAGGAAGTGACTCGACGCGGCGGACAAGGTATTGCCCTACGTTGCGATCACACAAACGAGCGGGAAGTGGAGTCTCTTTTGCTAAAGGTTCGCGACCAGCAAGGCAGGCTCGACATTCTTGTTAACAACGCATGGGGAGGTTACGAGGGAGGACGCCTAATGCCGTCGTACTTTTGGGAGGCGCCACTGCGGCTTTGGGACGCGATGTTCGAGCGCGGACTGAAGGCTCATCTTCTGACAACGTATTTTGCGATTCCGTTAATGATCAAGTCAGCCTCGGCAACGCGAACCAGGAGCTCACATTTGCCGGGTCTCATCGTCAGTACCGTCGCATGGGACCACGACAAGTACATAGGAAATTTCTATGACGTTGCGAAGCACTCGATCGTCCGACTGCTCTGGGGGCTGTCGATGGAGCTTCGCCAGCACCATATCGCAACCGTTGCGGTGGCTCCCGGGTTTATGCGAACTGAGCGTGTGATGTCACATGCGAGTGAAGGGGCGGACTGGAAAAAGATTCCATGGCTCAAGAAAAGTGAATCTCCGGAGTACCTTGGGCGCGCGGTAGCGGCCCTGAGCTGTGATGCGGGCGTGATGCGCAAATCAGGGAAAGCCTTCCACGTCGGCGAACTGGCCCGTGAATACGGCTTTACCGACATCGATGGCAGGCGCGTGCCACCGTTCATCATGCGTGAATCATTTGTGAGCATGATTAATAAATTCAAGAAACCGAGCCGTAGCTGACTAATCCCCGGCGTGCTGCACGTGAGCAACCCGGAGTAAATCCGATTAATTTGCCGGGAGGCCATTGCTCGCACATTTTGCTCAAAGGTCACCTGCGTTGACATTCGGCGGGATCGAGAGTAGCTTTCTACATATGCGCGCTTATCGCTCTCTCCTGCCTGAGTTGGTCGTCGATCTGCGTTACGCCTGGCGGCGCTTCGCGCATGCGCCGCTTTTTACGGTGATCATCATCGGTATTCTGGCGTTGGGTCTTGGGGCCAACATCTCGACATTCAGCGTGACTGATGCCTTGCTGCTGCGTCTTCTACCGGTGAAAGACCCGGCGATGCTGTTCCGAACGGTCGGGATTTCCGCTGATGCGGCTGCTGGAACTACCAACACGTCGTATCAGATGTTCCGGCAAATGCAAAAGCGAATGGGTCAGTTTGCCGAGTTGATGGCGTACAGCGCCGCGGCCGGACAGTCGATTTCGCGGGAAGGTGCAGGACCGGAGCGCGTTTCGCAGCAAACGGTCTCCGGCAATTTTTTTTCGGTGCTGGGTGTGCAGGCAATACTTGGCAGGACGATCTCGACGCACGATGATGCCATGCCCGGCAGCAGTGCCGTCGCGGTAATCAGTTATAACTTTTGGGTGCGAGATTTCGGCGGCAGCACGAGCGGAGTTGTCGGCCGCAAATTGCGCTTGGGCGATCATTCTTTCGAAATCATCGGCGTGACGCCGCGCCAGTTCTTAGGCGTGGAGGTCGGTAAAACGGTCGACGTCTGGACGCCCACGGCCATGGCTCCCGCCGCTAATCTTAAAAACGATCACCTGTTCTGGCTTCAGCCAATGGGTCGGCTGAAACCAGGCGCAACGATCGCCCAGGCGGTCGCTCCCATGCAAGCCGTACGCCACGAATTTATGCTCGAAGATGTCCGGCAACACGCTCCGCCGGGAACGCCGCCGGCCATCATCCAGCGATTTCTGGCCGGGACACGCATAAGGGGTGTGGGGGCCGGGGGAGGCGTGTCTTCCCTGCGCAGCGAATATCGCCAGCCGCTCCAGATCATGATGTTCCTAGTCGCGCTCGTACTGCTCATTACGTGTACGAACGTGGCGAATTTACTCATCGCGCGCGGTAGTTCCAGGCAGCAAGAGATTGCGATCCGCCTCTCGTTAGGTGCAAGCCGGGCGCGCGTCTGGCGGCAACTCATCACGGAAAGCCTGTTACTCGGGATAATCTCGGCCAGCGTTGGATTATTGCTCGCGCACTGGGCGGCCCCGGTGCTCGTCCGACTATTGGCGCCCTCGAGCGATCCAGTGAAGCTCGCAACGGGAATCGGACCGCGGCTTCTCGCGTTTACCGGTTCGCTTGCATTGCTAACCGTTCTCGTGTGTGGCATTCTGCCGGCATTCCGTTTATCTGGACCTAACATCCATGCGGTATTCAAAAACGGCGGACGGCTCACACGGGGCGGCGGGTTCGCCCGAAAGACTCTGGTTGCCCTCCAGATTGCACTCTCTCTCGTGCTGGTGGTCGGCGCAGTTCTTTTTACCCGCACGCTGTTGAATTTGATGTCCTCGTCACTGGGCTTCCATCCGAACGAGGTGCTAGTCACCCACGTGTCATACGAAGATTCTCATAACGAGAGGAGTTCGTTACCGGCGTGGCAGAAATTACTACAGAGTACCCGTGAATTACCGGGTGTGGAATTTGCAAGTCTCGCCTCGGCGAGTCTCTTTTCCGGAAATCCGGGCGCGATGGGTCTGCGCACCGCGGGCGCCGTCACAAATCCCCCAGATCCAACCGCCGGAGTCGTCTTCGTTTCGAACGCTTACTTCGAAACACTTGGCATCCGATTCACAAGCGGCCGTGATTTTGATATGCGCGATAGCAGCGCCACTGCTCCGTCTGTCGGGATTATCA
>DATAYL010000360.1:0-20180 GCA_036272575.1 Bryobacteraceae bacterium | reverse complement strand
CGGGCCAGAGCCGGGCTCGTGGGTCCGGCGGTGGTAGTGAGGCGCCGGAAGACGATTTCGGCGGTATGCAAATCACAGACGACGACGTGCCGTTTTAATCCGACTTTTCGCTCGCCTGCTATTTACAGACAGCAATTCCGGACAATTACCTGGTCTTGCATGGACGTGCAACACTCAGCGAGTTGACCACGCGCGCCCGGGAGCAGGTTGCTGGATTAGATCCAACCCAAGCGGTTGCGAACGTTGCGACTATCAGCAAGCTTGTGCAGAAAAATACTGCCCGGCAACATTTCAACCTGGCTAGAAGCATCCTCCAGTGAGCTTGGCGAGCAAGTGTCGTGTGCGCCGAAATCTGCCTGTCATAATTGCGGTTTGCTGTATTAGCGTTTTGAGTCTAGTTGAGGTCACGGATGAAGTTTGGTAGCTGGTCTCCGGTGCTGGTGTGTCTGCTGGGGACAATTGGATGGATGCTGGCGGCCCAGGAACCCCAGGTTCCGCCTGGCGGGGTGCCCCCTCAGCCACCCGCCGGAGCAGCAAATGGGCCGCAGCCTGGACCTGGGGTGAAGCCGCCGGCGAATGGAGATCGTACAAGCGCCAACGGACAGGCGTCCCAGGGTAGGCGCGCGGGAGACTTTCTGGCCATTGGACCTCCAGCAGATCCGGCCGCGGCACAGCGTGGCCAGGCAACTTTCGTCGCCAATTGCGCTTTTTGCCATGGCAGCGATGCGAAAGGCGGTAACGGGGGGCCGAATCTGGCGCAATCGGTGCTGGTGTTGCACGACAAAGGCAGCGGTACAGAAATCGGTCCGGTGATTCTGCATGGGCGTTCAGGCAAAGGAATGCCCGCCTTCAGTACTTTCAACGAGGCGCAGATTAAAGATATCGCGCAGTTTTTGCTGCAGCGGAGCCAATCGACGGCGAATCGCATGGAATACAAAATTCTGAACGTTGTAACCGGTAACCCGCAAGCTGGCGAAGCGTATTTTGCGGCGCATTGCACGAATTGTCATAGCGCGACCGGCGATTTAGCGCATATCGCGACCAAGTATCAACCAGTCGATCTGCAGAGCCGATTTCTGTATCCCAAGGAGTCGCGGATTCCGGGCATGCCGGGACCACCACCGGATCCGCGAACGGAAAAAACGGTGACCGTCAAGTTGCCCTCCGGGGAGAGTTTTAGCGGGAAGCTGGATCATTTGGACGATTTCAGCGTGTCGCTGACTGACTCTTCCGGCGAACATCATTCGTGGTTATTCAGCGAAGAGAAAGGCATTGATGTTCAGGTGAAGGATCCGCTAAAGGCGCACGCGGAGCTGCTGCCGGAATACAGCAACGCCGACATGCATAACGTGCTGGCTTATCTGGAGACATTGAAGTGAAACTGGGTTGTTATTTACTGTTGTTTTCCACATGCTCGGTGATGTTTGCGGCGGAAGGACTGAATCCGGCCTCGATCGAGAAGCCGCCGCCGGGTACGTGGCCTACCTACAATGGCGATTATTCGGGACGACGTTTCAGCCCGCTCGAGCAGATCAATGCGGGCAACGTAAAGGACCTGAGCTTAGCTTGGGTGTATCGAGCGAACCAGGGACCCGGCTCAAGCCCTTTCGGCGGCCAAATCAAAGCCACTCCGCTAATGGTGGAGGGCGTTCTTTATTTCACTTTGCCGGATCATGCATGGGCGATCGACGCACGAACCGGACGCGAGATCTGGCATTACAAGTGGGAGAGCCAGGGCGGGATCCACATCGGCAATCGTGGTGTGGCGATCTACGGAAACTGGGTGTTTTTCGAGACGCCGGATAACCACCTAATCTCGCTCGATAAGAATACTGGTGCGTTTCGCTGGGCCGTGCAAATCGCTGATTTAGCGCAGGAGTATTTTTCAACGCCAGCGCCGCTGGTGATTGGAAATCACGTGCTGGTGGGAGTAGGGGGCGATTCATTGGATGTGCCGGGTTTTCTCGAGGCGCGGGATCCGGAAGATGGCAAGGTGCAATGGCGCTGGAATAGCGAACCCGGCAAAGGTGAACCGGGATCCGAGACGTGGCCCAACGAGCAGGCGGCCGCGCATGGCGGGGGCATGACCTGGCTGCCCGGGACCTACGATCCGGAATTACATCTGCTTTACTGGGGCACTGGCAATCCGAATCCGGTACACGCCGGACAAGGGCGGAAGGGCTCAAACCTATGGACGTGCTCGATCGTGGCGCTAAATCCCGACACCGGCAAGCTAGTGTGGTGGTTCCAGGCTTCGCCGCACGACACGCATGACTGGGACAACGTGGAGACGCCGATTCTATTCGATGGAGTGATCGACGGCAAACCGCGCAAGCTGCTTGCGCAGGCCGCGCGGAACGGCTACTTTTTTGTGTTGGATCGAACCAACGGCAAGAGCGTGACGACTCATCCTTATGTGAACGTGAACTGGTCTAACGGAGTGGACAGCAAGGGTCAGCCAATCCCAAATGAGGAAAAAGAGCCGAAAACGGACGGCGCGCTAGTGTTTCCTTCCTCGGGCGGTGGAACGAATTGGTATCCGCCATCGTTCGACCCGCAGACGGGCTTGTTTTATGTCAGCACGTCGCCGTCTTATAGCGTGTACTACCTGACTGACACGAGCAAAGATCCGGAAGGATACGGTGGCCGGGATGCGGGCGTTTGGTCGGAGTCCGCTATTGAAGCGCTCGAGTATGCAACAGGCAAGATCAAGTGGAAACACATCTATCCGGAGAGCGGTGGACACTCAGGCATATTGACCACGGCAGGGAAGCTGCTGTTTACAGGAGACCCTTCCTCAAATGCTATTGCTTTCGATCCCGCGGATGGAAAGATTTTGTGGCATGCGGGGCTGGCCGCGACGGTGAGTAATGGCCCGATGACCTACGAGTTAAATAAGCGGCAGTATGTCGTGTTCGGCGGTGGCGATTCGCTCTACGCGTTCACGCTGCCGCAGTAGCGCGCGGGCGCGTTTAGCGGGTTTTGAAGGTATTGCAGGCAGAGATCTGGCCGTTCTCGAGTCCGTGGCGGAACCAGCCGGTACGCTGCGCCGACGAGCCGTGAGTAAAATTTTCGGGGCTAACTCGCCCGCGCGCCATTCTCTGAATGCGGTCGTCGCCCACTGCCGCGGCCGCGCCCAGGGCAGAGTTCACATCACTTTCGTCGATCATCTTGCGCTGAGCGGTCGTGTGCGCCCAGACGCCGGCGAAGCAATCGGCCTGTAACTCGAGACGGACGGAGAGGGGATTCGCGGCTGACGGATTATTTTCCTGAAGCCGCCGGACCCGCGGTTCGATGCCCAGGATCTTCTGAATATGGTGGCCGATCTCGTGGGCTATGACGTAAGCTTGCGCAAATTCGCCCTTGGCTCCGAAGCGGGAACGCAGTTCATCGAAAAAGCCGAGGTCGAGATAGACTTTCTCGTCTTCCGGGCAATAGAAAGGTCCGATCGCTTCTTTCGCCATTCCGCAGCCGGAAGGGTAGGCATTGCGAAAGAGAACAAGTTTGGCGTGGCGATAGGGCCGGTGAGCCTCTTCGGGAAGGATCCGATCCCAGGTGTCCTGAATGTCGCGCAGGACGAAAGCGACAAAGTCGACTTCGGGCTTTTCGCGGGCATGACGCTGCTGGTCGGGTACGGCGCGGGTGGCGATGGACTGCTGGGATCCGCCTTCGAACAAAGTAAACAAGTTCTTCTGGAAAATAAGACTGAGTATGCCGACGATGATGACGCCGCCGATGCCGAGGCCGCCCACTCCAAAGCCACCGCCGCCGTCCCCACCGCTCTGATCGCGCCGGTCTTCGATGTCTTGGTTCGGACCGCCCGGTGTCCATTGCATGAAGATCAGTTTAGATGAATTAAGTCATTGGATGGTGACGAACCGAAACCGGCACACCAAAGTTGCTGTCATATGCGCAGAGGATCAGAATGGCCACTCAGAAAAAAGCGAAAAAGAAATCGTCTTCCGGATCGGACCCTAAATCGAAGGGTATTGTGAAGCGCAAGATGGCGACAGTGATGGATGAATACAAGCACGGCAAGCTTGAATCGGGCCAGAGCAAGAAAAGGGTGAAGAATCGCAAGCAGGCGATTGCGATCGGGCTCAGTGAGGCGCGAAGAGCCGGAGCGGATATTCCTTCCGATCCGAACACAAAGTCGAAAACGAAGAAGAGCGCCGCCAAGAAGAAAAGCAGCAAGTGACAACGCGTTTGGACTGGGAGCCTGACAAACTTCCGGCTGCTGCGAGGCCAAAGCCGTCCCGCGAACTGACGAGTCGCACTTGTCCTGCGCCCCAGCGCGCAGAAGACCACGAGCCGCGACATTCCGACGCTTTAGCCGCCGGCCGTTAGCCCGCCGAGAGCGGCGTTGGCCGGTAACAATCGGCAAGTCGCCGATTTGAAGAGGACACCCCTGCGTGGAATGTTTAGCATCGGGTTGAGGTTGTTACCATGCGGCAGAAGCAAACAAAAAGTTGGCTCCGAGAATTTGAAAGCTTGGCGCTGCCGGTCGTGCTGTTGCTCACCGGATTGATACTCGTCGGAGGGGACCGGGTGGGAATCTTATCGTTGGACCGCATTCAGAACTTGTGGCCGGTGGCGCTGATTCTGGTGGGTCTGAGCGATCTCTTGACAAGCGGCAGCGACGACTCGGACGCAAGCCAGATGCAGCCAACCAAACCATCGAGGACCGAAGCGCGACGTGTCTGAACGGGGGCAAAAGCCGGGTGATTGGGACTGGGAGCGCTACGCCGCTTCCAGTGGCGGAAAACGCCCGGACAAAGGGAACAGGTCCGGCGTGCCGCCCTTCTGGATGGCCGCCACCTTGATTGGTTTGGGCGTGCTGCTCTTTCTGGGTAACCTGGGCCTTTTGCCGCTTCATGATGTTTGGATATTCTGGCCGATTTTTCCGCTGGCTGCGGGGATCGGCCAAGTGATTCGCCCGCGAAATGCCGCGGCGAGTGTCTGGGGAATTTTTCTTATCATCGTCGGCGTTTCTTTTTTGCTGTCTAATTTTGGCCTGGTACATATTCGGCTCAATGATGATCGTTTGGTCTTACCGCTGTTGATGATTCTGTTTGGATTTCTGGCATTGATGAAGATATTGGGCGGTTCACAGGGTAAAGTGCAACGCCCTCCTTTTATGCCCTTCGTGCCGCCCAATTTGTCCGAAGCGTGCAAGACACGGGCCAATATCGATTATGAGAATTCTCTACATGACTTTGTGCTGCTGGGAGGGTTGAAGCGGAAGCTCGAGAGCCCGACGTTTGCGGGTGGAGAACTGACGTCCGTCTTCGGCAGTATTGAAATAGATTTGCGAAGAGCTTTCATTTCCTCGCCGACCAACTCTGTCGTGCTGAATACGACGGCGCTATTTGGTTCCATCAAAGTGCGGGTTCCGCAGGAGTGGCGGGTGCATGTGAGCGGCGTAAGTATCCTGGGAAATTTCGAAGACAAAACAATTCCGCCAAACATCGGGCCGTCGGCCGCGGTGCTGGTGATCACGGGTGTTTCTATTTTCAGTTCGGTGGAGATCGAAGATTAGCGTAAGCGCGCTGCCAAGACATGCATCCGATTTTTAAGAACCGGCGGGTGTTATCCGGCTATGTGTCGGGCTGGCCAACGATCGGGCTGGTGCTGGCATTTGTGCTGAAGGACATATCGCACCTGACCTGGACAGAAGTGATGCTGGTCATGGGGCCCATAACCGTGGTGCTCGCCATTATTTGTTTATCGGCTTGGTTTGTGTGCCGCGCTTTAGACCTGAAGTCGACTCCAGATTGGAAGCTGGCCCTCACGTTTCTCCTGGCGTCGATGTGCGGAAGCACGGTAGTGATGGGAATCGGCCACGGTTGGATTTGGGTGTTGAATCGCGCGTTTCCAGGTTTGCGGGACGCCTCGCGGGCGGCAGTTCCGGTGATGGCAGCGATGTTTTTTCTGGCATACCTGCTTTCTATCGTGCTGCATTACCTGATACTAGCGATCGAAACTTCCCAGAAAGCAGAGATTCTGTCGCGCGACGCGGAGTTGAAGGCACTCAAGGCGCAAGTGAATCCACACTTCCTGTTTAATAGTTTGAATTCGATCAGCGCGCTGACAAGCATCGATCCGCCGAAGGCGCGCTCGATGTGCATTGCGCTTTCCGATTTTCTTCGCAACTCGCTGCGCCTAGGCGAGCGCCAGACCATTCCGCTCGGCGAGGAGCTGGCATTGACGAAAAGCTATCTCGAGGTGGAGCGGGTGCGCTTCGGGTCAAAGCTGCAAGTCAAGCAAACGCTGGAAGACGGGTGCGCCAACTGCGACGTTCCGCCGCTGCTGGTGCAGCCCTTGGTGGAGAACGCGATCAAGCACGGCATTGCCACGCTAGACGGAGGCGGCGAGATTACACTCGCGAGCGTCCGGCAACAGAATCAGTTGCAGGTAACGATAGAAAATCCATTCGATCCGGATGCGCCGCCGGCACAGAAGACCGGATTCGGGTTGCTTAGCGTGCGTAACCGGATTCGGGCGCGTTATGGCACGCGGGGCAAGCTCGAAATCGAGGTTGGGCCGGCGCGCTACCGGGTGGTTCTTTCCCTGCCCTGGGAGTGCGATGAAAATGGACGGCAAGTATGAGCATTCGTTCGATTGTGGTGGACGATGAGGAACTCTCGCGGCGGGTGGTTCGCGAATATGCCGCGACGGAGAATGACATTGAAATTATCGCTGAATGCAGCAACGGGTTCGACGCAGTGAAGTTGGTAGCCGAGCACAGGCCGGATCTGCTGTTTCTGGATGTGCAGATGCCGAAACTCGACGGATTCGAAGTGCTCGAATTGATCGACAAGGACGTTGCTGTGGTGTTTGTTACGGCTTACGATCAATACGCGACTAAGGCGTTCGACGCTTCCGCAGTCGATTACCTGCTGAAGCCGTTTGCTCTTGAACGGTTCAAAGATGCAGTCGCGCGCGCCCGGCAGAGAATCGCGAGCCATCAGCGATCAAACTTGAATGTGGCTGAGTTACGGCAGGCCGCTACGGCGCCCGGGCAATATGCTCAACGGGTGGTCGTGCGGGATGGCACCAGTTTGCACGTGATCCCGGCAAATCAGCTGGATTATGCGGAAGCACAGGACGATTACGTGGCGCTCCATGCGCGGGGCAAAACACATTTGAAGCAGCAGACCATATCTCAATTGGAAAGTTCGCTTGACCCAGCGCGATTCGTACGCGTGCACAGATCATTTTTGCTCAATTTGGAACGAATTGCGAAGGTCGAGCCGTACACCAAAGATACGCGTATGGCAGTTCTTTCGGATGGCAGTAAGATTCCGGTAAGCCGTAGCGGTTACCTGCGGCTGAAGGAACTGATTCAAGTCTAATTTCGCGAAGCGGTATGATTTTTCTGGCGCGCGAATACGACGCTTACTGACGAACGTGCGCCTCAAGAGACGCATTCGCCGAAAGAGCAGCTAGGGAAAGTCTAGTAGCATGCTTTCAGCGACTTTGGGAGATACATGCCGAACGAGAGTTGTGACATTGGCCTGATAGGGTTGGCCGTGATGGGCCAGAATCTGGTCCTGAACATGAACGATCACGGATTCCGGGTAGCAGTTTTCAATCGGACCGTATCGAAAGTGGACGATTTCCTCAAGGATGAGGCCAAGGGCACGCAAGTAGTGGGGGCGCATTCGATCGACGAGTTGATTCAGTCACTGAAGCGGCCGCGACGCGTGATGCTGATGGTGAAAGCGGGCGAGACTGTCGATCAGATGATTGAGCAGCTGACACCGCATCTCGAGAAAGGCGACATCATCATTGATGGCGGAAATTCTCATTACCCGGATACCAACCGACGGACCAAGAGTTTAAACGAGAAAGGCATTCTGTTTATCGGGACTGGAGTTTCCGGCGGCGAAGAGGGCGCGCGCCACGGGCCGTCCATCATGCCGGGCGGAAACAAGGAAGCGTGGCCTCACGTGAAGGACATTTTTCAAAGCATCGCGGCAAAAGTAGAAGATGGCACGCCATGTTGCGACTGGGTCGGCGAAGATGGGGCCGGACATTACGTGAAGATGGTGCACAACGGCATCGAGTACGGCGATATGCAACTCATCTGTGAGGCTTACCAACTCCTCAAAGATGGTTTGGGTGCGAGTGCCGATGAATTGCACGAAGTGTTTGCCGAGTGGAATAAAGGGGAGCTGGACAGCTACCTGATTGAGATCACGGCAGAGATTCTGGCCAAGAAAAGCGACGAAGACGAACAGCCCATGGTAGACAAAATTCTGGACACCGCCGGGCAAAAGGGCACTGGGAAATGGACGGCGATCAGCGCCCTCGATTTGGGCATGCCGGTTACGCTGATTGGCGAAGCGGTATTTGCGCGCTGCCTGTCGGCGCTCAAAGATGAGCGGGTAGCCGCTTCGAAAATACTAACCGGACCGAAACACAAGAGTGACTCGCAGGACCGCAAGATTTTTGTCGAGGATGTGCGGCGGGCATTGTATTGCTCGAAGATGATTTCCTACGCGCAGGGTTACATGCTATTGCGCGATGCGGCAAAGGATCAGGGTTGGAATCTGAATATGGGCGGGATCGCGCTAATGTGGCGCGGCGGGTGCATCATCCGCAGCCGTTTTCTCGCAAAGATCAAAGAAGCCTACGAGAAGAACCCGCAGCTTACGAATCTGTTGGTGGACGGTTTTTTTAGCGATGTGCTGAACAAATATCAGGCATCGTGGAGGCACGCGATTATTCATGCCATCGGGTATGGAGTCCCAACGCCGGCCTTCTCGACAGCGCTGGCCTTCTATGATGGTTACCGCTGTGAGCGTTTGCCCGCAAACCTGCTGCAGGCACAACGCGATTTTTTTGGAGCGCACACCTACGAGCGGGTCGATAAACCACGCGGACAGTTCTTCCATACCAACTGGACGGGCCGGGGCGGGCGCGTCTCGTCGGGTTCCTATAATGCCTGAGGACGGAACTTGGAGAAAAATATGAGTGATGCATTGCAAATCAGGCAGGATGGAGCCCTCGACTTCGTTTCGATCGGGGCGTTGGTTCACCGGCTGGATCCTGGAATTATCCCTTTTCGGAAGGCGCATGAGTGCAAGATTCACGTCAGTGGCGGCGAATTTAATGTAGCCGCTAATCTGGCCGATTGTTTTCGGTTGAAGACTGGTTTGGCCAGCGCGATGGTCGATTACCCGATCGGGGATCTGATTGCCGAGCGTGTGCGAGCGATGGGTGTGACGCCGTACTACAAGCATTTCAAGCACGACGGCGTGGCTGGACCGAACATGGCGACGGTTTACAGCGATCGCGGGCAGGGCGTACGCGCCCCGGTGGTTTTCTACAACCGCTGCAACGAGGCGGCGGGGAAGCTGAAGCCGGGTGATTTCAATTGGCAGGCGATCTTCGAAGGCGGCGTTCGCTGGTTTCACAGCGGCGGCATCTTTGCCGCGCTATCGCCGACCACTTCGGAAGTAATCATTGAGGGTATGCAGGCGGCTAAGACCGCGGGCGCGGTAGTTTCCTTTGATTTGAATTTTCGCGAGAAACTATGGAACGTTATCGGCGGCGCTAAGAAGGCGGTGGAGGTGATCGACCGCATAGTGAAAAATGTCGATGTGCTGGTCGGGAACGAAGAAGATCTGCAAAAGGGGCTGGGCATACCCGGACCGGAAGTAGCGGCGAAATCGAAGCTGGATCCGACGGCGTTTTTCAGCATGATGGACAACGTGCGAAAAAAACATCCGCAAGTGCGGATTGTGGCGACTACCTTGCGGGAAGTCCACTCGACGAACCGGCACAGCTGGAGCGCGGTGGCCTGGATTAATGGGAAAACGCATGTGGCGCCGACGGCGGAACTAGATGTATATGACCGGGTGGGCGGAGGGGACGGTTTCGCCGCCGGCCTGTTTTACGGTCTGCTGAGCGGGGAACCGGACGAGATTTCGGTCAAGTTAGGCTGGGCACACGGCGCGCTACTTACGACCTTTCCCGGTGATACGACGATGGCGACACTGGAACAAGTACGCAGTTTTGCGGAAGGCGGATCGGCGCGCATTCAGCGATAGGCCGGTTGGCCAATCGGCCGCGGGTTGCCAATGTGGGTTGGCAATGCAGGTTGTCAACGAGTTGGCCAACCCGCCACCAAGCAGCTCGGATGCAGACTTATCCTAGTTAGGCGGTCTCATTTGCCGATGTTATGATTTAGTTCAGAAAGCCTCACTTTGTATGCGGATGCGTAATTTGCCTCGCGCTTCCACACGGGGCGTCCGGCTTGGTACCTTATTCTTCGTTCTCCTGAGCTTGGCCGGAGCTCAAAGCGGATCGCCGAATCAGGACAGGCCCGATGAGCCGGTTGCGGTTCCAAATCGCAAAGCTGAAGGCACCGGAGCTGTTCCCTCAAGGTCAGCAGACATTCGAGTCAATCGAACACTGGTGCTGATCAATGTTACGGTAACTGATCCGCTGAACCGATTTGTAACCGGCCTGGAGAAGGAACATTTCCGGCTTTACGAAGACAAAGTGGAGCAGAGAATCTCCGACTTTTCGGCCGAAGACGCGCCCATTTCCATCGGTCTGGTTTTTGACACGAGCGGCAGCATGGGGCAGAAAATGCAAAAGTCGAGGCAGGCAGCGGCCGAGTTTTTTAAGACCGCCAATCCGGCGGACGAATTTTTCCTGGTGCAGTTTAACGATCGACCCGAGCTGAGCGTCCCGTTTACGACCGATACCGACAAAATTCAAAGCACTCTGACGTTCACGCAATCGAAGGGGCGCACGGCCCTGCTCGATAGCGTTTACCTCGCCATGCACGAGATGAAGAAAGCGAAGAATCCGCGGAAGGCGGTGCTGATCATCTCGGATGGCGGCGATAACGCAAGCCGGTATACGGAGACTGAAATTAAGAATGCGGTGCGCGAAGCAGATGTCCAGATTTTTGCAATCGGCATCTTTGAGTCACTGGGAAATCGAGGCAGAACGCCGGAGGAAGCCGCTGGTCCTGGCTTATTGAATGAGTTGGCCGATCAAACGGGCGGCCGGGAGTATGCGGTTGAGAACATTGCGGAGTTGCCTGACATAGCAGCAAAAATTGGAGTGGAATTGCGCAACGAATATGTACTCGGCTATACGCCAAAGAACAGGGAGCGGGACGGGAAATACCGCCGCGTGCAGGTGAAGCTGAATCAGCCACGGGGCTTGCCGCCGTTGAAGGCGTATTTTCGTCTGGGGTACTATGCTCCCACGCAGTAGACTGAGACCTTTTCAGCGGAAGGCCTTAGGGGTTCTGCTATTAACGGCAGGGGTGGCGCTGGCGGCCTATGCGCAATTTCGTTCCGACACACGCCTGGTCGTTTTGCACGCCAGTGTGACCGATCATAAGGGCAAACTGGTTACGAATTTAAATGAGCGGGCGTTCAAGGTATTCGAAAATGGGCAGCCGCAAGCGGTGAAGATTTTCCGGCGCGAGGATGTGCCGGTTTCACTCGGAATCATCATCGACGACAGCGGCAGCATGAGCACCAAGCGGAGCCGGGTAGAAGCGGCCGCGCTCGAGATGGTGCGCAATTCCAATCCGCAGGATGAAGTGTTCATCGTCAATTTCAATGACGACGCATTTCTCGATGTTCCTTTCACCAATGACATGCACAAGCTCGAACAGGGCCTGGCGCGTATTGATTCGCGCGGCGGCACGGCTATGCGAGATGCCATCAGCATGTCACTTGACTATGAGCGCAAGGAAGCGAGGAGAGACAAGAAAGTTTTGCTTGTCATCACCGACGGGAATGATAACGCCAGCAACATTTCATTAGAAAAAGTGGTAGCGCGGGCTAACCAGAGCGACGTTCTGATTTATGCAATTGGTTTGTTTACGGAAGAAGAAAAACGCGAAGCGACGAAAGCGCGGCGCGCGCTCCACGAACTAACAGCCGCCACGGGCGGATTGTCGTTTTATCCAAAAGAAGTGAACGAAGTGCAGGCACTGGCAGTAGAGGTGGCACACGATATCCGCAGCCAGTACACGATTGCCTACACGCCTTCTGTACAACAGCTCGATGGCAGTTACCGGCAGATCAAAATTACTGTAAATGCGCCCGGAAGGTGCGTGGTGCGAACGCGTTCGGGTTATTACGCCACACCTGATTCCCAGAATCCTAACCGGGCGGGTGCAGCATCAGCTGAGGACACGTCGGTAGCGAGCCGGCACTGATGATGTGGCGTTTCCTCTGGGTCTCGACGCGTGGCTATCGCCTCAGACCCTGGGCATCGCCTTATCTGCGCTGGCGGATCGAAACTTATTGCGGGACGCCAGCGGAATCAATTACGGCTGCGACGTTCTGGCGCTTCGTTTGGGACGAGCGTACATCGCTTCGGGAGTACTTGCGCTGGGTGGGAAGAATGAGACACCTGCGGCGAGGCGACTGATAACGTCGCTTACGCGCACGGGTCCGTTTCAGGCTTCAGCCAGGACGCTACGGCTGGGATCCTCGAGCCGGTGCATCTTGTATGGTGTAACCGGGTGGTACCTGAAACAACGCCGGGTTCGGTTCAGCTTGTTGGATATTTGACAAGGTATAAGTTGACTGACCCCAGCGCGGGTCCGAGTGTGTCGATTGCACAACCACCTGCAATTCCGGATCGGTCCAGATCTCAGTTTTTTCGACAATCGCCGCCGTGTTGCCGATTTGCCCGGCGGGGATGGTGCGACTAATGCTCTTGCCGGTCACCGTCACACCGGAAATTGTCTGTTGGCCCAGGTCGGTCTCGACGCGGTTCCGAGTCCCAGCGGCGTTCGAGCCTTCGAAAGGCCGCGCGCTCTGGTTCGTGCGCTCTTTAAACGGGCGCCGGAAAGCGGTTTTCCGGGTCGAGTTCAACATATAAGTGTAGCCAGCTACCGGGTCTGCAATGAAGGTGATGGTCACGGCTCCGCCCTGTCCCCAAAGGCCGCCAGTGATGTTTTGCTGAGAATAAGTGCGGCCCTGGCTATCACGTGCTAACTGGCCGGTAATGACTCGCGAGATGGTGTTCCCATCGGCCAGGGTCTGCGTCACGGATGCCTTCGTGGTGGCGGAGTACGGGGCGCCGGCTACGATCTTTCCTGAGTGCATACCGAGGCCCATGGGACCGCCGCGTCCCGGGAAGGCATGGGGCGGCGGATAGCCGGAACCGCCGGGGCCTTGCGCGGACAAGCCCAAGCTCAAGACAAGATACGACAGAGTAAGAAAAGTGAAACACCGCATGCTGGATCTCCTTCGTGGCATCAGTCAGCGCTCAATACATGCACGCCGAGGGGTTGTCCATCGAGTCCCAAAAGCACATTGGCCAGAACTGTCCGATCGGCGGTTCCGTTCGGAGAAGGCTGGAAGAAAATACCGGCCGCGGTCAGCGACGAGACCGGGACCTGCATTTCCACGATGCGCGGAGCATTCAGCGGTAGATCGGGGTTGGAATAAGGAAGAGCAATGAAACTCTCACCGTCAATATCGATGGAAGACACTGACGAAGCGGGGCTAGACTCGATCTTGGTCTGAACGGTCCTGTTGACTTTGGGCGACAGCACAATGCCTAACGCCAGGGTAGCGGCTACGGCCATACCCCAAGCAAAGCGCTTCAAGACCTTAGAGGGACTCGGCTCGGGTGGTACAAGAGCGCGATTCAATACCAGCCTGGAGAGATGCTGACGGACATTGCCCGCTTCGCTCACCGGCTGAGCGCTAATTACTGCAGCAATCCGGGAAGACAACTTTGCAAATTCATCGCACTTTCGCCGGCAACTCTCGCAACCCGCGAGGTGCGCACGAACGCAGACAACCTCAGAGGGGGCGAGTTCGCCGTCCAGAAACCGAATCAAAGATCGATTGTGCAAATGCTCCGCATTCTTCATACTGCTTCCTTCAATTTTTCAAGACTGCGTTGAACGTTTTCCGCTACTGTGGACACTGATAAGTTCAACGTCTCGGCGATCTCCCGGTACTTCAAACCCTGGGTGCGTAACACCAGGCAGCATCTTTGAGCTTCACTTAGGCGAGTGATGGCCTTTTGCAGCCGCTCACCTTCTTCACGCTCGAGCAATATTTGTTCGGCGGAGGCCGACGCGGCTTCAAGGTCGGCCACCGCCGGCCAGTCATCGAGTGCTTTGGTTCTGGATGACCGAAACGCCTGCTGGGTATTCCGCGCCAGATTGTGTGCCACGCGATAGAGCCATGCCCGCAAGTGTGACTGATCTCCACCCGCCAAGAGATGCTGATGAAGTTTGAGAAAACTCTCTTGCACCGTATCATCGGCTGTGGCGGAATCCACACCTAGAAAAGAAAGGTAACGCTTCAGCGAAGTCTGTTCGCGATCGTACAGCTCCAGGATGAGGCTCGCGTCGGCTATGTGGTTCACCTCTTCCGAGTTCCAGTTATCGGAAAGATAATTGAACGATTTGGCGGAGGTCATGGACGTTTTTCATCGCCTCATGCAAACCGGCCGAGGAGCAAGCTCTTCGAGATCACTAAATCCATGTTCTACTATTTTCGCGAGGGTCACAAAGGAGCTTCGTTGGGGAGTTGCACTAGGGGTTAGGTAAAGCCCCTCTGTGACCTGCCGTCTCGCATGCTATGTATCTGTAGAACAAGCGATCGGCCGGGTTTTCCGGTTTTTCGAGCAAGTTTTTTACGGGATTTTGCTAGATTTTTCGTGGTAGCCCCGCCTGGTATGTGAGTCAAGTAACATGGATCGCATGCGGCAGGAGAACCAAACATCCGCAGAGCGCTTACGCTATCCCATTGGCCGATTCAATGCTCCGGCCTCGATCGGACCGCAAGACCGCGCTCAGTGGATCGAGCAGATTGCGAATTTGCCTGCCGAACTGCGGAGCACTGTAGCGGATCTCGAAGCGAGCGATCTGGACCGACCCTATCGTGAAGGCGGCTGGACGATTCGACAAGTTGTTCATCATCTGCCAGACAGCCATATGAACAGCTACACACGCTTTCGGCTGGCACTGACCGAAGACAAACCGGTGATCAAGCCCTATCAGGAAGCAAAATGGGCTGACCTGCAGGATGCAAAAACGGCGCCGATCGATATTTCTTTGATACTGCTGGAGTCACTGCACACGAGATGGACGATACTGCTTCGATCTATGACAGGCGACCAGTTCGATCGAGCTTTTGTGCATCCCGAACTTGGGGTTGTGGATCTTCAACAAGCCCTGGGGTTGTATGCGTGGCATGGCAGACATCATGTCGCACAGATTGCCGCCTTCCGAAACAATAATCAGTGGCGGTGAGAACGGGGTGCGGGGCGCCGACCAGCCAGACGATCGGAGAGATTGTGAGCCGCGTTAATCAGAGAGAGATGCGAGAACGCCTGCGGAAAATTGCCTAGTTGGCGGCAATCTTTTGGATCATATTCTTCAGACAGCAGCCCCACGTCATTGCGCAATGCAAGTAGCCTCTCAAAGAGCTGCTTAGCTTCTTCAGTGCGGCCCTGCAACACGTAGTTGTCCACCAGCCAGAAACTGCAGGCGAGAAAAACACCTTCCCGCCCACTTAGGCCATCCACATGACTGCTGGTGTCATAGCGTAATACGAAGCCATCCTGCATCAAATCCTTCTCGATGGCGGCAACCGTGTTTTTGATACGGGGGTCCTCAGCCGGGAGAAAGCCAACCAAGGGCAACATGAGAACACTGGCATCGAGTTCAGTGCTGCCGTAATACTGTACGAAGGATTGCCGGCTTCGACTATAGCCCAATTTACAAACTTCGTCCTTGATCTCGGCGCGAATTCTTTTCCAACGGTCGAGGGGGCCTTGCTCGCCAAATTTTTCGATGGTGCGAACGGCGCGATCAAACGCCACCCAAGCCATTACTTTCGAGAATACGAAGTGGCGTCGGGGTCCACGGATCTCCCAGATGCCGCTATCCGGCTGGGGCCACAGCCGCTCTAAATGAGTAGCAAGCGCCTTCTGCATGTCCCAGCCTTCGTCGGAAAAGGTCAGACCTTTGTTGCGGGCAATGAAGAGTGAATCCATTACCTCCCCGTACACATCAAGCTGCAGTTGCTCGGAGGCTTGGTTTCCGATGCGCACCGGGAATGAACCTTCATAGCCTGGCAGCTCGTCCAGATGGAATTCGGTAAGACGCCGTTCTCCGCCGACTCCGTACATAATCTGCATATGTTCGGGATTTCCCGCAACCGCTCGCATGAGCCAATCACGCCACCTTTTAGCCTCTTCAGTGAAACCGGATTCGAGAAGAGCCAGTAGTGTGAAGGTCGAGTCCCGAAGCCAGCAGAACCGATAGTCCCAATTGCGTTCTTCGCCAATACATTCGGGCAGCGAGGTAGTGGCGGCAGCGATAATGCCGCCCGTGGCGTGATCCGTTAGAGCCTTAAGAGTGATGATGGAGCGCAGGACCGCTTCCGCATACGGGCCTTTAGGGACGTGTTTCATCGACCATTTGCTCCAAGAATGCGTGACATTCTCGACGGCTTTTAAAACGTCGGGTTGATGAGGTTCAGGAGTGTAGGAGTTGGACCAAGTCAACATAAATGGGAATTCCTGTCCGGCTTCTACACAGAAGTCTGAGCGTGTCATGAGATCTTCCCCATACACCTCGACGGGGGCCGAGAGAGTAACGCGGTCCGGGCCCGCAATAGCCTGAACGCGAGCATCCGGAAGGCGCCGTACCCAGGGGACGACGGTGCCGTAATCAAATCGCAGGATCAACTCCATGTACATGGACACGCTTCCCCGTAGGCCGCGCACGACCCGGATAACATCCTGGTTATTGGCGCGACGATCCATGCAGTCGATCACGACCACCGAACCTTCGGGGGTCGAGAATTCCGTTTCGAGGACCAGCGTACCTGGCCGGTACCGGCGCGTCACTTCAGTATGTTCAGAGACAGGAGTAATGATCCAGCGGCCGTTGTGCTTTGAACCAAGAAGCGAAGCAAAACAGGCAGCTGAATCGAACCGTGGGAAGCTGAGCCAATCAATCGAGCCGTTGCGGCCCACCAGGGCAGCCGTCGAGTTGTTGCCGATCAAGGCATAATCTTCGATGAACTGAGCCATTAACGCTGGTCGAAATCAATTACGACTTTGATGTCGTCGGGCTGACGATGGAGAGCATCCTCGAAGTGATCGAGGGGAACGCGCCGCGAGATTAAGCGTGACAACCATTGCCGGTCAGCTTTGGCGAGAGCCTGCTCGGCGAGTTCGTAGTGCCTACGGTTCGCGTTAACGCTGCCGAATACGACAGAATTCTCAAGGACCATGTTGCGATTAAATGTGCCAAGATCCAGTGTTTCATCCTGGTGACTGGAAGAGACACCGGTCAGGCAGAGAATCCCGTCGGAGCCGAGATGAGCCATCGTCTCCGCAACGAGTGCGGCGACACCGGTACACTCAATGGCCACATCAGGAACAAAGCCAACCTGATTGACGGGGCCGGTGTGATAAGTCGCACCGAGGTCGTGAACCAGGTCGGGCTTCAAGCCGGACTGTACCTTATCGAGAACGTGCACGTCGAGACCGCGTTGTTTGCCCATCATGGCCGCGAGAAGGCCGATGGGTCCAGCACCTGTGACAAGCAACGTCTTCGGCGCCCATTTAGCGCGCTCCCCGATGCGGGCGATATGATCCCATGCTTTGGCCAGAATAGTGGAGGGTTCCATCAATACGCCGACATCGCGCAAAGCAGGGTTAAGCTTCACCGTAAAATCGGGCTCTATGCGCCAGCGTTCCGAACCAAACCCGTTCCGCTGCTTAATTCCGCGCTCGGTGTAATTGCCGTTACGGCACATGTCCCATTCACCTACCGCGCAGGCAATACAAGGCTCGGGATCAGGGCGACGGACAATTCCCACGACCAGGTCGCCCTTAGCAAATCCGCTGCCGCTTGGCGCGTCCTCTACGAAGCCCAGTGATTCATGACCGAGAATGAGGTAGTCATAACCTGGCGTGGCAAAGCCGTATTCCGCTGAAATCAGCTCGAAATCGGTACCACAAATTCCTAATTCCAAGGCACGGACAAGAATGCTGCCATCGCGCAAAGGCGGCTCTGGAACGTCTCTAACGGACGCGGAGTTAGCTTTGCCCGGAACGATGGTGATGGCTTTCATAGATTGTGAGCAACGCTGCAATTATACGCGGCAAGTGCTGCTGGATCTGCGTTCTCCGCCAGTGCATGCTTGCCCCACGGTGGTAGATGAAGCATTTCGCAATTTCGATACAGTCCGCATTGAAGAAATGCCGGGAGTACGTCGATTTACCATTGAACAGATGGCTCATTGCAAGTTTAGGAACACAAAGATTTGAAGGCGCTGGTGAAAAGCCGGCGCGCACCGGGGCTGTGGCTTGAGGATGTTCCCGAACCTTCCATTGGAATTAATGACGTACTCATCCGGGTGAGCCACACCGGGATCTGTGGAACAGACCTGCATATTTACGAATGGGACGACTGGGCGGCGGCCACCATTCCAGTGCCGATGCCAATTGGTCACGAGTTTGTCGGCGAAATTGTAGCGGTCGGATCAAACGTCAGCGATTTTCATGCGGGCGAAGTAGTGAGCGGAGAAGGACACGTGGTCTGCGGACGCTGCCGCAACTGCCTGGCAGGACGGCGGCATCTCTGCGCGCATACGCTGGGGGTTGGCGTCAACCGTCCGGGTGCCTTTGCTGAACTGATTGCGCTACCGATGACCAACATCTGGCGCCATCATGACGACATTGACCGCGAGGTGGCGGCTATCTTTGATCCTTTTGGCAACGCTGTCCATACCGCGCTCTCGTTCCCGGTGCTAGGCGAAGACATCCTCATCACGGGCGCAGGACCCATCGGATTGATGGCGATTCCGGTGGTGCGGCACGCCGGGGCGCGCTTCATTGTGGTCACAGATCTGAATCCAGTGCGGCTCGAATTGGCGCGTAAGCTGGGGGCGACTTTGGCCATCGATCCGCGCGAGATGCCGCTCCAAAAAGTACAAGAACAATTGGGCATGCAGGAAGGGTTCGATGTGGGGCTCGAGATGTCGGGCAATCCCGCCGCCTTCCGGCAAATGCTCGGGCAGATGAGCCACGGCGCAAAGATTGCGATGCTTGGCATACCGGCGACGGACATGTCAATCAACTGGCGCGAGGTCATCTTCAATATGCTTACCATCAAAGGCATCTACGGGCGCGAGATGTATGAAACGTGGTACAAAATGACGGTGATGCTCGAATCCGGACTCGACATTAAGCCGGTGATCACGCATCGTTTCGCGTACTGCGAGTTTGAGAAGGGATTCGAAGCCATGCGCGCGGGAACATCGGGCAAAGTTATTCTCGACTGGACGCATGTTCATTGACCTCACCTATGAAATAGATCGGCCGGTCCGATGAAAACCAGTGTGTTCGATCTGTTCAAGATTGGTATTGGACCTTCCAGTTCGCACACAGTAGGACCGATGCGAGCCGCGCTGCAGTTTGCGTCGGAGCTGGACACAGCCGGCACAGCGTGCTCGATCAGGCGATTGCAGTGCGAGCTATACGGATCGCTCGCGCTCACCGGTAAAGGACACGCCACGGATCGCGCCGTGCTGCTCGGGCTTTCCGGCAAAAGCCCTGAATTGGTGGATCCGGCAGAGGTCGACAGGCTGCTGCTGGAAATTCGCAGGCGACAGTGCATTCAGTTCGTTGGTAAGTATCCGGTCCCTTTCGATGAAGTCCGAGACCTGTTGTTTCACCGGGAACTTGTTCTGCCGGGACATCCGAACGGCATGCGTTTCTCGGCGCTAAACGAAGCCGGCGAGCGCCTGGCAAGTGACGTTTACTATTCGACGGGCGGCGGGTTCATTGTCAAGGAGGGAACCGATCCCTGCAGGACGGCAACGACTGGGCTGCCCGTCCCGCATCCGTTCTCAAACGCTGCCGAAATGCTGCGACAGGCCGAAGAAAAAGACCTGCCGATTTGGAAACTGATGCTTGAAAACGAGAGCGCGCTCGCCGGCGAGCAAGCCGTGCGCGAACGCCTTTTTCACTTATGGGAAGTGATGAACGGCAGCATAGAACGCGGTCTCGCAACTGAAGGTATTCTGCCGGGGGGCTTAAACGTGCGTCGCCGGGCTCCGCGTCTTTGGAAAAAAATCGAAGAAAACCAAACCGCAAATCCGTTTCTGGCTATGGACCAGGTCAATGTATTCGCGATGGCCGTCAAT
>DATAYL010000359.1:0-27253 GCA_036272575.1 Bryobacteraceae bacterium | reverse complement strand
TTCGGCGCCCGGATCCGGCAAAACGCCCAATCTCGACCAATACACGGTCAACCTTACCGAACGTGCCCGGCAAGGTGGAATCGATCCCGTGCTCGGCCGTGATGCGGAAGTGCGGCAGGTCGTTGACATCTTGACGCGCCGGCGGCAAAACAATCCAATTCTTGTCGGTGAGGCCGGTGTGGGAAAGACCGCCGTGGTAGAGGGCTTTGCTTCGCGTGTGGCGCAGGGCGAAGTGCCGGAAGTGCTGCGTAACGTCATAGTACGAACTCTCGATCTTGCCCTACTGCAGGCTGGCGCGGGGGTAAAGGGAGAATTTGAGAATCGTTTGAAGGGTCTGATTGAAGAGGTTAAAGCGTCGCCGATAGCTACGATTCTGTTTATCGATGAAGCGCACACCATGATCGGCGCTGGCGGGCAAGCCGGTCAGAACGACGCCGCGAATCTACTAAAACCGGCGCTCGCGCGGGGTGAGTTGCGCACCATTGCAGCCACAACGTGGTCGGAATATAAGAAGTATTTCGAGAAAGATCCTGCTCTGAGCCGCCGTTTTCAGGTCGTGAAAGTGGAAGAGCCGGAAGAGGATTGCTGCGCAATCATGTTGCGCGGGTTGGCGCCGGCGCTCGAGAAACATCATCAAGTGCAAATTCTGGATGAAGGTGTTAAAGCGGCAGTAAGGTTGTCGCATCGTTATCTGCCGGACCGTCAGCTCCCGGATAAGGCGGTTAGCGTGCTCGATACGGCCTGTGCGCGCCTGAGGCTCGGACAGCGAACTGTACCGCCCGCGATCGAGGACGCCACGCGGACTTTAGACGATCTGGCAACCCAGCTTCGCGTGTTGGAGCGCGAGAACGCCCTGGGAGGCAATCACTCGCAGCGAATCGAACAGATCAAAGAGGAGCAGGTTCAGGTACAAGGCCGCCTGGAGCGGCTTAACGGGCAGTGGAAAGCCGAACGCAATCTGGCCGAAAAGATCCACGAAGTTCGGACGACAATTGAAACGGAGCCGGCGAAAGCGCCCCAACTTCGCCAAGAGCTTGGCGAATTGAACGAGCAGATCGCTGCATTGCAGGGCGAAAATCCGATGATCCGGATTTGCGTTGATGCCCAATTGATTGGTGAAGTGATCTCAGGCTGGACCGGAATACCTATCGGCCGAATGCTGCGCGACGAAGTCGAGACTGTGCTTTGTCTTGAGCAGCATCTTGGCAAGCGCGTCATCGGGCAGGAGCATGCGTTGGCGGTTATTGCGCAGCGTATCCGTACATCACGCGCGCAATTGGACGATCCACAAAAGCCGGTAGGAGTCTTTCTCCTGGTCGGGCCGAGTGGTGTCGGGAAAACGGAGACTGCTCTGGCGATGGCCGATCTCCTGTATGGCGGAGAGCGAAATCTGATTACGATCAACATGTCGGAGTTCCAGGAAGCTCACACGGTCTCCACATTGAAGGGTTCACCCCCTGGTTACGTTGGCTATGGGGAGGGTGGCGTACTTACCGAAGCTGTCCGGCGAAGACCCTATTCGGTGGTCCTGCTCGATGAGGTCGAGAAAGCGCATCCGGATGTCCTTGAGCTCTTTTTCCAGGTGTTCGACAAAGGGACGATGGAAGATGGCGAAGGGCGGCAGGTAGACTTCAAAAATTCGATTATCATTCTGACCTCAAACGCCGGTACCGATACGCTCATGAATTTCTGCGCCGATCCGGAGACGACGCCCAGCGCGGCGGGTTTGGTAGCAGCGCTGAAACCGGAACTGAATCGTATTTTCAAACCCGCCTTTCTGGGCAGACTGGTTATCGTGCCCTATTATCCGGTGCGCGACGAAGCACTGCAGAGCATTATCAGATTGAAACTCGCCAAGATCCAACGGCGGTTGGCGGAAACTCATCAGGTTCATTTCGCTTATCAGCCAGAAGTAGTGGCGGAAGTGGCGCGCCGCTGCACGGAGGTGGAGAGCGGCGCACGCAATGTAGACAATATTCTGACTAACACGATGCTGCCCGACATCTCCAAACAAATCCTCGATCAGATTGCCGCGGCTGACCGCGTGAGCGCTATTGAAGTTGGGTTGGGAGCTGATGGCGCATTTGTCTATATCTAGCCAAGGGAGGAGATGCGGTGTACACGCAGGTAGAGCGAGCTTTTCGACTGGATACTGAACTCGGAGGCGAAAGCGCGCTGTTAGAAAGCTTCGAGGGAACGGAAGCCATCTCGACGCCTTTCCACTTCCTGGTGCGTTTTCTGACGGAGAAGCCGCTCCAAATGAAAAACCTGCTGAGAACCGAAGCAACTATTACGGTTCAGAAAGATCTCGCGGCTAACGATACTTATTTTCATGGACACTTCTGGAGTGTGCAGCAACGAGCGGATTCCGTGGATGGATTGTTTGCCTACGAGGCCGAGCTCGTTCCTTTCCTGAAGCTCCTCGAGCTTGAGGTTCACTGCCGCGCATTTCACACGGCTACAGTTGAGGAGATAGTCTCCTCGATCTTTGCCGATCGCGGGCTGGAACACTATCGATTTGATTTACAGTCCAGCCTCCCGAAGCGTGATTACTGCGTTCAATACCGCGAGACCGATCTAAATTTCGTTTCCCGGCTACTCGAGGAAGAAGGGATCTTTTATTTTTTCCAGCATGCACCGGGCAAGCACGAACTTGTCTTAACCGATAAGAAAGCGGGTCTGCCCGTCTGCCCTTCCGTATCTGGTGCTCAATACCATCCGCTCAATGGGGGCATCGGGGAAGCAGATGCGGTGTCAGATCTGGACGTGCAGTATAGGCTGCATGCGGGGGCGGCAGCGTCCAATGACTACAATTTCGAGACTCCGAAGGTCAGTCTCTCTTCGAGTCTGGATGGTTCATCCAAGGGTTCGCTTTACGACTATCCGGGCCGCTACGCGACTAAGTCTGATGGAGACAGGTACGTTCGGATCAGGCTGGAAGCGGAGGAAACCAGATCGGCGACCATTTTGGGCACGAGTAATTGCGCCGGATTCCGCTCAGGACATCTTTTTCAGCTTCGCTCCCACCCGCAGAACGAGCTCAACAAGCAGTATCTTTTAATCGGCATTCAACACACCGGAGTGAATCAGAGCTATCGCGGGAGCGCGGATTCGCATGGCGCGTCCTACCGAAACTCATTTCGCGCCATTCCCCAGACGCTGCAGTATCGTCCGCCGCGTGTCTCACCCAGAGCTCTGGTCCACGGGACGCAGACGGCGGTGGTAACCGGGCCGGCGAGCCAGGAAATCTTCACTGACCAGTATGGCCGAGTGAAAGTTCAGTTCTTCTGGAACACCGATTCGGAGAAAAGCTCATGCTGGATTCGTGTAGCGCAAACCTGGGCCGGCAAGAACTGGGGATCAGTAGCGATTCCGCGAGTAGGGCAAGAGGTAGTTGTCGATTTTCTCGAAGGCGATCCAGACAGACCGCTTATTATCGGCTGTGTGTATAACGCGGACCAGATGCCACCCTACACATTGCCGGCCAACAAAACCCGTAGCGGCGTCCGTTCGCATTCGAGTGAAGGTGGCGCGACGTCCAATTGCAACGAACTCTACTTCGAGGATCTGAAAGGACAGGAGCTTCTGTTTCTACAGGCTGAGTTGGATTACCAGCTCAAGGTGAAGCACGATCGTAAGGAGGAAATCGGTAATGACGATGCGCTTCAAATCGGCCACAATCGCAGCACCAGTGTCGCGGTCAACGATTCAATGTCGGTCGGGTCGGATCGCAGTGCGGACATCGGGAAAAATGATTCGGTGACGGTAGGGGCTAAATTTAGCGTTGTTGCCGGCGAGGAGATTCAGTTTTCGGCGCCTGGAGGCTCTATCACTATCGGCGCCGATGGCATCACGATTCAGAGCCCGATGACAGTGGTCATCCAGGGAGCGATGGTCCAGATCAATTAGCTATGCCGCTCTTCGCCGCGCGAATTCTTGATATGCATACCTGCCCAATGGAAGAACCAGGCCCGGTACCCCATGTGGGCGGACCTATCGCCTCGGGATGCCCAACCGTTCTCATAGGCGGCATGCCAGCTGCGCGCGTGGGCGACGAGGCCACCTGCACGGGTCCGCCTGACACTATCGCTTCCGGCTCTGCCACCGTACTGATCGGCGGCCAACCAGCGGCAAGGCTGGGAGATCCTACTGTACACGGCGGCGTGATCGTTGCTGGATGCCCCACAGTGATCATCGGCCCTTGAAGGCGTATTGGGAAAGAGAAGATACGTATGAAGAACTTGAAGCGTGTTGTCTGGAATAAGGGGATGTTCCTCTCGCCTCAACATTTCCAGGCGCAAGACGATTTCTTTGAAGATTCCTTAGAGTTTCGAGCGACGACTTCGAGCAATTGTAATTGGGGCCTTACCGATCTCTCGATCGACCAGGAGAGCCTGTCGAACGGCCTCTTCACTTTGCGCAATTGCCGCGGAGTGTTGCCGGGAGGACTCGCCTTCCACATACCTGATGTTGATGAGGAGCCTGCGGGGCGTGACATCGCAGCCTGCTTTCCACCAACGGAACCTCACCTGGACGTCTACCTCGCCCTCCCTGAGCGTCGTGCGCGGGGGCGCAATGTGTCACTGACTGCAGCCGGAGCTGCCACACGCTATCTGGCGCAGACGAAAAACGCCGTGGACCAAATTTCCGGCCAGGATGAAAAACCGATTCAACTCTGCGCCAAGAACTTCCGCATTGTTTTTGGAAGCGAGTCTCTCGACGGGTTGTCATATCTCCGCATCGCTCAGATTACGCGGAGCGCAACCGGCGCTTACGTGTTGAACCCCGATTTCATTCCGCCGATTTTGAGCTTGGAAGCGAGTGAGCGCCTGCTACTGCTTCTCCGACGGCTGATTGAGATCCTGGCTGCCAAAGCTCAGTCTCTTTCGGCAAAGAGAGCGCAAAAGGGGCGATCTGCTGCTGATTTCAGCACTGGGGACGTCGGCTCCTTTTGGCTGCTTTATACCGTCAACACTTACCTGCCGAGGCTAAAACATTTGTGGACCGCCCGGCGGCGGCATCCCGAAGAACTCTATGTCACGATGCTGATGCTTGCCGGCGCTTTGACAACCTTCGCTTTGAATGAAGACTCGCGCAATCTGCCCGACTACAATCACGACGACTTAGGGAACTGCTTTCCGCAGCTTGACGAGAAAATAAGAGCGCTTCTCGAAACGGCAATACCATCGCGCTGTATCGTGGTCCCGCTGCATCTGCGTGAGAAGTCAACCTGGGCCGGCCGGATCGAGGATGTCCAGCTTTTCCGGCAAACGCAATTCGTGCTGTCTGTCGGCGCTCAAATGGGTGTCGATGACCTGATTAAACAAGTTCCACGCCTGGTGAAGGTTTCGCCGCCCGCCGAGTTGCCGCGCTTAGTACGTAACGCGCTTCCCGGCATCACATTGCGGCATCTCGCCGTCCCGCCGGACGGGATTCCCGTTAAGCTCGATCGTCAATACTTTTCTGTAAATCAAAGCGGCATACTCTGGGAGGGGCTCACGCGTGAGCAGGAAGTTTGTGTCTTCGTGCCGGAAGAGATTTCTATGCCCGATTTCGAGCTGTTATGCGTCAAGAACTAGTGTGCGAGTCTCCTTTGAACTCCTGATCTTCGCGGCCTTTTCAAATCGCAGTGTATTTCGGCTTCGTTACACATCTCCTTGGTATTCTTAGTCGGCAGTGGGATTTAATCTCGGCGAAACGATAGGGGACTACAGAGTCGTTGAACTACTTGGTTCGGGCGGAATGGGATCCGTTTATCGCGTCAAGAATCTGCTGACAGATCGCGAAGAGGCGATGAAAGTCTTATTGCCCGATCTTCGGACCGCACCCGAACTTGCGGAAAGATTCGGCCGTGAGATCAAGATCCATGCCAGTCTGGACCATCCGCACATTGCTTCCCTACGAACCGCCATTCGCGTCGATAATCAACTTTTGATGATCATGGAGTTGGTCGAAGGCGTCAGCCTGGAAACGCGCCTTCGGGAATCTTCTATCGAGCTGTGGCGCAGCGTCGATTGGCTTTTGCAGGTATTATCGGCTCTCGCCTATGCCCACGAGCGCGGAGTGATTCACCGGGACATCAAACCGGCGAACATCATGCTGACGCGCGCGGAAACCGTGAAATTAACCGATTTCGGCGTCGCGAGTGTAGCCGCGGAGAGGCGGCTCACACGCACCGGGATGGCGATTGGATCGCTTCACTATATGTCTCCCGAACAAATTCAGGCGGGACCGGTGGATGCCCGCTCCGATATCTATTCGGTCGGCGTTACCTTCTATGAAATGCTGACTCGGCGCCGCCCATTTACCGGCGCCAGCGAATACGAGTTGATGAAAGCGCACTTGGAAGGGCAGGCCACGCCGATTCCTCTGTTGAATCCTGCCGTACCATATCCGCTCTCCGTTGTCGCCGCCCGCGCTATAAGCAGGAGACCGGAAGACCGGTTTCAAACTGCCCGAGAGTTCAAAAGCGCACTCGAATCGGCAGGCGAATCGTGCCGGGAGTTTGCCACGGAGGCCACCAACGTTGCGCCGGGGTTTCGTCCTTTTGACGATACCGTTCTGGCTCCTTCGAAGTCGTCACCAGCGCCACCACCTAGGGAGCGAACTCCGAATACAGGAACGCTCGATCCAACTCGAATCGAGCGTGTCAAGAAAGAGCTTGCACAGTACATCGGCCCGATGGCTCGCATCCTGGTCGATCGGGCATTACGAAAGTCGGTTAACCTTCAACAGCTGTATGATGCGCTGGCAGCCGAAATCCCGAATGCAGAGCAAAGGGACCAGTTCCTGACACGCCGTCCGCGCTGAAGCGGTCTCAGGGTTCTTCCAATAAGCGCATCGCCTTAGCCAAACTGGTATAAAGACGATTGAAGGAGCGTGCCAGCGTGCCGATTTCGTCTTTGCCACGCGCCGGAAGCTCCGGAACGTCCATATTGCCCTGGCTGATCTCGTCGGCAGCCCGCGAGAGTTTTGTGACTGGCCGGATAACGGTGAAGACAAGTGCCAGATCAAGTACGATGACGGTTATCAACGTGACTCCTCCCAGATAGAACATCAGATTTTGGAAGGCTTGCTTCGCAATGGAAATCGCTAAGGACATCGGTACCGAAACGATTTGCGCGCCGACGATTTCGTTGGGCTTCCAGCCGAATCCGTTGTCCCGCCCATAGATTTTGATCATTGAAGCCGGGGCGGCTTGAGCTGTACTGTGACATTCGAGGCACGATTCGCTGGCCTTGATGGGATGAGCAAGGAACAGGGATCGTCCACTCGGCGTTTCGCGCTCGCCAATCAGTTCCTTGCGATTTGGGTAATTGCGGAATGAACTGATGACGTCTGATTCCCAATCGACGGCCCGATCACGAAGATTCGTCGGGTTCAGCACCGCCTCTTTGTAGACGTATTCGGGGTAGCCGTTGCCGCGCAGAGCGTTAAAGCTCTGGGTCGCCGCGTAAGCCGGTATGGTTTGCGGGTAGAAACGCGATTTGTGTACGACAAGATTTTCGAGGATTGGCTTAATCTCGCTCGTTGTGTAATGGCGCATCGAGGTGGCGGATTCCATCATCAAACGAGCTTGCTGTACGATCTGGTCGCGGGCATTGCTTTCCAGAAAATGCAGAGACAGATATGCCGATAGCGCTAAGCCGCTGCCAAAGACCGCCCCAAATACCAGGGTGAACTTGGTTAGAAGTTTCATATTCTCCCAACGTCATAAGCGGCATTTGGTGCAAATTTACCTCAGCGAAGGGCAGATTGATCGGCTTTTAATGCAAAGTACTGATTCGCCCGTTTCTCCAGATCCGCTAAGCGTGTCTTGGCGGCTTGGCGAAGATAAGGTCTCGGATCGGTTTGCAAATCCGAGTCTGTAAGGCCCGATGGCGGTTCGGCCGGTTTCCGCATAAGGCTCCGACAAGCGTTATAGTCTTCGTCGGTTTCGGCTATTTGCCAGTGAGGGAGCGGAAAGGGAGGTGCGTGAACATACCGAAAAGCCGCAGCAAAATATCGGTCAGCTTCGTCATATCTTTTCTCTATGATGAGCGCCTCTCCTAGCCGAAGTTCGGCCGCGGCAATGGCCGGGTTGTCCGGCGCCAGCTTATTCTGCCGAATCGTCAGGCCCTTTCGGAAAAGCGACTCAGCGCCTTGGGCGTCGCCCTGATACAAGCGCGAATACCCAACCTCAAGTAACGACGAAGCGACAATCGGAGCATCTGGCGGCCCCAACTTCTGATGAATTTCGAGCGCAGATCGGGCCAACCGTTCCGCCGTTACCGCGTCTCCCCGATCCAGAGCGAGTTGTCCCAGATTGGACTCAATCTGCGCCACGCTCCAGCTTTCGGCTGATTCTTTGGTTGCAATCGCGAGAGCATGACGGAAATTCTCTTCGGCATCTCCGTCGTTTCCCACGACCTCCTGATAACGAGCCCAGTTGTTCCAGCCTCCAATGGTCGCCGGATCATCAGATCCGAATTGCCTCACCCGCAGATCCAGGTTTTCTTTCAATAGCGGACCCGCGGCCGCTGCCTTGCCTTCTTCCAGGAGCACATAGCCGAGGTTATTCAGCGTGTAGGCTATGTCCGGATGATCATTTCCCAATACTTTGCGCCGGATTACCAGCAGACTGCGAAGGTTTGTTTCGGCCCCGTTCAGATCGCCCTTGTCAATCAAAGCGCTCGCCCAGTTATGCAGAGTCACCATGTAGTCGGGACTATCTTCGCCCAGCGAGCGGCGGTCAATCTGCACTGCCTCAGACAGCAGATTAGCTGCACTGGTGAAGTCGCCCTTGCGCTTCACCAGGAGGGCAAGATAGTTGCGCACGTCGGAGCGATTATCGGGCTGCAGCTTGCGCGACAGATTCAAGGCCTGCCGCAAAACTTGCTCGGCCTCTGAGTCGGATTGTTCCAGGTACAGGCACTCGCCTAAACTAGCCAGGCTAGAGATGACCAGATCGTCCCCAGCGGGCAGCACCTTTTGCCGAACGTCAAGCGCTCTGCGAAAGAGCGGCTCCGCGGTTTTGTACTCGGACTTCATCCGGTAAAGCGTTCCTTCGGCCTCCATTGCCGCGGCCTGCTCGAGTGGACTGGCTTGCTGCAACACACCGGACCCGCTAAACAACGGCTTTAGGAGAGCCAGACCGCGATCGTAATCGCCGAGGTCCTTATATGCCTCGGCCATTGTGGTCAGAAGCGAAATGCGAACTTGCGGCTCAGATTTTAATTCACGATCGACCCGCTCGGCGCCCCTGTCGAGCAGATTCCTGGCCGTTAACTCATGTCCGCGCGCTTCACTGGGCGATGCCGCGTTAAACATGCTGGTAAGAAACTCAGCTTCTCTTTGGGCCTTTCTCTGTTCGAGGTTGGCCCGCCTGGCTAACAGCCCCATGGCGAAGCTAAAGCCAATAAGCGCGAGTGCCGCTGCCATTACTGCGGAGACGCCCAATTTATGACGGCCAATAAATTTACGGCTCCGGTAACCCCAACTCGGTTGCCTGGCGATGACTGGATACCCCTCCAGAAACGCCTTTATGTCCGCGGAAAGCAGTCCCACTGAGGAGTAGCGTTGGGCCGGATCCTTGCGCATCGCCATCAGCACGATATTGTCGATGTCGGGGCCGAGTTTCCGTAACTCTAGAGCGGTTTCGGAAGAGGCTTCTCGCGCGGCCGTGCTGGGTGGATCGGGATCTTTCTCGCAGATGACGCGTGCCACGGCTAAGGGCGAGTGTGTCTCGAATCTATACGGACGTCTGCCGGTCAGGAGTTCATAGAGAAGAATACCCAGCCCATAAACATCGGTGGCGGTCGAGACAGGCTCGCCGCTAATCTGTTCCGGGCTGGCGTATTCCGGTGTGAGCAATCGCTCAGTTCCGCAGGTCAAGGCAGACGGCGAACCCGGAACTTCATCCAGAAGTTTCGCGATCCCGAAATCGAGTAGCTTCGGTTCCCCGTCTGCACTCACCAGGATGTTTGCCGGTTTCAGATCACGGTGAACGATGAAGCGGCTATGCGCGTATTCGACCGCTTCTGCAACTTTTTGGAAAAGATTTAACCGCTCGTGCAGTGACAGTTTCTCACGGGCGCAATACTGGTCGATCGGCATGCCATCGACATATTCCATTACAAGGTATGAAACGCCGTCGGAGTTGAGGCCGCCGTCGAGTAGTCTTGCGATATTCGGATGCTGTAGGTTCGCGAGAATCTGCCGCTCGGAGATGAACCTGAGCAGCATCGTCTTACGGTCTCCGAGCGACGCATTCATCACTTTGATAGCGACGGTGCTCTTGTAAGCTTCGTCGGCGCGCTCTGCCAGATAAACGCGGCCCATGCCGCCCTCCCCAAGCAGTCGAAGAAGACGGTAAGGTCCGATCCTGTGGCCCGCTAAATCGGATGGCTTTATGAGTTCGGTAGCGGCCCCGTTGATTGAGTCAGATAAGATCCCGAGGGTCTTTTCCGACCAACGTAAAAGTTCCTCTATTTCGTGTCGTAGTTCCGCCTCGTTCCCGCAAACTCTATCCAGAAAGCTGGAGCGTTCGGACGGCTCGAGACTCAATGCCTCATTGAAAACCGCGTCAATTCGGCTCCAATCAGCAGCGTGCGTGTACGCCATTTGTTAGGGCAGTGGCACAATTATAACCAAATCTAACAGTTTTGCGGTACAAGCACGGGACCGGGTTGGTCCCGCTGGTTTTTGCACTTCAGGCGTCCAGGTCGAGACCTGGCAGGCGGGTCTCGAAGTAAGAATTGGGGCGGAGCGTTGCGCTCGCGTATAAAGATCAGTTATTTGGCTTCAGGACTACTTTGATGCAGCCATCCTTCTTGTCGCGAAATGTCTTATACATCTCTGGAGCGCGATCGAGCGGGACTTTGTGAGTGATGACAAAGGAAGGATCGATATCGCCTTCTTCAACTCTCTTCAGCAATGGCCCCATGTAGCGCTGCATATGAGTTTGGCCGCCTTTTAATGTCAGCCCCTTATTCATGAACGCACCCAGCGGAATCTTGTCTGCGAATCCTATGTAGACGCCAGGCATGGAAATAGTTCCGCCCTTACGGCAGCACATAATTGCCTCGCGCAAAACGTGCGGCCGGTCCGTCTCGAGTTTCACGGCGGTCTTGACTTTGTCCATCGCTTGTTCGGCGGTTAGGGGGGAATGAGCTTCGGTGCCGACGGCGTCGATGCAACGGTCTGGCCCACGACCACCAGTCATATCCATCAACCTGTCATAAACCTTTTCGCTTTCGTAATTGATGGTTTCGGCTTTACTGCGCTCCTGTGCCATGGTTAAGCGCTCGGGCACGCGATCTATCGCGATGACTCGTCCCGCGCCTAACATCCAGGCACTTTGCATGGCGAACTGCCCCACCGGACCGCAACCCCAAACGGCGACAGTCTCTCCTTTCTGAATGTCAGCGTTCTCCGCCCCCATATAGCCGGTGGGGAAAATATCGGAGAGAAAAAGGACCTTTTCGTCAGGCAAGCCCTCTGGGATCTTGATAGGACCTACATCAGCGAACGGTACACGAAGGAACTGTGCCTGACCGCCGGGAAATCCGCCGAGCATGTGAGAGTACCCAAAAAGTCCCGCTGGCGACTGGCCCATCGTTTTGCGAGCCATCTCCGCATTAGGATTGGATTTGTCACAGAGAGAGAACATTCCGTTTTGACAGAAGAAACAGGAGCCGCAAGATATCGTAAAGGGCACAACTACGCGGTCACCTACCTTCAACTTCTTTACATCTCGCCCGATCTCGACGACCTCGCCCATAGGTTCGTGGCCGAGCACATCCCCTTTCTCCATGGTGGGCATGAGCCCGTCGTAGAGATGAAGATCCGAGCCGCAGATAGCGGTAGAAGTAATTTTGATGATCGCGTCGCCAGAGTCTTGAATCACCGGATCCGGGACGCTCTCTACGCGAACATCTTCCGTGCCGTACCAACAGAGTGCTTTCATGAAGTTCCTTTCAGCAACATCTCTATTCGACTCCGTAGAGCGTCGCCTTTTCCACTCGTAGCTCTAAGCGCGAACTTATGCGGACGATGGAGAAGCGAAGGCGTTTCTGCTCGGAATCAATTGAAATGGACCAGCACAAGTCAGGAGCCGGTGGAAAGTTGGCGGATTAGATCGTCGCTGGCGACTGTCGGCGCCCAGTATTTTTCGATGTGCTCGATGACGAGGTTGGTGCCCGCTGAATGGGACACGTGGGGCCAGGAAGCGGGGTTGTACATCGCATCGGTCAAATCGCGTACCAGGATGCAATGAACGCCCCAGCGGGTAAGTTGACGGATACCAAAGCTTCGATTGAGAATGCACATGTTGGCGTGGACGCCCATCATCAATACAGTGTTGACGTGGTGTTGGCGCAGTACGTTGTAGATCTCAGTTCCTTTATCGGAGATGACGTCGCCGGATTCGATTTTGAGAAGCGGGGTCTCGCGCGTCCAGGCCTGATGTTCCTGGTCGCCTGGGGTGTCGCATCCGCCATCGCGGTCATCGATGGGCAGCGGCGGCTCCTTTTCGGTTGGCTCAATACCGGATGGAGGAGTCGCGTGAGGCGCTTGTTCGGCCAAGAGGCGACCGGGAGCATGAGCATAAAACGCCATAGTGTCAGACGGCGCATGAATGATGAGGATGGATTTAGCGCGAGCCTGCTCGAGGACCGGTGCCATTCTATGGGCGAGCGCCTCGACTCGTGTAGTAGCGCCGCCACACCAGTGCCGATCCCACATATCGCAGATGATGATGGCTGCATGCTCGCTGGCGACGCTGTGTCGGAAGTGAACCTGCGTCCAGCCATCGCCAGTTTTGAAAGGATGGATTAAGGATTGTAGAGTGAGTTGCAGGTCAACTGCGTTTGTTGGCTTCTCCGCCGGGCGGGACAAGGACGCAACGGCAGCGAACGACAGGGAAAAAAGAAGCGGCCGAAGGCAGGTCATCTGATATGTTAATATCCCACTCGCAACAGAGCGCGACAAGTTGCGGGCTTCCCAACGACGACAAGTTGCCATGTTGAATAGACGAACGTTTCTCGCCGGAGCTGCCTGCGGGAGTGTTTCACAAGCGCTGCAGAACCGGACATTGCAAGCTTCTTCTGCCGCATCGGAGCACCGCTTACCGGCGAATGACTCGCACCTGCGGAGGGTGCAATCGTATATCGAAGAGACGCCGGTGCCGGAATATCATTGGGCGCCAGAGGCGGCCTATGAGGCCTTCCGCGACGTGAAATATGGTGTCCGGATTCATTGGGGCATCTACTCGGTGGCTGGATTACTGCACGAATCCTGGCCGTTTCTGGATTTGGATTTTGCAAAACGGGCTCAATACAACGAGCTTTACAAGACCTGGAATCCGCGCGGGTTCGACGCCGGTGAATGGACGAGTCTGTTTGCGGAGAACGGGGTGCGTATGTTTGCCTTCACGACGAAGCATCATGAGGGATTCTCGCTCTTCGATACCAAAACACGGGTAAGACAGCGGATACAGTGGGATGCTCCTGGTCAACCGCGTATCGAGAATTGCGATCTGGCGTATTCGATTATGGAAACACCGTTTCGCCGAGATGTAGTCAAGGAGTTATGCGAAGCGGGACGGAAACGAGGTCTGCGGATCGCGTTGTATTTTTCGCATCCGGACTGGTATGACGCCGATTTCCGGCCGTATGCTGAGAATCCGGCGCAAGTACCATCAGCGGCTCGACTCGATCCGGACTGGAAGGGCTCCATTAAGGCTCTGGGTGCGCGTCTGTGGATGGCTCCTGACCCGACATCGCAGGAGGTCTCACGCATGATGGCGCGGCACCGGGCGCAGCTCGAAGAACTGTTAACCAACTACGGCGAAATCAATATGCTGTCGCTCGATCAATGGCTGGGGCCGACGGTGTGGCCGCAGCTGAGAGAGACGATTCTGAAGCTGCGCAAATTGCAACCGAACGTCATGATGCGAGCCCGCGGGATTGGGAACTACGGCGACTACTACACGCCGGAAGGTTTCATTCCAGGCAAGAAGTCCAATACGGAGATGCCGTGGATGGTGATTTACCCGCTGGCGCGCGGGTTTTCCTTCGATCCGGACGGGTCGAAGTACAAGGGTGCAGCCTGGATCGTCCGCAACATTGTCGATACGGCAGCAAAGGGCGGCAGCTTTCAAGTGGGTATTGGCCCGGATAGCACAGGACGGTTTCATCCGGCGGCAGTAGAGCAATTGAAACAGGCAGGAGCATGGTTGAAAATTTGCGGCGAAGGAATTTATGCAACCCGCCCGCGAGAAGGCGAACATTGGCAGGAAGGAGACGCAATCCGGTTCACGCGGTCGAAAAATGAGCGCACCGTGTATTGCTATACGTTCGAATGGCCGGGAAGATCACTCCACGTTCAGTCGGTGAAACCTAAAGACGAAAGCGAAATTCGAATGTTTGGATATTCGGAGCCGATGAAATGGAGGTTTGATTCGGCAAAGGGGCTTACGATTGACCTGCCTGAATCACTGCAGGAGCACAGGCCGAATGAGTACGCGTGGGGTTTGGCGATTCAGGTGGCGTGAGCCTGAGTTATACCGACGACCCTGAACAAATTGGCGGGCAGAAATCATTTCGCAGAAATTATTTTGCAACAGGCGCGAGCGGCTTCAGATATTTCTTCTTGAGCTTCAGGACCACGCCAGCGTTTCGGTCCGCGACTTCGCTTACCTTGTATTCGGCGGCGGCTCCAATCACTTGAGCGATTTCGGAGGGAGTCAGTTTGTAGTCCTCCGAAAGCCAAGCAGCCATATCGCTGGTCGCTTCCTTGAAAGCATCGTCAAGTGAGCCATCGAGGCCCATGGTGACGATAGCGTCGGACGTTTCGACGCGAGGGTCGCCGATATTCTTGTTCGGGATAACATCGACTGTGAGCTCGACGTCCATGGAAGTTTCGAGTGCGTCGCCGTTGAGTTCTCCATCACCCTGAGCAGCGTGCGCGTCGCCGAAATAGAGCAGCGCGCCGGGGTTCGAGACGCGGAGATAGACGGTTGCGCCTTCGCCGACTTCATTGAAATCCATGTTGCCGCCAAAGAAGCCGGAGTCACCCGTGCCGGGCGCGGCCTGCGAAACGTTCGGCGCGGCAGCGATGCAGCCGAGCATCGGTCTTAGCGGAATCTTGAAGTGCGCGAGATGCCCGCCAGCTTTTTCGGGCGACGCGGTGCGATTTGCGAAATCGAGATGCCAGCGAATTTCCTTGCTACCATCCTTCATTTTGACCGCCAGATCACTGTTGAGGCCGCGATCGACAACAGCATCATCGCTGCTGGCCCAATCGCGATTAAGACGAAGTCTATTGATATGCACAACGAGCAGGTCGCCAGGCATTGCGCCATCGATGTAGAAAGGCCCGGTCTCCGGGTTGCCGCCGCCTACGCGGCGAATACCATTTGCATCGACGCCGCCTGCATCGACCGTGGTCGTGTGAATCGTGTCGCCGGGTGCAATGGTTAGAACAGGCTTGTTGAGCGCGGAGAACTGTCGGTAGAAGACGGTCGGCGTGAAGTCGTGGCGCTGAGGCGCACGGTGCTGCAGCGGAGGCGCGGGTTTTGCGGTAAAGGCGAAAGTGTAGGGATGGTCCGGTTTAGAGGGATCGATGGCTACCATCGTTGCGGTGAGGACTCCTTTCCGAAGCGTGCCATTTACGTCAGAAGTGCCTTTGTCTTCGTTCTGGACTACAAAGTGGACCGTGCTCCCGGTAACGCTGCCTTCCAGTTTGCCGCCGCTGAGATCGCCGGTGAGCCTCGCGCCGTGCTGTTCAAGCTGCAATAGCCTATAGCGAGGTGTGCCGAAGAAGTCTTCTGTAACGATCCAGCGGCCGGTGAGCGATGGCGCCGGCTCAGACTGCGCAAAGAGACCGAGAGAAGCGAAAGTAAGCAGACAGGCCGAGATGACTGGGCGTTTCACACGTTTTCTCCAGGGTCAATCGAAATGTATTCCATTCGGGCAAGCAAACAAAACTATAGGTGATGGTGTGTACGTGGTTTTTTGCAAGAAGGTTCCGTACAGATTTGATTCGGACGGCGGCGCCAGCATCTTCTGATATAGATCAAGAACATGAATCGAAGAGAACTGATCAATACCGTCCTGAGTGGAGTACCCTTGGTTCCGGCCGCTGTCGCACAAGAGTTGGCGAAGCAAGCGAAGAGCACTCCGCCACTAACGATTAAGGATGTAAAGATCATCACGACCAGCGGCGGAGGCAAATACCGTTGGGTCTTTCTCAAGATCGTCACGAGTGAGCCGGGACTCTATGGAATCGGTACAGCAAACAACAATTACGAGACCATGGCCGTCATTGCAGCCCTCCAAGACCATCTGAAGCCTTGGCTGATCGGCAAGGACCCGGATCGCATTGAAGATCTTTGGCAATCGGCTCAGATGCGTACCTATTGGCGCAACGGTCCGGTGAACAACAACGTTCTTGCGGCCATGGACATGGCGCTTTGGGACATCAAAGGCAAGCGCGCGGGGATGCCAGTTTACGGATTATTGGGCGGCAAGGCGCGTGATGCGGTAGCGGTCTACGATCACCAGGGCGGTGCGACGAAAGAAGAGTGTCTGGAGAACCTGCAGAAATCGCTCGGGAACGGCTACACGCATTTGCGGATTCAATACGGGAAAGGTGGATATGGAGGCGGCGGGTTCATTGCGCAAGGCGAAGGAGATCGGCCGGAAGGCGGATATCAGGGGGCGGCATTCGACGAGCAGCTTTATATGGATACGATTCCCCCAGTCTTCGACTATCTTCGGCAGAAGGCGGGATTTGGACCCAAGCTGATCCATGACGTTCACTCACATATGAGCGGGATGAATGCGGTGGAACTCTCGCGGCGCATGCAGCCGTACCAGATGTTTTTCCTTGAAGACGTACTGCCGCCCGAACAGATCAGTTATTACCAGAACATTCGCCAGATCTGCTCGACACCGCAAGCGATCGGCGAGGTGTTCTCTCATCCCTTTGAAGTTATTCCATTGATTACGGGCCGCCTGATCGACTTTATCCGCTGCCGCGTCGCCGCGACGGGCGGCATCACACCGATCCGCAAGTTGACGATTCTATGTGAACTGTTCGGCGTGAGGACTGCTTTCCAAGAGGGCGGCGAGAACGACCCGGTTAATCAGATGGCGAGCTATCACGTCGATCTTTCCAGCACAGCCTTCGGCATTCAGGAAGAGAACCATTTTCCGCCGCTGGTTCACGAGATGTTTCCAGGTATGGGTGAAATTCGCAAGGGCTACTTATACGACAGCGGTAAGCCGGGACTTGGGCTGGACATTGACGAACAACTTGCAGCGAAATATCCGCTGGGTCCGATTCGGGACGGCGGAGCTTACAAGACAGATCGCACGATTGACGGAACTGTCGTGAAACCCTAGACAAGGCACTGCAGTGCTGGAATCCCGGTCTTCGCAGCATAGTCACCGGGAGGATAGTCAGATGTCTACTTTGTTGCGGATTCTCTGCCCTTGGGTCCACTGCTGCCTTCTTTCACAGAAACGATCTGGTTGGTCTTGATTCCGGATAAGCGATCGACTGCTCCGCTGGGCCAGTGAATTTCCAGGTCCGCTTTCATCGCCTGTTTCACGCCAAAATGCAAGCGCAGATCGCTTTGCGAAAAATAACTGCCCCCGCTGCGGACTTCGTCCATCTGCCGGCGTTCTCCCTCGGGCGTGCAATACACGCGAGCGCCGATGCCCGAGCGATTTGATTTAGTCCCGATCAGCTTAACTTGTAGCCACTTATTTTTAAGTGTGCTGTCGCAGCGCAGTAGCTGTGGCACATCGTTCACACAATTCACTACGACATCCAGATTGCCGTCGTTGTTGAAATCGCCGAGTGCGCAGCCGCGGCCCGCGACCGGCTCCAATATTCCCGGACCGCCTTCGAGCGACACGTCCTTAAACTTCCCGTCACCTATGTTGTGATAAAGCACCTTGCGCTCGCGGTAGCCGGACTCGCTTTCTTTCTCTCTCACCTCCGGATAAACATGCCCGTTGCAAGTCAGAATATCGGGAAGTCCGTCGTTGTCGAAATCGAGAAAACAGGCGCCCCAACCGAGGAAACGCGTGTTGCGGCCCAAACCCGACTGAAACGTGACGTCTTCAAAGTTCCCATTGCCCAAGTTGCGATACAAACTGGAGGTGTCGCCGGCGAAGTTGGTCTTGACGATATCCAAACGGCCTGTGCCGTAGATGTCGGCGGCCGATACACCCATGCCGGCCTGCGTCTTGCCATCCGCGCCGAAGGCGACGCCCCAATCGAGCGCCACATCAGTGAAAGTGCCGTCGTGATTGTTCTTGAGGAGCGCGGAAGGCGAGGAATCATCGGCCACATAAATGTCAGGCCAGCCGTCGCCGTCGAAGTCGCCGACCAGCACGCCCAGCCCGTAGGTACCTTGCTTCTTGAGAATGCCCGCTTTTTCGGAAACGTCGGTGAACGTGCCGTCGCCGTTGTTGTGAAACAAAATGTCTTTGCCGCCTTTCAAACCGGGCGGCCCGCAAGCAACCAGCAAGCCTTCATAGAGGCAAGGTCCACTCTCGGGTAGCGGGGCGGTTTTGGGATCGAAGTCGATGTAGTTGGCCACGTAGAGGTCGAGATGGCCATCGCGATCGTAATCGACGAAGGCGCAGCCGGTGTTCCAGCGCTTGAGTCCGGTAGTGGTGCGCGTCGAGACGCCAGCCTGAACGGCGATGTCGGTGAAGGTGCCGTTGCCGTTGTTGCGGTAGAGCGAGCAATCGCCCCAGTAGGTGACAAACAGGTCTTCGTGGCCGTCGTTGTTAAAATCGCCGGCGCAGACGCCCTGCCCCCACCCGGTGCGCGCCACACCCGCTTTGAGTGTCACATCGGTGAAGGTGCCGTCGCGATTGTTTTTGTAAAGGCGGCTAATCGGTTCTTCCCCTGCCTGAAAGGTTGTTTCGAAGCGTGTGCCGTTCACGAAGAAAAGATCGAGCCAGCCGTCGTTGTCGTAGTCGACGAAGGCCACACCGCAGCCGGTGGTTTCAAGCAGATACTTGTTCTTGCTTTCGGCGCCGAAGATGGTTTGCTTGTTCAATCCGGCTTCACGTGCGACGTTGACGAACTGAATACCCAAGGGAACATCCGCCAGAAGTTGGTCGAGCGAGAAGACCGGCAGGCTGGCACAAAGCGAGCGGAGAAAAGCGCGGCGCGAGGACATGAATTACTGCGGGCCAGCGGGCTTTTGGGGTTCGGGAGCGATGGGCTTCATGGTGTCGCCGCCGCGCATGCCCTGCTCCAACGTATTCGCAAGCTCCGACTCGTTGTCCCGTTTGATCTTAGCGCCGGTAGCGAATGCCTCCGCGCTGCCGGCGCTATCGCCTTTCTTGTGCAATATTTCTCCGATCGTGTTGTAAGGGCCCGGAGTAGTGGGATCGAGTTTGATTGATTGGCGGAGCGCTGCCAGCGCTCCATCCAGGTCGCCATCATGTTTAAGCGCGATGCCCAGCATGTAATACGCTTCCGCGTAGTTCGGGGACACCTTGATCGCCGCCCGCATTTGCTCGGTCAGGCCGGCGAAATCGCCCATCTGCCATTCCGTCAAACCGAGTGAGTAATAAGCTTGCGAGAGGTTCGGGTCGAGGCGAATCGCTTCGCGAAACTCGCCTGTCGCCGCCTCTAGCTGATCCCGGCTCTTGAGCGCGATGCCCAAGTCGTAGTGTGCGGCGGCCGAATTAGGATCGATCGAAAGCATTTGGCGGTAGGAGGCGGCGGCTTCGTCGAACTCACCCTTCTTCAGGTGAGCGTAAGCGATATTCATAATGGCGCTAGTGTTTTTTGGGTCGTGCGCCAGAATTTTTTGTGCCTCCTCGATGCCGCGGTCGGCCTGCCGCGTGCTGATGAGGGCAAACGCATAGTTATTGTGCAGCTCGTCATTCCCTGGATCGAGAGATGCAGCTTTTGCCAGTGCATCGGTGGCGGCGGCCAAATCGCCTTTTGCTTGATACGCCTGGGCGAGAGCGGTCCAGGCGGGAGAACTCGCTTCATTGAGCTGCGTGGCGTCTTTCAACTCCTGGATAGCTTGCGTGAGGTCCCCCTTAAAGAGGTAGGCTGAACCCAGCCGGAACCGATAATCGAAGCTTTTGGGATCGATCTGGGCTGCTGTTTGCAATTCCGGCAGGGCGCGCTCCCGCTGCTGGGCATTCCAGAGTGCCGCACCCAAGTGAAAGTGAGCAGGGGCGAACTTCGAATCGAGTTGGATGGCCTTCTCGAAGCGGAGAATCGCGTCATCCGATTGCTGCAGCACGGCGTACAGAAAGCCGATGTGATCTTCTGAGGCGGCAGAGGTGTCGGTAGCTTGGTCGGCCTTGGTCAGCAAGGCGAGAGCGCCGGTACGGTCATTATTTCGCAGGAGTTGTTCGGCTTGAGCGGCGAGGTCGCCGGCGGTGTCTGCCTGCAGTGCGACCCCAAACAACAGAGTCAACGTTAGAATACGCGCAAATACCAATCAGTCGCTATTGTACGCAGTTCCGGATGTCCTTAGCTGCTGGCTTCCTCGCCCCAAATTTCTTTTGACGTGAAGGGATTGCCTTCCGGAAAGGACGCTAACTCCAGACCTGTTTCGCGAGCGGCTGCAAATCGGCTCATTTCGTAGGCGTCAAACGCGCTCTCCGACAATCGTCCGCCCAGACTCGGGTTCTCGGCCAACAGTTTTTCGATTGCCCGGCGCTGTTCCTGTATCGTCAACTGCCAGCTGCGGCCGGTCTTTTCTGGCTGATAGCGGTCTTTAAGAAGATGGGCCAGCAGGACTTCGAGGCGGATCATGAACTGCCAGTAGACGCGCTTGCTTAAACTCTCAACCTCGTCCGCTAAAGCGGTGCGATCAATCTCTCCCCAGCGGCCTTCTTGGATGGCTTGCGCGGTATCTTCGGCCCATCCCGCATAATCTGTTGAGTAAGAACGCGTGGCTAAATGGTCCTTACCATGTGGTCGGGGCATGTAAGCTGCGCCATACCGAGAAGAGTCTGCGGCAGGTCCAGCCCGTGCTTGGCGAGGAACGGGATAATCGAGAAGAAACGCTCTTGCAGATGGCGCTGCGGATACACCAGGTTGATCAGGAAATTAGCTTTCTTGGTCCCGAGTTCGTCTCGCCGGAGCGTTTCGCGGGCCGCTTTGCTCGAGAGATGCCGAAGTTGATAGAGCATCTTGGCATGGCTTTTTTGCAAGGCGGCTTCGAGCGTCGGGTCGAAATCGTGAAGGTTCTGTTGCAGTCGGCTGAGCGACTCACTCAGCGATATTTCCAGTTCCCGGAACTGTTCAGCCAAATCGGTTGGAACCATTTGCCGTGCGATCTTGCCTTTCACCTGCTCCTGGTGGTCGAGCAGATCGAGTATAGAGAGATGGAAGTGGTTGATTATTTTTTCGGCGCGCGCATCGAGCAGGGTGAAACTATTGCGCGGGAAAATTACCGGCATCCGTCCTAATAGTTTGCTGTAAAGCACCTGGGTTTGCGCCATGTAGGCGATTTCGGCTGGGCCGCCCACATAGGCGACAGTAGGCAGCAGATAATCCTGCATGACCGGCCGTAGAAGCGCATTCGGTGAGAGGCGGTCGCTGATCCCGCACAAATCGGCCGCGACATACTTTTGATCGCGGGCTACGAACTCGCCGTCCTTCCAGCGGAGCGGGCTGCGCTTGCCTTCGTTCAGCAGAAACAGCAGAGATGAATTATCGTCCAGGTGGACTTGCGAATGGTATCCCGCTTCGGCAAGTTCGTGATCGCGCGCTTTGAGAGCACTGGTCAACTCAGGAACGCGCTTGGCGGCGTTAGCCAGGAACGGGCGCGCCATTTCGCGAATCGCAGGATCGAGCGGATCCAGGAAAAGCAGCCCGTACTCGCGCAAAATATCTTGCAGAAGCGCTTTGAAACCGGAGGTGAAAGTCGAACCTGGCGGGTACGCGGCGCGTAATCGTTCGACCGTTTCATCGGCGAAGGGCAGATCGCCGAGTGACTCACGAATCTCGGGCCAAGGTAATTCGCTGAGTTCGACTTCTCCGACCGGGCCGCCGTTGGTCACGGCATTTGCCAGGCTGATCTTGCCCGGCTGTGCGTCCTGGTTAAAAAACCAAACATGATCGACTTCGGCGAGGTCGTGGTCTTCCGAAGCCAGCCAGAATACCGGGACGGCGGGAATGCCTTCCTTACTTAGGGATTCCGCCAACTTGACGGCCGTAAGCGCCTTGAAAACCGTATAAGAAGGACCGGAGAAGAGACCGACCTGCTGACCGGTCACTACCGCCAGCGTGCCGGGCTGGGCTAACAGATCAAGCGAGGCCGAATCGCCGTTCTGCTGGCGCAGCGCTGCAACGAGAGCGCAACGTCGCGATTCAGGGTAGTCGATGTCAGCGGCCGCCTTGGGAAAGCTGGCGGCGTCAGCGAAATTATGAGAGAAGAAACAGCTTACTCGATCGAATTGGTAGAGGTAATCACCAAAAAGCTTACTGGTGCCTGGGATCTGGGTTTGACGGACACACGAAGGCTCCATAAGGTCTGGCACTTAGCTGATGAGGCAATGGCGGCCTAAGTTACCAAGTTTCGTGCTTGCGAGTACAGAATGGTAGTTGTCACTCATGGACGAACAAGAATTTAAGACACGCTCGAACGAAGCGCTCGATTCACTGTATCGCAAGCTTTCGCGGGCGTCCGACGAGCACGAATTTGAGCCCGATTTTAACGCGGGGGCGCTTTCGATCGATTTTGAGGAACCGAAGGCGCGGTTTGTGGTCAGCCCGAACTCGCCGGTGCGGCAAATCTGGGTGTCGGCGCACTCCAGGAGTTTCAAACTGGATTGGAAGCCGGAACGTAGCGCGTTTGTGCTGCCGGACACTGGGCAGACGCTCGATCAACTGATCGCCTCGGCGGTAAGCCAGCAAATCGGCGAGGAAGTTACGCTTTAAACGTGGCGGGTGTTTACATTTCATATCCGTTTTGCGCACAGAAATGCAGTTTCTGTAACTTCGCGTCCGATGTGGCTCCGGCGGCGAGCAGGCAAAGATACGAGCGGGCGCTGCTCTCGGAAGTGCGCGGTCACCGTTGGGAATGGCAGCCCGAGACCTTGTATCTCGGCGGCGGCACCCCCAGTTTGATGCCGCTCGAATACTTGGCGGAACTGCTCGAGACGATTCCTGCGAAGGTCATTTCCGAAGCGACGATCGAGTGCGCGCCCGGTACGGTGACGCGTGAGAAGGCAGAGGCCTGGAAAAAGAGCGGTATCAACCGGGTCAGTTTGGGAGTACAGTCATTTTTACGAAACGAACTCCAGTTGACCGGCCGCCGTCATACTCCGGAAATGGTCGCGGCTGATCTGGCGCTGCTGCGCGATACGGGGCTTGGCAACCTTAATTTGGACCTGATTGCCGGCTTACCGGAGCAGACGGCCGCTTCCTGGGAGGAGTCGCTGGACTGGATCGAGCGGCTCATGCCGCCGCATGCATCTATTTATCTCTTTGAGAGTGATGAAGATAGCCGCCTTGGCAAAGAACTGCTTTCAGGCGGCGTGCGCTACGGAGCAGCGAAAATGCCGTCCGACGATCGGGCGGCGGAGTTCTACGAGCGGGCCCGAGTTCGTTTGGCAAAAATGGGCTTGGCGCGATACGAAATCTCGAACTTCGCCCAGCGGGGCTTCGAATCGCGGCACAATCTGAAGTACTGGCAGCTCGAGCCTTACGTCGGTTTTGGTGTCGATGCAACTTCGTTCGGCAACGGACGTCGCTGGAGCAACCCCGACACCCTGCTGAGCTATTTAGACCGGCAGAAGCCCGAGCCCATCGCAACCGACCCGGCGGAAGAGCACTTCTTCGTTGGCCTGCGTCTGGATGCCGGAATCGAACCGAGCGCCGCTGAGTGGGAGCGATTTCGCCTGCCAATCGAACGCTGGATTCAGGAGGGCATGCTGGAGCGAGCCGGCGCACGGCTTCGTTTAACGCTGAACGGCGTGTTGTTGTCGAACGAAATTTTTCAGGAGTTTCTCGATGTTCATTGATTTGCGGAGCGACACCGTGACGCGCCCGACCGAGCGCATGCGGGCGGCGATGGCAGCGGCAGAAGTGGGCGACGACGTTTATGGTGAAGATCCGACCGTGAACCGGCTGGAGGAACGCGCAGCGGAAATCGCAGGCAAAGAGGCGGCGCTGTTTGTGCCGACCGGCACGATGGGCAACAACATTGCGATCAAGATGCACACGCGGCATGGCGAAGAAGTGGTGTGCGACGCACGAGCGCACATCCTGGACTGGGAACTTTCGATGCTCGCGTGGTTTGCCGGTTGCCTGGCGCGACCGATCGAGACAAGCGATGGAATTCTGACGTGGCCGCAGATTGAGCCGGCGTTGCGCACCGGAAGCCGCAACAATGCGCCGACCTCATTGATTGCGCTCGAGAACACTCACAACATGGCGGGGGGCACGGTTTATCCGGTCGCCGTGCTCGATGAAGTCTGCGAACGAGCGCATGAACGTGGGCTTAAGGTTCATATCGACGGCGCGCGCATCTTCAATGCGGCGGCTGCGTCGGGTGTGCCGGTCGCGAGACTCGCACGTCAGGCAGATTCGGTGATGTTCTGTCTCTCGAAAGGATTGGGCGCGCCGGTAGGTTCGATGTTGGCCGGCGCCGCAGAGGCGATTGAGCAGGCGAGACTCTATCGCAAAAGGCTGGGCGGCGGAATGCGGCAGGCCGGCGTCCTGGCCGCTGCGGGATTACTGGCACTTGAAGGAGGGCCGGAGCATTTGCCCGAAGATCATGCGAATGCCCGTTACCTGGCCGAGGCACTGAGCGAGTTTCCGGGCATACGGATCAGGCCAAGCGAAGTGAAGACGAATATCGTGATCTTCGACATAGCGGAGCTCGGGGTAACGAGCACCGAGTTGAGCCGCGCGTTGAAAGCGCGAGGCGTGCTGGCGAACGGAGTGGGGCCGATGCGAATGCGCATGGTGACGCACCGGGATGTGTCGCGCGAAGAGTGCGAGCAGGCAGTGAGCGGCGTGCGGGAACTAGCCTCGCAAAAATCCGCGGTAAGCACGGCCGTTTGATACTATTCATCGAATGCTCATTCTCTCAGCGATTCTGGCCATCTTTGTGTATGGCCTCATCGCGCCGATCCTTGGCGCTCTGCTTCCTACTTATGGACTGACTGCCGGTCAGCAGGGCACGTTGGCAACTTTGTACGCGCTGGGTCTGGTTGTGGCGTCGCTTTCGGCGGGCCCTATCATCGACATCAAAGGCAACAAGCTCGCGCTGCTCTCGGGGCTGGCGCTGATTGTGATTGCGCTGGCGGCGGCTCCGAACGCTGGCGGCTACACAGGACTGCTGTTCGTGTATTTCATATTGGGCGTCGGCGGCGGGATTGTGGTGACCGGGTCAAATGCGCTAGCGGGAGCGGTGGATACGTCGCGGCGCAGCTCAGTTTTGAATTTTCTGAATTTGTTCTTCGGCCTGGGAAGTATTATCACCACTTACATTGCAAGCGAGCACATCGATGCGTCGGCGGTTTGCTATTTGATCGCGGGTCTGGCAGCGGTGGCGTTGGTGGTGAACGCCATGACTGCGATGCCCGCTCCGGCTGGTAAGGCGAGCTTCAACATGAACGAAGTGCCGTCGCTGATAAGAAATCCATCGCTGATTCTGCTTTCTGTGTTTCTATTTTTGTACGTGGCCTGTGAAGTGGGTGTGTGGAACTGGCTTAAAACATACCTGGTCGAAACCGTGCATTTCGATCCAAGCACGGCCGGGCACGTGGTGAGTTACGGTTTTGCATTCGGCATTCTTTTAGGGCGCGTGGTGGTTTCGCGAATTCTGATCAGGGTACCGGCCCTGACGGTGACGATGGTGGTTTCGGTGCTGATGGCGATTACGACTTATGCGATGCTGCATCTGCAATCAACGGCGGCGATTACGGCGGCGGTATTTTGCGCTGGGTTGAGCATGGCGCCGGTGTTTCCGACCACGCTGGCCATGGCGCAGGATGCATTCCCGCGCGGGACAGCTACGGCCATGGGCATTGTGATTACCTTTGGCTGGATCGGATTGGCGGTGAGCTCGAAGATCATCGGGGCGCTGGCCGAAGGCGGTACGTACCAGCGAGCGCTGATGCTGATCCCCGTATTCTCGGTACTGATGCTGCTGGTGAATCTGGCACTGCGTCCGGTGATGCGCCGTCCGCTAGCTGCCTAGCGTTTAACACGGATTTGCAATACACTTGAGCAATCCGCTGGTCCGCCGGCGTGAGGAGGCCGCATGGCATTTTGCCCGAACTGTGGTGCGAAGACGGAGGGAAGCTTTTGTGGAAATTGCGGCACTCCGGTGGGCGGCCAACCGAATACGGGCACGAGTTCGAGCGTGCCGCCTGGTGTACCTCCTGGTTCGTCGGCCTCGATACAAGCGCCCGGGCTGACGGAGAACGTGGCGAGCGCTCTCTGTTATCTGTTCGGCTTGGTCACCGGCATAATTTTTCTGGTATTGGCGCCCTACAACCAGAACAAGACCATACGCTTCCATGCATTCCAGGCCATCTTCGGTCATATTGCGATCATTGCGATATGGATTGTCTACGTTATTGCTGTTGGACTAATAGCCGCAGTGACGCATGGCGTGGGTTTCTCGCTTGTGCCCATCTTCGGATTACTGGTTTTGTGCCTGTGGCTGTATATGATGTACGAGGCCTATAACAACCGGAAGATCAAGCTGCCGCTGGTTGGCGATCTGGCGGAAAAACAGGCGTAAACCGGAACGAAACGCGACGCGTCCGATACTAGAAGTTGTGAAGTATCGTTTTCTTTTGCTGGTCTCCTGTCTCGGCCTGTGTCTGCAAGCTGGAGTAAATGACATTACGCCGCGTGTTGGGCTGATCGAAATCTACGGGGCGCGCAAAGTATCGCCGGAAAAGATCCGGCAGGCGCTGGGCGCGAAACCGGGTGACCCGCTGCCTTCCCGTCTTGCGGCGGAAGAACGGATCGATAAGCTATCGGGAGTGGTGGTCTCGCGTGTGGAAGCGGCTTGCTGCGAAGGGCACAATATGGTGCTGTACGTAGGGGTTGAAGAGAAGAACATGCCGCACATGGCATACCATGAGACCCCGACGGGCAGTGTGACGCTTCCGGCGAGCTTAATGAACTCGTACCACGATTTTCTGGACGAGGTGGCAGGGAGCATTCGCGGACGCAATGCGGACGAGGACCTGACGGCGGGGTACTCGCTGATGCAGGATCCGGAGTGCCGGCGTCTGCAGGAATC
>DATAYL010000358.1:0-1631 GCA_036272575.1 Bryobacteraceae bacterium | reverse complement strand
GCCCGTCGGCCCGAATACGCCGAAACTGTTGGCGATAAAGATTCCGGTGTTGTCCGAGTAGAGCCCTGTCTCGGTGGTGAGGATGTCATTTGCTGTGTGTGAGATGAGGACGGTGTGGTCACCGGCGTCCAGCGTGCCGTTGTGCGTGATGAAATTGAGCAGGTTCGGCATTTGTTCTAAGTCTGATGGGACGTTGGGATTGTCGCGGGTGAAGTGCACGTTGTCGAATTCGACATACACGACGTGCTTGATTTTTTCGCCGGGCGAATTTAGCTGACACTGGGCATGAGCCGACGTTGCGAGCCCGATCATAAGCAACGGGCAGCCGAACGCAGCCACGACTGCACGACGAAACAGCTTTCTTAGATGCATTTCCGGATCCTCCGCAAGATTCGCTTGACCACACGAACCACGCAGAGTACTCAGCTTTGAAGACGAGGTGTTAAATGCACAATTAAATCTTTTTACGTGCCCCTCGAACTGATTGCGATCGGGATCACAATCAAGTCGGAAGTGACCCTACCTTTTATCGGCGAAAGTGAACGACTATGTTCACAGGGCGGTCAATGATCGAATCGGAATCGAGCCTCGTGTCTGAGTCGCCCGTATTGCCGCTCGGGAATTGAAGGCGCTAGTACTATGGCGCTGAAGCCGGAGGCAAACGGGATGGAATACGACCAGGACAAGGTAGACGAGATGACTCTCGCACTTCTGTGGCTGACCAGTTTCAAGGATCAAGGTGGTGTACGAGCATGGAAAGGGCAGGACTGGGACACGATGGAGCGACTTCACTCAAACCGCTACATGTCCGACCCCAAGAAGCAAAGCCAAATCAATTGTCTTGAGCGAATAGGGCGAAAAGCGGTCTAAGGAGGTCTTTGGGAAACACTTCGCACTCAAACGCTAGATCGTATGAGCAACATAAAACATGTCCCCGCCCAAATCCTGGTAAAGGAAGGGTGGGCGACATATCGGAAGTGATTCTCTGAGTGGCGAGGAGCATGGTTTCAGGGGCGACTTGACAAAGCTCAGACTGCGGGGATACTGTCGGGCGGCATTTGCGGCATTCCAATTCCTGTACGGGCCATCCCCCAAAATTGTCACGCTTCGAACTGATGTGTTGATGCCGCCATCGGCCACGGAGTCCGGAACCAAATGACGATCTGGAGGATTCTATGTTTTGCAGAGCACGTGCACTGTGCTGCGCCTTCGCAGCGGTCACTCTGTTGCTGAACCTTTCACCGGCGTGTACTGCAGCCGATCATGGTTTTGCCACAGTTGGCGGCAACGTCAAGCCTACAACTGATGTTGATATGGGTGAGTTCACCAGCCCGCACATGTCGGTCGAGGTTGTGCTTGCGCCGCGCGACGCGTCCGGGCTCTCCAGCCTCCTGGCCGATCTTTACCAGGCGAACGCCACAGGTCAGAACTGGCTTAGCAAGGGAGAGTTCTACTCGCGCTTTGCCCCGGACCCGGCGCAGGCCGCCGCGGTCGCCGACTATCTGCGACAGAGCGGATTGGATGTGGAGCAAACTTCGTCCCCGTTCCTGCTGCGCGTCAGCGCGCCCAGCAGCATGATGGAAAGCACCTTCAGGACCGCTCTGCACAACTACCGCAACCGCAACAACGTC
>DATAYL010000357.1:0-21418 GCA_036272575.1 Bryobacteraceae bacterium | reverse complement strand
GCAACGCAAAGACGCTGAGCTCACGTTGAGCAAGCTCAATTACATCTATCCAGAGAATGAGGAAATTCACCGGCTGCTATCCAAGCTGGCATTGGAGGATGGCAACACGGCAATTGCGGTACGCGAGAGCGAAGCGTTATTAGCACTCCAGGCTGGAGACCCGGCGGATACACATTATCAGCTCGCGCGAGCTTTGCAAGCGGCACACCGGCCGAATGAAGCGAAAGAGCAGGTCATTCTCGCATTAGAAGCAGCGCCCGATTTCAAGCCAGCGCAGCAGTTGTTACTTCAACTAAGTCAATAAAGCCAGTCAATAAAACCAGTCAGCAAAATGTCGACGATCACATCTGCAAATACAAATATCGATTCGCAAGAGCTTCGGGCACGCGTTCAGCGCTTTGCCGACACGCAAGAGGCTATCAAACGCGAGATTCGCAAGGCGATCGTCGGCCAAGACGAAGTAATTGAGCACCTATTAATCTCACTTTTTGTGGGCGGTCACTGCTTGTTGACGGGTCTGCCTGGAACCGCCAAGACGCTTCTGGTGCGGACGCTTGCTCAGATTCTGGGACTTAAGTTTAATCGGATCCAATTCACTCCAGATTTGATGCCGTCCGATATCACCGGCACGGATATCATCGAGGAAGACCAGGCGACGGGCAAGCGCAGCTGGACTTTCGTCGCCGGGCCGGTGTTTTCGAACGTGCTGCTGGCGGATGAAATCAACCGGACGCCGCCGAAAACACAGTCCGCGTTGCTCGAAGCGATGCAGGAACTGTCGTGCACGGTGCGTGGCAACCAGTACCGGATTCAGCCGCCGTTTATTGTTCTGGCGACTCAAAATCCGATTGAACTGGAGGGAACGTATCCGCTTCCCGAAGCCCAGCTCGACAGATTCCTCTTTAATACGGTGCTTGATTACCTGGACGTTGAGGAGGAATTGAAGGTTCTCGATTTGACTACTTCGACGCATGAAAGCCAAGTCGCGGTGGTCACGAATGGCCAGGAGATTCTTGATTTCCAGCAGCTGGTTCGAATGACTCCAGCATCAGAGTCGGTGGCGCGCTACGCCGTGGAACTGGTGCGAGCCACAAGGCCGGTGATCGGCAGCGAGGCACCTGATTTCATCAAGAAATACGTGAACTTTGGTGCCAGCGTGCGGGCGGCTCAATTCGTAATTTTGGGATCCAAAGTGCGGGCTTTGATGCACGGTCGTTTCCATGTTTCCTATGAAGATGTGCGAGCGCTCGCAATTCCGGTCCTTCGACATCGGGTGCTGCTTAATTTTCATGCAGAATCTGAACGTCTGACCACGGATCAGCTGCTGCGGCAGTTACTCGACTGGAAGAAGTCGCCGAGAGAGTAAAGAAGAGGACCTCGCGTGTCAGCCACGGTAACCACAAATCGCTTTTTGGATCCCGCCGTTCTGGTGGAAGTATCCAATATGGAGCTAATCGCAAGAACGGTGGTCGATGGCTTTGTGGCTGGCCTTCACCGGTCTCCGGATTTTGGTTTCAGCCAGGAATTCGCAGAGTATCGGGCATATACTCCGGGCGACGATTTGCGGCACGTTGACTGGAACGTGTTTGCGCGCACGGAACGAGCGTATTTGAAGCGCTATCGGGGGGAGACAAACACGGCCCTACACGTGCTGCTCGATGTGAGCGCGAGCATGGGATTCGGAACCGGACCGGTAAAGAAAATCTCTTATGCGAAATTTCTTGCTTCGGCGATCGTTTACCTGGCGCACCTGCAGCGGGACAGCGCAGGGCTGATCGTATTTCATGAAGAAGTCAGCAATTTCATTCCGCCTTCTTCGCGGCAAGGCCAACTGATGCGTTTGCTGCATGGAATCGAGCAGGCAGAACTGGGGCAGCGGACCAATTTTCAAAAACCGTTATTCGAATTGCAGGCCTTCTTAAAAAGACGCGGGCTTACGGTCGTGCTTTCGGACTTTTTCGACAAACCGGAAGCCATTATCGAGGTGGTTGAACCGTTGCGATTCCGGGGAAACGAGGTAGTGCTGTTTCATGTACTCGATCCCGGAGAAATCGAACCGTCGCTGGGCAGCTCGCCGCTGCTGATCGATATGGAAACCGGCGAGGCGCTAGAGACATCGCATGACTACGCGCGCGACGAATACCGGGCAAAGATGGCGGCGCATATTGCCGCCTTGCGCACGAAATCGCAGGCCGCGGGCCTGGATTACTTTCTGCTTTCCACAGACCGGCCATTAGATGGGGCGTTGCGGGAGTATTTCTTCACGCGGCAAGGAAGGATGTAAGTGGGTTTTCTCTCACCCTGGTTTCTACTTGGCGCGGCAGCGGTTGCGCTACCGCTTTGGCTGCATCTTTTGCGCCGTTTCAAGCAGACTCCGCAACCCTTCAGTTCTTTAATGTTCTTTGAGCGTCGAGAGCAAAGTTCGGTCAAACACCGGAAATTGCGCTACCTGGCGCTACTCAGCCTGCGAATTGCGTTGTTGCTGCTGTTGGCACTGGCGTTTGCAAACCCGTTTGTGCAGCGCCGGTCCAAGGTGCAGAACCGACGGACGTTAAACGTGATTGCACTGGACCGGTCGTTCAGCATGCAGTCGGGCGACCGCATGCCGCTGGCGAAAGAGAAAGCAAAGGAGTTGGTGACGGGGTTACCGGCTCAATCGCTGGCTGAGACGGCAGCACTCGATGCGCATGTGGAAAGTCTTACGGCGCCGGGGGCATCTAAAGCCGAATTAATCGGGTCGCTTAACGCGCTCCGGCCTACTGACCGCGCCAGTTCCTTTGGCGAGTTCACCCGGGCGATGCGCGCGCTGGCCGAAACCACCAGCATGCATCTAAGCGTTGACCTGGTCAGCGATATGCAGCAGACCTCAATGCCTTCCGATTTTCGGAATCTAACTGCCGGCCCCAACGTGTCGCTGCATTTGTACCGGGTGGGCGAGCAGAAACGGCCAAACTGGTCGGTGGAGAGCGTGGATGTTCCTTCCTCGGTGGGCGGAAATTCCGCGGTGCGTTTGACGGCGGTAATTGCGGGATGGAATACGCCTGCGGCAAGCAGAACCGTATCTCTCTCGCTAGATGGCAAGCAGCTTGCGGAGAAGAGCGTGACGGTGCCGGCAAACGGGAAAGCCAGCGTTTCGTTCGCGGATTTTCCGGTATCGTATGGTTCTCATCGCGGAGAACTGGCAATCAAACCGGAAGACAATTTGCCGCAGGACGATATTTTTCCTTTTTCGATTGAACATGAGGACCCGAAGAAAGTTCTGTTTCTGTATGCAAATGGCCGGCGAACGGGCCGCGAAATTTATTACAAGACGGCATTGGAGTCCGGCACCAGAGATGGCTTAACGCTGCAGGCGTCACCAGCGAATGGCGGGACGGGATTGGAGTTTACGCGGTTCGCTTTTGTGGTTCTGGATGATGTGGGCCGACTCGATCCGAAACTATCGGACGCCTTGTGCGCGTACGTGATCAAGGGGGGTTCGGTTCTGATTTCGATCGGTCCCAATACGGCGGATTCGGGAATTATTCCTCTTTCAAAAGAGCAGTTTCGTGAGCAGCGTCAAACGCTTGCCGCCGGCTATGTAGATAACGCGCACCCGGCGCTGGCGGCTGCCGGCCAATTTCAGAACGTCCAGTTCAGCGAGACGGCAGTGTTTCCGCCGAAGGCCAACGCTCGGATTCTGGCGCGGTTTTCGGATGGATCTCCTCTCCTGGTCGAGGAGCAGGCGGGCGAAGGAAGAAAATTGATTTTCGCTTCAACGCTCGACAATTCGACCAATGATTTCGCACTGCATGCCTCGTTTGTGCCTTTTGTCGTGCAAACGGCGCGGTATCTGGCGGGCTTGGAAGATAATCCATCCAACCTGGTGATCGGCACGCCGGTGAGTTTGCGCCACGAATCGGAGAGCGGCTCAGCCGATGTGGTAGGCCCGGACGGTAAACATGAACTATCGCTCTCGGATGCAGCCAGGCGGTTGAGCTTTGATCTAAATCAGAGCGGGTTTTACGAGGTGACGCGGGCGGATGGGCGGCGCGCGCTGCTGGCGGTTCATCCGGAAAGCCGGGAATCCAATCTTTTGTCGGTCTCCGATGAAACTCTCAATTTATGGCGCAATACTGGAGATACGGCGCAGCACCCGGCGGATGCGACCCAGCAGATCCAGACCCGTCCCTGGAACATCTGGCGTTATTTTCTGGTGGCAGCGCTGCTAGTAGGTTTCCTTGAGTCGCTGTTTGCCGGACGCTATATGGGGGACGGGCAGCGAAAGGAAGAGAGGCAGACAGGATGACGGCGCTCGAACAAGTCAACAGGTATCTGCATCAGCTGGAAAGGCGCCTGCGCCTGCTGGCGGCATCACGGGGAGCGGCGTTCACGGCCTCGCTCGCACTCTTGCTTACGGTTGTCATGGCAGTAGTCTGCAACCGGTTTCAGTTTGCTCATTCTGTCGTTCTGCCGTTGCGCATACTTTTGTATTTATCGGTGGCCAGCGCGGTGGCATTTGCCGTATCGATACCAGTCCGCAGGCTTAATCGAAAGAGGGTAGCGCGGATCGCGGAACAGGCCATTCCGGGCCTCGAGGAACGGTTGCTGACAGCGACCGAGCGGCCGGACGCGAGCAATCCCTTCACTGAGGTGGTTGCGGAAGATGTGTTGCGCATTGCAGGCGAGAACGAGCCCGCGGCTTTGCGGTCCATGACGAAGATCTGGGGATTCTCGGCGGCAGGGGCGATTGCGGCGGGTGTGCTTGTGTGGCTGATCGCGGGCGGTCCAGGATACGTCGGCTATGGCGCAGCGTTACTTTGGACAGGATCCGCGCGGGCCAGCCAGCGGCCGATTTACGAAGTCACCGTGCAGCCCGGAAATAAGACGATCAGGCGAAAGTCTGATCAAATGGTCAAAGCGCAACTGGTCGGCTTTGCCGCTCGGCGAGTTACCCTGCACGCGCGCTACGGGCAGATGGGGAAATGGGAAGAAGCCCAGATGCAGCCCGGCACGCAGAGCGATGATTATCATTTCCTGTTTCCCGCTGTTTCGGACGCGGTTGAGTATTATGTGCAAGCGGACGGCGCTCAATCAAAGCGTTTCAAGATTTCGGTGAAGGACCTGCCGAACGTGAAACGCATCCGCACGCTCGTTCGGTTCCCAGGCGGTCTAGGGCTGAAAGACGTGAGCGAAGATCCGGGCGGCGACGTGCGAGCTGTCGAAGGCAGCACTGCGAGGATTTCCATTCTGACGGACAAGCCTTTGGAGCATGGGCTCCTGGTTCTCGATAACGGTGAGCGAATCGAGCTGAAGGCGGCCGACGGCGGATGGCAGCAAGCGGAAATTCCGGTGAAGAAGGATGGCGCGTATCACGTCGCTGTGGTCGATAGCGGAGAGACGATCCGGCTGAGTGACGATTATTTTATCGAAGCGAAGAAGGATGAGCCGCCGGTGGTGAAGGTAGTGCGTCCAGGACACGATCCACGGGTTAGTCCTATTGAGGAAGTGCCGGTTGCGGTAGAGGCATCCGACGATTTCGGAGTGAAGTCGCTCGAGCTGCACTATTCGGTGAATGGAGGCGGCGAACAGGTTGCGCGGTTCCGGACGCAGGGTCAGAAGGATGAACAGGGTCATACAACGCTCTACCTTGAAAATTTCAAGCTGGCGCCGGGGGACGTGGTGAGCATGTATGCCACCGCAGCGGACGCAAACAAGACCACGCGGAGCGACATACTATTTGCGCAAGCGGAAGGCTACGACTACAAGTTCAGCCAGTCGCAGCAGTCAGGCGGCGGCATGGGCGGTGGAGGCGGACAGGACAACAACATCTCCGAGCGGCAGAAACAGATTATTGCAGCGACATTCAACCAACTTCGCAGCGATGCGCAGAGCAAGGCAGCGGTTCAAGAACAGGCGCACTTTCTCTCCGATCTGGAAGCCAAACTGAGCGGGCAGGCTCAAACGCTTGCGCAGCGCATGAGTAATCGGGAATTATCACAAGCAAACGCAGAGTTTGAAAATTTTTCGAAGCTGATGACGTTTGCGGCGTCGGAAATGGGCGAAGCAGTCCAGCAGCTCTCGCCGGCCAAATGGCATGACGCTCTGGCGCCGGAACAGAAGGCGCTGCAATCGTTGCTACGAGCTGAAGCCATGTTCCGGAACATACAGGTGGCTTTTGGCCAGCAGAACGGCAGTGGTGGCAGCGGCGGCGCCCAACGCGAGCTGGCTCGCATGTTCGATCTCGAACTGGATACATCGAAGAATCAATATGAGACGGGGCAGAACTCGGAGAATTCGGCAAGTAACCAGCAGAAGGCGATTGACGATGCATTCCAGCGCTTGCAGATGCTGGCCAGACGGCAGCAGGAGTTGGCGGAACAGAGGAGCCAGCAGCAGCCGGCCGAGCAACGCTGGCAAGAAGAGCAGCTAAGACGCGAAGCAGAAGAGCTACGGCGGCAAATGCAGCAGTTGGCACAGAACTCGCAGGGCAGCCAATCGTCGGGACAATCTCAATCGCAGTCTGGGCAGCAGGGATCGGCACAGGGCACGCAATCGGCCAGCGCCGGACAAAAGAACGCGCGCGATCAACAGAACTCAGCAAGCAACCGGGAGATGAACGAAGCCATGCGGCAAGCTGAAGAGTCGTTGTCTCAAGCGGAAAACGAGATGCGCCAGTCCGTCGCAAGTGGAGATGCCGCAGCGCAGCAACGAGCGTCCGGCCAACTCGCGCAGGCGCAGCGCCAACTGGAGAGCGCGCTTCACAGGAACGCAGGCAATTCGCTTTCCGAGCTATCGCAGAGGGCTGATGGGATTGCCAGTGCTCAGCGGGATCTGGCAAACCGGTTGAAGCAGATGTACGGTATACCGAGCAACGGTAAAGGCACGAACGAGGCGTCAAGCTCGCCGGGCGGCGAAGGGAACGAAATGCCCGAGATGAACGATCCCGACAACACCCGGTTCAGTTATGGATACCGGCGGCGGAACTGGATGCAAGAGCTGCGCCCAACTCACCGGGCGACTCCGGAAGAAAACGCGCTGGCTTCCGAGAAGGACCGCCTGGCGCAGCAACTACAGCAGCTTCAACAGGGGATACAGCAACAGGAGCAAGCATTACAACAGGCTTCTCCGGACAGTGCAAATAAGGTGCGAAGGGCTCTCTCCGATGCGGAGCAAAAGGAACTAGCCCTTCGGATGCAGAAGAACGCGCAGTGGATCCGCGAAGGATACGGCGACCGAAACATCGACATGGAAGATAACGTAACCGCCGGTGTGGAGCAACTCAGCCGCGATCTGCGGGGCGCTCAAGATACGTTGAACGCGGCGGGCAACAACGGGAAGAACGGAAGCGACACTACGGCCAGAGCCTTGTCCCAGGTACGGCAGCTCAGAGAGAAGCTGGAACAGGCGCAGCAAGGAACGCAGCAAGGAAAAGGACTGGCGGGTAACGGAAGCCAGTCACAGAGTGCCCAACAGGGCCAACCGGGCGGGCAGAATGGGGCGGGCGGCAGTCTGGGGCCGTCGCGAGCAGACGGAGGCAGCGTCGATCAGAGAGATCTGCAGCAGGCGATCGGTCAGTTATCTGCAATGCGAGGCCAGATTTCCGGTCAGGATAGAGCGCTCGGCAATTACTTTGGCGGCACGCTCGGGTATTTGCGTGATTTGAACGCGAATCCCGGGACGCTCCAAGCCACTATCGGTCAAGACGCTGTGGCGAGCTTGGAGAGGCTAGAAGCCGAGTTAAGCCGCAAGCTCGGGGAGCAACAGGCGCAGGGCGCGCGTAGCGGAAATTCCGAAACGCCGGCCGAGAAGTATCGGGCAGCGGTGGCTGAGTATTTCAAGAAGCTGAGCCAGCCTGCGACGCATTAAACATTAGCCGCGGTGCTTCCTCAGTATCTACAAACGTTTACAAAAAATGCGCGGATTTAGTTGCCGGGCTTCGAACCAGCGTTGGTTTTTCTTCTAAGAAGGCCGACTGTGATGAGAAGACCGGAGACGATCAGGACAAGGGCAGAGGGTTCCGGCGCAGCGCTGACGGTCTCCATATTCGAAAAAGAGTAATTTTGAGCGTAGCTGCCAGCAAAACCTTCATCACCGAAAGAGATGCTAATAGTGTCGATCGGAACACTTGAAACAAAGCCCCAAAAGCCTGACCAGGTTTGGGACGGCCACTCCGGTGCTGAGCCGGTCCGATAGCTTGAGAGGGGCTGGACGGCGCCATCCGGCATGAAGTATACGGTTCCGTTGGCTTCCACCTGTAAACCAGCATTGACGGGCCCTAGATTCCATGCACCGCCAAAAGCGTAGACGGGCTGGCTGAACGTCCACACGGTAGTCGAATACTTTTGGGTCACGTCTTGATACGCACCCGGAACAAAATGCCCGTTGCCAGCGCCGACGTGATAGCCGTCGTAATTAATATCAGAACTGACCGAGACACCGGACTCCTGGATTTGACCCCCCGCAAAGCCGTCCAGCGTTAGCGACGAGCCGGCTGGAGCGTACTCTGCGATCGCCTGTTCAAAAGCCCCCTGACTGTAGTAGCCCGAAGCGGAGGGCGCAATTACAGGGTCCGCCAAGCAAAAGGCAGGAAGGATGAACAGAGCGGCGAACAATTTTGACACACATGTCTCTTCGTCAGCAGGCGATCCGGCAAGAGGTATAGGGGACCTAGTACTAAGTCAGAGGACCAGGAGAGGCTTGTGTACGCTGGTGTTTCACGATGAAATTAATTGCTCTCGGCCTTTTGTGTGCGAGCCTGCTCGCTGGCAGACAGGTTGTTGCGACGGTGGGAGCGCCTGTCGCATTTCCGCAGGTTGATGCTATTTTTGACGATGCAGTTCGGACGGGCCTGATCCCGGGCGCAGTGCTGGTGATCGGGCATAACCGGGACATTGTTTATCGGAAGGCCTACGGTTCGCGAGCCTTAATACCAGCGCGCGAACCGATGACGGTAGACACCATCTTTGACGTGGCGTCCCTGACGAAGGTGGTCGCCACCACACCTTCTATCATGAAGCTCTTCGAAGAAGGAAAGATCCGGATCGACGATCCGGTCACGAAATATTTACCTGAGTTTCAGGGAGGAAAGAGCCAGATTACCATACGCCTCTTAATGACACATTTCTCGGGATTTCGCCCGGATTTTGAAATGGGAGAGCCCTGGAGCGGCTACCAAGCAGGTGTCGAGAAGGCGCTCGCCGAGAAGCCGATTGCTCCCCCGGGCGCGAGGTTCATTTATAGCGACACAAATTTCATCCTGCTCGGTGAAATTGTGCGCCGGCTGTCGGGTGAGACGTTGGCGCAATTTGCGCACGAGCAGATTTACGCACCGCTGCGGATGAATGACACGGGCTTTTTGCCGTCGCCGTCGCTCATACCGCGCATCGCGCCGACCGAGATCGACACCGCCACAGGAAAGGTCGAGCGCGGCGTAGTGAACGATCCTAGGTCACACGCGATGGGGGGCGTTGCGGGACATGCAGGCCTCTTCGGCACCGCGGACGACCTGGCGAAATACGCAGGCATGATGCTTGGAATGGGCGAGTATCGCGGGATAAGGATCTTCGATCCGGCCACCGTGAAAAAATTCACGGAACCGGCGACTCCGGCCGATCAACCGATTCTAAGGGCGCTTGGCTGGGACATGGATTCACCCTACTCGAGCAATCGAGGCGAGTTATTTCCGATCGGTTCTTTCGGGCACACCGGATGGACCGGCACGTCCATGTGGATGGACCCGACAACGAATAGCTTTGTCATTATCCTGACTAACGTCGTTCACCCAAAGCATGGTAAGTCGCTGGTTTCGTTCCGTTCCCGGGTGGCAACGGCCGTGGCTGCTCATTACGGCATGCTCATTCCGAACTCGGTGGCGTTGACTGGATACACAGATACGATTGCAAACGCCGGGGTACATCGAGTCATATCGCGCAATGCGCAGACTCTGACCGGACTCGACGTACTCGAGCAACAAGGATTCAACGAGCTCAAAGGCAAACGCCTGGGGCTGATAACGAATCACACCGGCCTCGACAGCCAGGGGAGCCGAAACATCGATGCCATGCTGGCGGCCGGAGTGCAGATCAAGCGTTTGTTTTCGCCCGAACACGGCATCAACGGGACAAAAGATGAAGCCGTTGGTAACAGTAGAGACGAGAAGACGGGCTTACCGGTAATCAGCCTGTTTCAACCGAACCAGCGCCGTCTATCAGAGGACCAGCTGCGGGATATCGACGCAATAGTTTTCGACATTCAGGACGTTGGCAGTCGTTTTTACACCTATTCCTGCACGATGTTGTACGCGTTGGAGGCGGCCGCGAAGGCGAAGAAGACGTTCTATGTGCTCGACCGGCCCAATCCGATCACTGGCACGCATGTTGAAGGACCGACGCTCGAGCAGCCGCTGGAATCGTTTGTGGGATGCCTGGATGTTCCGCTGCGACATGGCATGACATTTGGAGAGTTGGCTACTATGGCGAACGCCGAGCAGCACTGGGGCGCGGATCTGCACGTCGTAAAAATGAGTAATTGGGAGAGGGGAGACTGGTTCGACTCGACTGGTTTGGCCTGGGTCGATCCCTCGCCCAACATGCGCAGCCTGAATGCGGCACTGCTCTATCCGGGCTTGGCGATGATAGAGGCAAATAAAAACTATTCAGTTGGCCGAGGGACCGACGCGCCATTCGAGCAGATCGGAGCGGACTGGATGGACGGCAAAGTCCTCGCCGAATACCTGAATGCCCGGTTCATTCCAGGCGTGCGCGTCTATCCGACGCGATTTAGACCTGTCGATTCCAATTTCTCCGGGGAGGAGATCCAGGGAATCCGTTTCGTAATAACGGATCGTGAGGCGTTCGACAGCACGCGCCTCGGCATCGAAGTGATAGTGGCTATTCAAAGATTGTTCCCGGGTAAAATCGACCTGCAAAAGTGCCGATTTCTGATTGGGAACAGTGAGACAATCCGGCTTCTGGAGGCGAGCAGCGATGCCGGCGAAATTTGGAACAGGGTAGAAGCTCAAGCATCAGAGTTTGCGGATCGAAGGAAGCCATACCTGCTCTATTAGAGTGATGCCGCCTGGCTGGCTTCCTGGGGGAATTAGGGCTATACCTCAGAAGCTTGTGCTGTCTTCACCTTAGGAGGCCGACCACGACGTTTTGGCTCAGAGGGCGGATGACCTTCCTCGTTTGTGTCCGAAGATGATGCTGCGCTACCGATAGCTGTGGCATCTTTCAGCCACAACGGCGGTCTGCCGCGTCGGCGCCCACGTCCGCGTGCCAAGCGTTCCAACGTCAGAATTGCCTCTTCTATCTGCTCCCGCTCGAGCCTGAGTTCAGCCAACATTTTATCGACGTCCAAATTTTTTGCCTTTCCAATCAACTTTATGCATCATGCAGCACCGTTAGCGTCGTACAAGAATATGAGCACACGATTTAGAGGAAGTTTAAATGCTACTTTGACTGAAATTCAACTCAGAAAAGGGAAAGTGAATGCATATGGGTTCTAGTACTGGGTTGTTTTGAGAATGAAATAGAAGAACTAAAGTGCTTTCGAAGAAATCTTCTTTTGTTGCGCATGCTTCCAGTAGAAATAAAACGGAATGCCTAAGCTCATCATTCCTAACCCCATAAGCGATTCCCGAGGGCGTGTGTGAAGAGTGCTCGCAAGGAGAAAAAAGGCGACAGCAACAAAAAGTACTGGCACAAACGGGTAACCGATGACCCGGTACGGCCGCGGTAATTGAGGTTGTGTCTTCCGCAACACGATAACCGACGCGGCGGTCATTAAATAGAGGATCCAGGATCCAAAGATGACGAAATTGTAGAGATCATCAAACCAACCGCTCAAGACAACGACGCTCGACCAGAGACAGAGGAGTATCATCGCATTGCCTGGAGACTTGAAACGTGGGTGCACAACAGCGGCGGTATGGAAGAAGAGGCCATCGCGCGCCATGGCATAAGGAACGCGAGCTCCAGATAGAATTGAACCGTTCAGAGCAGCCAAAATGGAGATCAAGACGGCTACCGTGACGCCGGCGACAGCCAGCTGGCCGCCAACGGTCGACATCATGTCCGCCGCGACGCGATGGCTGGCCGCGACTTGACTCGCGCTCAAGACATAAAAGTACGCCACATTGATCAGGAGATAAATGGCGATGACGGCCAGCGTGCCGAAGATCAAGGCGCGGGGCAAATTGCGCTGAGGATGGTGGATTTCGGACGAGACCATGCTGACGTTATTCCAACCGTCGAAGGCCCAAAGCGCGCTCACCATTGCTGTAAAGAAACCTGCGACACCAGCGGCCGAAGAGACGTGCCCGGAAAAGTGAGAAAGGCTTCCCTTCCCTGCCAGGAGACCGAAACAGATGACGCCAGCAAGTAACGCCAGCTTGATCACCGTCACAAATACCTGCACACCGCCGCCAGCGCGAATTCCTAGATAATTGACGCCTCCAAGGACAAGGATGAGGGCGATAGCCAGCAGTTGCCCATAGTGAATTTCGAGGAGCGAACCGCCTGGACCGATGTGCAAGGGCACCGTCAAAAAAGTGAGTCCAAACACCGGGAAGAAAACTGTCAGATAGGTGTAGAAGCCCGCGGCCAGAGTGGCGATTGACCCGCTCTTGGCGACCCAAAACTGCGTCCACCCGTACAAATAGCCCCAGAACGGACCATAAGCGGCGCTCAAAAAGACGTACTCGCCGCCAGCTTCCGGCATGGCCGCAGCAAGTTCTGCGTAAGTGAGCGCGCCGAAGAGACTGAGCAAACCGGCGACTATCCACACCATGAACAAGATTTGGACCGAACCCACAGCCCGAATCATGGTGGAGGGCACCAGGAACACGCCGCTGCCGATGACCGTTCCGATCACAATGGAGATCGCCCCCCAAACCCCGAGGGCGCGCTCCAGCGATGGTTGGGCAGAAAGCATTCGCCCGGCGGTTTGAGCGGGCGGACTAGCTGGCGGTTCGGGGAGCATGGGACGACGAATAATCCTGCTTTACTACAGTCTGCGCGAAGATGGTGGGAGCGATGATGCTCGCCAGGTAACCTACGGCGAATGTGACAAAAGATCCGATCAACACATACCAGGTGTAGGCTACGAATTGACGAAGCAGGAAAGTAGCGGAAAAACCCGCGGCCATACCGGCGATGGCGGCCCACTCGCCCGGGCGTTTGGTGAGGACGCCCAGCAGAAAAACGCCGAGTAACGCGCCGTAAAGAACGGAAGCGACCGATAAGCCTGCCTCTAAGACGCTGCCCCAATGGCGTGCGGTCAATCCAATCAGGAACAAGACACAACCCCACGCGACAGTGGCCCAGCGAGCGAGGCGCAAGTAATAATGCTCCGCATGCGACGGCCGCAAGGGCAGCACAAAATCCATGATGGTGGTGGATGAAAGAGCATTCAACGCGGCGCTCAGGTTGGACATGGCCGCCGCCAGAATAGCGGCGATCACGAGACCAGCGACTCCGACAGGAAGATGCTGCCAGATAAACTCCGGATACGTGCGCTCTGGAATCGAAGGCAACGCGCGGGAACCGTCCTTATAGTGGACAAATAGTAGAACCCCAATCACCAGGAACAGAGCAAACTGAAAAAAGACGACACACCAGCTAGAGAATAACGCCAGGCGGCTCTCGCGTTCGCTTCTAGCGGAGAGGAGACGTTGCACCAGCAACTGTTCCGTGCCGTGGCTAGCCGTGGTCAAGAAGCAACCGCCAAGTAATCCGGCCCAGAAGCTGTAAGTTCGCCGAAAAAAAGCGGCGGTAAAGGAGAAGCGGAAATCAAACAGCTGGAATTTGCCCGCGGCACCCGCCACATTTGCAACGTGGGGCCAGCCGCCCGGGATGAGATGCAGGATGACAAAAAAGCTGAGAATGGCGCCTGCGATGTAGAGAAACATTTGGATCACGTCCGTCCAGATGACCGCCGTCATGCCACCTTGAAACGTGTAGAAGAGCGTAAGGCATACGATCACGAAAATGGAAGCTATTTCGCCGGTGCCCAGAATGATCGAAATGACGATGGAGATAGCGAAGACGCGAACACCTTCGGCCAGGGCGCGAAGCAGGAGAAAAGTAGCGGCGGTGAAGCGTCGCACGCGCGGGCCGAAGCGACGTTGCATGAGTTCATACGCGGTGAACATCTCGCCACGGAAGTACTGAGGAAGAAACAGTAGGGCGATCACAATTCGCCCCAGCAAGTACCCCAATATGAGTTGCAGGAATGCGAAATTTCCGGCAATCGAGAGGGCGGGAGTGCCTATGACGGTCAGCGTACTTGTTTCCGCCGAGACGATGGAGAATGAAATGGCCCACCATGGCGCGCCCCTGTCGCCCAGAAAATAGCTCTTCAGAGTTGCTTGTTTATCCTTGAATTGAGCTCCGAACCAAGTGATGAAGATCAAATAAGCGGCGATCACCGCCAGATCTACGAAGCGCATGGAAACGTGGATGATAGCATGCAAACTAGCCTAGAGTTCCGGAAGTACGCTCGCCAGGGAACAAGTCCGTCGACAATAGCATCTACAGTTAAGAGAAAGGGTTGCGGGTGGGAATTCAGTTCGTTATACTCCGGCTTTGCGAAACTGGATACGCGGAATGCGATATTCAGTAAATGCAACCGGCCATCCGGCAAATTGAATGCGGGCAGGGCGCGCAGCGGGAAAATCTAAAGTTCCTCTTGAGGGAGGTTATAAGTGGAGTCACGCTTTTTGAGACTGAGTAAGAAGGTAATTGTAACGAGCGCCCTGGCGCTGATGACGTGCGCGAGTACGCCTGCCGTTTATGCGCAGGCTGGAAATGCTCAGCAGCCAGCAGCGGGACAACAGCCTGCAGCCGGTGGTCAGCAACCGGCCGGTGGAACAAAGAATTGGAAGGATCGAGCGGAGTACGATCTCTACCAAAAAGCGACGCAAACGACGGATCCGAAAGCGCGCATGGATGTATTGAATCAATGGCAGGACAAATACCCGCAGAGTGATTATGCCGATCTTCGCGACCAGATCCTGGTAGGAACGCTAGCCCAATTGGTAGCGGCCGATCCGTCAAGCCGCCCGATGGCGTTGACTAAATGTGAAGAGATTTTAAAGCGGGATCCAAAGAATTTTCGAGCCGCCTATTACATTTGCGTTTGGGCGCCGGCAGTAGGTGGCGCGAGCCCCCCGCCCGATCTACAGCAACAGGTTCAAACCGCCGCTCAAACCGTGATTGATCAGGCGCCGACTGCTTTCGATCCGGCCAAGAAGCCAGCCAACGTTTCGCAAGCGGACTTCGATAAGGCAAAAGTAGCTTCCCTCAGTACGGCGCACAATGCTCTTGCCTGGCTCGCCACGACGAAGAACGACAAGGCGACGGCCGAGAACGAATATAAGACAAGTTTGGAGGCAAATCCCGACCAACCAAACATTTCCGCTCTCTACGCCAAACTGCTGGTGGATGACAAGAAAATACCTGAAGGGCTGTTTGAATATGCGCGGGCGGGCCAATATACCGGGCCTGGACCAGCTCTTCCGGAAGCCACTCGCACACAGCTGATGACCTACTTCAATAACGAATACAAGGCCTATCACGGAAGCGCCGATGGGGCGGATCAGATCCTTGCGCAGGCCAAAACGCAGCCCCTCCCGCCGGCGGGGTTAAGCATCACGAGTGCTCAGGATCTGGCTAACAAGGCCGCTGACGCGACCCAACAGCGCGTTAACTCCGATCCGGCATTTAAGATCTGGTACATCATTAAGCAGAATCTAACCGGCGACCAAGGCCCGAATTTCTTTGCGAGCTCGGTGAAGGGAGCCGAGATTCCCGGTGATCAAGTGCCTTCCAAAACCTTCAGCGGGACTGTAATCTCGTTGGATCCGCCAGACGCCCCAACCAAGGTTGTAGTCGGGGTGGAAGATCCAACCAAACCCGACGCGACGTTGACTTTTTCAAAGCCACTACCCGCCGCGGCACTCGATAAAGTTAAGGTTGGCCAGAAGATTGATTTTTCCGGTATCGCGGACAGCTTTACCAAAGACCCGTATATGCTGACCTTTGGCGATCCCCAGATTACCGGTGTGCAGACAACGACACCCGTGCGCCACGGACGTCGCCGTTAACTGCTGAGCCGAAAAACAATGGCCCCGGAGCGTTGATCTCCCGGGCCATCTTGTTTTTTGGGCAGAAAGCGCTACATTTTATAGCGGCCGAGATCTTCATCGTTCAGATTCTCCAGCCACTTTCTTAGCTCCTCGTTGTTCACCTTCTCCGATACGGAACTGGAGTTCTTGGACGACTGCAACACCCGGTCATCGACGAAAATCGGGCAGTCGTGCCGGAGAGCTAAAGCCAGGGCGTCACTCGGGCGTGAATCCACGCTCATGAGTTTGCCCTCTTTCTCCAGCCAAATCAAAGCGTAAAACGTATCGTCTTTAAGCTCGCTGACCACTACCTTTTTTACGGAAGTATCAAGCCCCATCAATAGAACTTTGATGAGATCGTGCGTCATCGGCCGGGGAGTAGTAACTTTTTCAATCTCGAGGGCAATCGCATTTGCCTCGTAAATGCCCACCCAGATCGGAAGAACCGAATCGCCGGCGAGGTCCTTGAGAACCACGATAGGCATATTGGTCATCGGGTCCATCATCAGACCTCTGATTTTCATTTCTACTTCCATAGCTCTTCCTTTCTAATTCGGAATCGACACTGCCGCCAGACGCTCGCCCGCCAGACTGTGAGGGCTGGCTCGCGTGACCAAAACCTCCGCATACTGACCAACCAACGTCTCCGATTCGGTCGGAGCAGGCAGATTCGAATCCAGGAAATTCAAAGTCTTGTTTTGTGTCGTACGTCCGATCCACTGCCCCGTAGCCACGTTATATCCCTCGATGTGAACCTCCTGCTTGGAGCCAACGTATTTGGCGTTGCGACGCAATTGGATGGCGCGCTGCCTTTCCTGCAGAACCTGTAGACGCCTGGTTTTTTCCTCCTCCGGGATATGATCTTCATACTGCAAAGCAGGAGTGTTCGGCCGCTTGGAATATTTGAAGATGAACATCGAGTCGTATTCGACCTCATCGGCCAGGCGTAGAGTTTCTTCGAATTCGGCTTCGGTTTCACCCGGGAACCCGACGATTATATCCGTGGTTATTGCCAGATCGCGCTTGGCCTTCTTCATCCAGTCGATGCGGCGCATATATTCATCGCGAGAATAAAGGCGCTGCATTCTCGAGAGCACGGCGGTAGAGCCAGATTGAACCGGCAGGTGCACATGATCACAGAGCACCGGGGATTTATCAATCTCGTCGATGATTTCTCTGACGAAGTCGCGTGGATGAGAGGTTGTGAAGCGAACGCGGCGCAGCCCGGAAACATTGCCGATCGACGACAGAAGCTTCGCAAAATCCAATCCGGCGGACGAGGGGTCATGGTAGCTATTCACATTCTGTCCCAGCAATTGGACCTCGGTATAGCCGAGATCGGCAAGTGACTGGGCTTCGTCAATCACACTCTGGCTGGTTCTACTCCGTTCCGGGCCCCGCGTAAAGGGCACGACGCAATACGCGCAGGACTTATCGCAACCTTCGATGATGGTGATGTAGGCACGATGAGGATTGTCGCGGCGGGTCAGCGGCGTATCGAAGGTCTCTTGCGTGTCCAGGCTGAGGCCGGTGACTCGCCTTTCGCCGCGCTCAAGTTGGATGAGCATCTCGGGCAATTTGGTATAGCTGGCAGAACCTGCCACCAGGCTCACGTGAGGCGCGCGTTCAAAGATCTTCTCCCCCTCCTGCTGCGCCACACAACCGAGAACACCGAATAGTTTCCCCTTACCAGCTTCGCGCTTGAAGCCTTGCAGCCGGTTGAAAACTTTCTGCTCCGCCTTGTCGCGAATGCTGCAGGTGTTATAGAGAATGAGCTCGGCCGCAGACGGCTCGGCGACTTGCCGGTACCCACTGGCCAACAGAGTACCCACGACCTTTTCTGAATCGTGGGCATTCATCTGACACCCGAAAGTCTCAATGTAAAAGGTTTTCATGGGATATTTGATTCGCCCCATTTCCGTGGACAATCGTTTGGATCAACCATGCAGGATGCGCATAAACCAACCGATCCCAAAAAGCGCAACCATAAACCAGCCGAAACAACGCAAGCCGTATTGCAATCGCTCTTCGTCCGTGCGGCGAGTCGTCAAGCCGAGAATGACGCTTGAGAGCAGAGCTAACAGCAGTGCGGTTTCAAAGTGATCAAGGTGGAGGGTAGGCATTCTAAATTGTTAGTCTTTCTGCCGGGTCGCAATTTCGTAGGCGTCCACCATGGCCAGAATGTTCAATAAACCCGCGGTCACCAGAAACTTGGAACCGTAATCCACATTGTGAGTCGGTTGGTCGGGCGGCCAATATCCGAGGCTGATCGCAATTACATAGAGCAACCCGGAAGCAGCGTCTCCAATAAAACCGGCTAACTGAATAAGCCGTGAGAGAACGTCCCCGGCCGTGGTTGGCTGAAACATGGTGCCGCGCATCAACGCTCCGGCTAGAAAGGCGACTATAACCGAAGTAAAGATGATCGCCGCTCTCCCTTTGCGACGCAACAAAAAATGGCCCGCGCCCGGCACTAGCCAAGCCGCGACGACGGTTAACCAAGGCGACCGGAGAGGGACATTCTTACTGGCGGAAGTTGCGAGAGCTGGCATTGGTTTCATTTTAGCTTTCCGCCGGAACCGGAAAATTGCGCAGGCGAACAAGCCGCCTTACCAGGGGCTCCGGGTGCGTTACCCACGTGCATTACAATAGAGTTCAGCCCGAAAAGCTACACACTCGCGGATGTGGCGGAATTGGCAGACGCGCTAGATTCAGGTTCTAGTGGGGGAAACTTCGTGGAGGTTCAAGTCCTCTCATCCGCACCAATCAAAAGAAAGGATTTACGCCTCTCCTTTCAATTTGGCCGTTCGGCCTTTTGTGACGTATTTTGTGCCACTTGTTCCTGTTCCCTGGCGAGGAACTCTTCCGCTTTCCGACCGGCGTCGAGCGTGTCCGTGTGATCGGTAATGTTGTATCGCTCGAAGACGCTACGCGTCAGGTCTCCGCCACACCCGCGCGACGTAGATTCCGCACGGCTGTTCTTCGCAGATCGTGGAAGAGTAATCTCGAAACCCCCGCCCGCTGACACGCCAATTCCCAACTCTCTCGAAAGTCCCTGATTGGCTTCGAACCACGCGCAAACAGGTATTCACTGGTCTGCGGCTGCATTTCGATGAACTTGGCCATGTCTCCATAAATAGGAACGGCCACCGGTTCCGGTTTCCGATTACTCTTCCTTCCCTCCATCCAGATCGTTTGCGCCTGCAGATCGACTTGCGACCACTTGATTCGCAGCAGCGCCCCTTTTCGCAACCCAACATGGTAGGCAACGACGAACAGAAGTCGAAGTTCCTCGGGGAGTTCGAACAACAGCTTCTGATATGACGCCGGCTTCAAGAATCCTTTTCTGGGTTCGTCTTCGGTCAGTTTCGGAAAAAGAGGGACGCGAGCCACCAGCGGTGGGTCTTGGTTATGTCCAAGTTGAAATGCTCGATGTAGTAATGCAAGCTCGCGATTCATTGCGGCTGGTTTACAGGCTTCAGCCGCCGTGCAATGAATTCTTTGATGCGCGTACTGCTCAGCTTCGTGGCCTTGATGTCGCCGAGTTTCGGCAGCAAGATGGATTTGACCTTTACAGTGGCGATGTAAAGTTGAGCAACTTGGCGGATTTCATAATCTTCCAGCACTAGCGTAAGAAGGTCGCGCACTGTAACGCGATCCGGCGTGAGTAATTCGCCAGAAGCGATTCGGCCCTGCTCCGATTTAGGTAGGCGACGGCTTGCTCGCGATCTCTCGTTTCACAAGATTCGCTCTTTCTGACTCCATCAACCGAGTAGTCGCACCACCAAATTCCATTGCGTTCGAAGACTGTTCCTTGCCCTCTCGTATTCCTTTTTTTCCGGGTCTTCGGCATGTTACGCAGTGGTCTTACTCTGATCAATGATGCGGTCCAGATCGAGTCGGTCGAAGCGGAGCTTTTTGTCAAGCTCGACTGTGGGAATCCGACCCATATGGACTTTCGCTTTCAGCGCGTCTGTTGTTAAGCCCAGATACGTCGCCGCTTGACTCGAGGTCAGGAGCCTCGGCGTGAGGACAACCGAATTTCTCAGGCAGTTGACAACCGCTTCGGCGATTGTGTCTGTATTGATCTCAATTGCCATACTCATCCTTTCGCGCAATCACTACTGCCGCCAGCCATCATAGAACGGTTGCACATACCGTAAGCCATCGCATCGTGTGTCGGTGACAATCTGCGCTAGATTTTTCCTTTCCTGCGATGTCAGGAGCGCCCTACACAATGAAGTTCGGTCGTTGCGCACTCAGCCCGCCGAAAACCTCTGCGTCCACACTTTCGTCAAAGCCCTGCCGCGCGAACTCAGCGACGAGTAGCCACAGGTCGCCAGCAGGCTGTCATATCCGGCAAACTGGCTATTGAGATCGGCGAGAACAAGCCGGAGTTAGGGGAAGGGGACGCGATCTACTTTGAATCCGCAGTACCGCACCACTACCGCAAAGTGGGAACGCGTCGGACAACTGCGCTGGTCGTAGTAGTGGCAACTTAACCTGGCGAAAACGGTTGAGACTGCCCCTTCGGTAAGGATTCCGATACGGCCCGATTGACGCCCCGCGTTTTGGAGACATTCGAGAAAGGGGAACGATAAATCGCCAGTGTAGACATCTGAGCTGCTCCGTCAAGCCTTCAGCGCAGCAATTTTGCAAAGGCCGGCAATCTTTTTCCACTGCAGTTCCACAGTTGGAACCGTTGCGGGTGTGGCTTGTCGGCGCGCCTCAAGGGCACGTTGGTGAATGGCTTCGTCGTAGGGTGTGCGATTTTGCCAAGATCGGAACAGAATGCGGATCCATTTGAAGGCTAGGGAGCGGATTATGGTATTCCGGCTCTTACCTTTTGCACGCTGTCGCTCGTGATACTCGCGCGCCCGCGTAGAGTACCGAATCGGATGTAGTACCCACTCATGAAAGGTCTGGCGGAGGAATTTCGGGCAGGACCAATGCCAGTGAGTCCATCGTTGCTTTCCACTGCTGGCGATGACAGGCGCGATCCCGCTGTAGCACTGAATTTGATGAGCCGTTTGGTATCGGTCTCGTTGGCTACCAAGGGCCGCGATGAGCCGCGGCGCCAAGACTGCCCCGACACCCGGGAACGACTGTGCGAGTTTGTAATCGGGGTGCTCACGAGCAAGCGCGTCAATTTTCTCGTCATACACAGCGTGTCCTACGCAATAATCCGATCGGCATGCGAAATGAGTGAGTTAGCGGTGAGACGATTGCAAAGATGTTTAACGTCTTCAGGCGGCTTTCCAAGCTCGTTCGGAACCTGCGCAGGATCGTCAGTGATTGTTTGAGTTTGTT
>DATAYL010000356.1:0-6159 GCA_036272575.1 Bryobacteraceae bacterium | reverse complement strand
TTCGCAAAAAAGCCACTTGACTCCCTTGGTACACTGAGGCAAAATGCCGACTTCGACCGGAACCAGCCGCTCCACCATCCTGCAGGGCAATTCGTTTGCACTAGAAGGTCCGGAGCTGCGCGTCGGAGACACCGCTCCGGATTTTGAGGTGGTGGACTCCTCTTTAAGAGCGATGGATCTTGCTAAAACCGGCAATGGCGTCCGGATTTTCAGCGTGATTCCCTCTCTCGATACGCCCGTTTGTGATGCTCAGACGCGGAGATTTGAGGAAGCAACTGATGCTCTGCCCGGCATAAGCATCTTTACTGTCAGCATGGACTTGCCGTTCGCCCAGAAACGCTGGTGCGGTAATTTTGGCGTGAAGAACATCACCATGCTCTCCGATCACAAGAGTGGTTCGTTCGGTAAAAACTACGGGACGCTTATCCGCGATTTGCGCATCGAAAGCCGCGCTATCTTCGTCGTTGATGCGGAAAACAAGGTGCGGTATGTCGAATATGTAGACGAGGTGGGCCAGCATCCCGACTATGATGCTGCTTTGCACGCCGCAAGGGCCATCAATCAACGCTAGGTGGAGACGGCTCGTTGCGGCATCGGACTTGACGGGAAGGATTCCGGCAGAGTAGCGGTCAGGAACCAAAACTCTTCGATCGCCCGCACGACGTTCACGTATTCATTAAGGTCGGAGGGCTTGGTGATGTAACAGTTGGCATTGAGTGAATAGGCACTGTGTATATCCTCGTCTGCGCGCGAACTGGTCATTACCAGCACGGGTATTTGTTTTAGCTGCGGGGACGCCTTCACCTCAGCCAGAACTTCACGGCCATTCTTGCGAGGTAAGTTGAGATCCAGCAAGATTAAGTCCGGGCGATTGGCAGAGCCGGTTTCGCTGCAGTGGAGATACTCCATCGCCTCTATTCCATCACTCGCGACGATCACTTTGACGCGCACAGGGGTCTCTTTCAAGGCCTCACGGATCAAACGCACATCGCTAGGGGAATCCTCCACTAATAAGATCTCCAATTGCCTCATCTCCTTGCTCGTATAATCATCAGTACCTCTAGCAGGCAAATTAGTGACCATTAATGACGGGGCCTGTTAAGTCACTGTTAAGTAAAGTGGAAGGCCCGGCTACTTAGCTTTAATTTCGGTAAGAATGAACTATTTGCTACCCAAACCTGGAAAAAAATCGTGGGTACCGAGTTTCGTTCACTCCAAGAACCTACGTTGACATGTTGCTAAACGCTTTCATATCATTAACATTGCTTCGGTAATTGCCGTCTTGCATCCGTTTGGGTCAGCGGCAGGAGGGTTCTTGATCAAGCTAGACATTATTAACGAAGTCGTTAATCGTACAGGCATAACCAAGACGAAAGCTGAGATGGCTGTCGAAACGGTCTTTGAAACCATGAAAAAAGCTCTCACCGAGGGCGACCGAATTGAGCTGCGTGGGTTTGGCATTTTCAATGTCCGGCCGCGCAAGACCGGCATTGGGCGAAACCCGCGAACCGGGGCTGAAGTAGCTATCCCGCCCGGGAAGGCAGTTCGCTTTAAACCAGGCAAGGAATTGCAGACGCTCTGACTGGGCAGCATGTGCCTCGGCCGATTGGAATTGGAGCGAATGGAATTGTTGATTCGCCGGCAAACGGAGCAGGACGCGCCATGCGCTCACTCGTATTCCAATCTAAGTGGCTGCACGTTTTTCTTTTCCTTTGCACTCTGATAACCAGTACGACCTTCGGGGCAGCACTTTATCAAAGTTTCCATAGTAATCAATCGCTGACCCTGGAGCTAGTAGAAGACGGCTACGCGCAACTGTTTCGTCTTGACCGCACCGTTTGGTCGGGCCTCTGGTTTTCCATTCCTCTACTGAGCATACTTTTGGCCCACGAATTGGGTCATTACCTGGAATGCCGCCGGCGGCAGGTGGATGCCAGCCTTCCCTATTTCCTACCCTCCCCTTCTTTATTTGGTACTTTTGGCGCATTCATCCGGATCCGCTCGCCAATTTATACGCGGGAAGGGCTGTTCGACATTGGTATCAAAGGCCCCATCGCGGGATTTCTGGTTTTGCTGCCGTTTTTGCTATGGGGAATTTGCCTCTCGAAAGCTGCTCCACACGTGACATCGCAGGATTCAGTCCTGTTCGGAACGCCGCTGCTTTTTCGAATAGCGGAGCTAGTTCGATTTCCAGGTGTGCCAGCCGGTCGAATACTACTTCACCCGATCGCTATGGCCTCCTGGGCAGGTCTTTTTGCCACTGCTCTGAATCTGCTGCCCATCGGACAGCTTGACGGAGGTCACATTATTTATGCGCTCGGTTCCGAAGAGTGGCATAAACGGGTTGGAGTAGCATTTTTGCTGATGCTGGCAGTGGCCGGATTTTTTTATTGGCCCTGGTGGTTTTGGGGTGGCGCAATGTTTTTCTTAGGGAGACGACATCCCTTGATCTACGATGCTGCTCCGCTCTCGCACGAGCGTAAATGGCTGTGCTGGGCAGCCCTGGCTATTTTTCTCCTTTCGGTTACAGTCGTACCGGTTCGAAGTCTCTGAGGAGCACTATCTGGGGAACAGCATCGGATGAAGATTTCGGCCGCCATCATTACGTTTAACGAGGAGAAGAATATAGCGCGGGTGATCGAAAGTCTTCGTTGTTGCGATGAAATTCTTGTGCTCGACAGCGGCTCGAATGACCGTACGGTGCCGATCGCAAACAAGTTAGGAGCGCGGGTAGTGGAGGCTTCCTGGCACGGTTACGCCGCTCAAAAGAATATCGCCACCGAACTGGCTGCTTACGATTGGGTGCTGGCGCTAGATGCGGACGAGAGCTTGAGCGAAGCGCTGGAAGCGGAGATTTGGCAGATCAAGAAGGCCGGGCCAAAATTTGATGGCTATACAATGCCACGGCTGGCGCAGTATCTGGGACGATGGATTCTGCATAGCGGCTGGTACCCGGACCGCAAGGTGCGATTATTCAATCGTCTGAAGGCGCGCTGGGTCGGCGAGTTCGTGCATGAATCGGTAAAAGTGGATGGCACCATCGGCCACCTCGAATCGAATTTGCTGCACTTTACTTGCGAATCGCTTTCGGAGCATCTGCGGACCATGGATCGCTACACCACGCTGGCAGCCCAGGAGATTGCCGCGCGCCGAAGCAACATTTCTCTGACCCGCTTATTACTCGATCCGCCCTGGACATTTTTTCGCACCTACATCCTCAAGCGAGGATTCATGGATGGCGTGGAAGGGCTTGCAATTGCTTATATGGCCGCTTTCTACAATTTCACCAAGTATTCGAAAGCGCGGCTGATGGCACCCGGCCGAAAAGAGTAGTTTGCGGATCGTACAAATAGACACCGGGAGGGAAATGCGCGGCGGCCAGCGCCAGGCATTGATGTTGCTCGAAGGGCTGCGAGGCGCGGGCCATTCTTGTCAACTACTGGCCCGTCGCGAATCGCCGCTCTGGCGCTCGTCGAAAGAACGAGGCTTTGATGTCCGGACTGCTTCGCTTAAGTTGTTGCGCAGCGCTTCCCAGGAGGCGGATTTGGTTCATGCGCACGATTCCCGCGCCCATCTGCTGGCCGCCATTGCCACCCCTAAGCCGTTAGTCGTTTCGCGCCGCGTCGCCTTTTCGGTCAAGCAGGGACCATTTTCCCAGTGGAAATACAGAAGAGCCGACCGCTTCCTGGCGGTATCCCAATACGTGGCTCGGGAACTGGAAAACGGCGGGATCCCGTCCGACAAAATCGAGGTGGTGTACGACGGGGTGGACTTTGCCGAACCCGCTCGGGAGGTGTTCTCCACAGGGGCCGTCGCGGTTACGCTGGCCTCAACCGATCCGCAGAAAGGCCGGGATATAGCCGAACGGGCGGTGGCACTGGCTCAGATTACGATGATTTTTTCAAATGATCTGGCGAAGGATTTGCGGCGTGCAAGCCAATTTGTGTATCTCACGCGCTCGGAAGGTCTGGGTTCCGCGGCCTTGCTGGCCATGAGCTTCAGTCTTCCGGTAATTGCCAGCCGAGTTGGCGGCCTGCCCGAAGTTGTTGTTGATGGTGAAACGGGACTTCTGGTCGAGAACGAGCCGGCAGCGGTTGCGCGCGCGATGCGCCGTCTGGCCGATGATCCACCCTACGCTTTAGTGCTCGGCCGCAACGGACGAAGAAGAGTAGAGCAACACTTCGGACGCCTTCAAATGGTAGAGCGCACCCTCCACGCCTATCGGAAGGTGTTGGGCGTCACGTGACACCGATACTCTGCCTGGCTTTTCTGGCGGGATTGCTCTTCGGCAGCTTTTTGAACGTCTGTATTTACCGGATTCCGCGGGATCTGTCGATTGTTGCGCCCCGTTCGTTTTGTCCGGAATGCGGCAAGCAACTGAGCTGGTGGCAAAACCTTCCGCTGCTCAGTTATCTACTTCTGCGAGGCCGCTGCAGGCAATGCCGAGAGCGGATTTCCTGGCGCTACCCGCTGGTCGAGTTGGTGACGGGAGGTCTGTTTCTGCTGATAGCCAAGGAATTTGGGCTGGCTCCAAAAGCTCTGAAGTGGGTCGTCTTCGAATCGCTGCTGCTGATTCTCTTTTGGACTGACGCAGAGGAGCGGATTTTGCCCGATGAAGTCATTATTTTCGGAAGCGCTGCGGCTCTCGCCTGCTGCTTCTTCATCCCTCTTCCGGGACTCATGGGCACTCTCATTGCGCCGAAAGAATCCGTCGTTGTGCAATCGATTGTAAATGCGCTCGCCGGCGCCGCCTTGCTGGCCATCCCAATCTGGCTGATCGGCGCTCTCTACGGCCGGCTGCGGAGACGCGAGGCCTTAGGGCTAGGCGACGTTAAACTGCTTGCCATGATCGGCTTGTTTTTGGGCCTCGAGCACGGTTTATTGGCCATCACGATCGGCACCGTGGCAGGTGCGCTATTTGGAGTTTTTTATGTTGCAATCACAAAGAAAGATGTGGCTTCCTATGAGCTTCCGTTTGGAAGTTTTTTGTGCGTGGGAGCGGCACTTTTGCCACTAATTTTCACGTGGTCAAGGGGAGCTCTTGCTGTACCATAGAGCTTTACGTTATGAAGGAACTGCTTGAGTCGCTTGCTCCGGGCACCCCGGAGTGGCGTCTGGCGAACCAGCTTGACCCCAAGCGAGTGCCGGCTCACACCGCCATCATCATGGATGGCAATGGCCGCTGGGCGCGACAACGTAATTATCCAAGAATACTCGGCCACCGGGCGGGTATCGAGACGGTGCGGACTGTGGTTGAAACCTGCGCCCACCTCGGTATGGAGGCGTTAACGCTATACGCGTTCTCGGTTGAAAACTGGAAGCGGCCACGTCATGAAATCGAGGGTCTCTGGCGATTGCTCCGGCTGTATTTGCGCCGCGAACTGGCGAGCCTCATGCGCAACGACATTCAGCTGTTCGCAATGGGCCGCCTGGAATCGTTGCCCGGGCCCGTGCGGGCGGAATTGCAAGCGGTTATGAACAAGACGGCGGCGAACCGGGGTATGCGGCTCAATCTGGCCATTAATTATGGCGGTCGCACCGAACTCGTGGACGCGATGAACTCGATGATTGAGAATGCGCGCCGGGAGGGAAGCTTGGCCTCGCTCGAGATTACGGAAGACGCCATCTCCGCACACTTATATACGGCAGGTCTTAAGGATCCGGACCTGCTCATTCGAACGTCTGGTGAGATGCGTATCAGCAATTTCCTGCTTTGGCAGATTGCTTATGCCGAACTGTACGTGACGGAAACCCTCTGGCCGGATTTTACACGCCACGAACTCCTGGAGGCCATCGCCGATTACCAGGGCCGTGACCGGCGTTTTGGCGGACTCACAAGAAACCCGGTGGCCACCATCGAGGACTCGCCTCTCAGCCTCGAAGAAGAAGTCCTGGAACTCTCTTAGCGTAGAGTGGGAACATCTTTCGGATGAAGCGCCTGATGACGGCGGTCGGGCTGCTCGCGATTGCCGTGCTGCTGGTCTTCGTGGTGCCTCAGCCGGTTTTCGTGGCGGCAGCTTGCGGGATGAGCCTGCTTTGTTACCGCGAATACGCCTTGCTGGTTGCCGGTCACGGGATTGTAAAGCCCGGAGCGCTCGGCGCAGTTGGCGGCTTTATTTGCATCTTTTGGCCGCAGCTCTCTGCTCTGGTTCCCAATAC
>DATAYL010000355.1:0-16583 GCA_036272575.1 Bryobacteraceae bacterium | reverse complement strand
CTTTGGGGTGGCACCCGGCGTCTCCTCGGATCAGCGTTCGTCATTATGGGAAGCATTCTCGTGATATCTCAGAATCACAGCACCGGGAGTGCTGCCGATCCAGACAGGCAGTCCTCTTTCAATCAGATCCTTACCAGCCATTTGCGTAGTTTTGTGAGAATCCAAATCCTCAAATATGTAGGTACTGTTTTCGTTGAGGTCCCGAAGCCGAAAAGTGGCGGCAACGAAGGAGCTTTTGTCGCGGCGAAAGACCTGGACGATTCCGGCTCGTCCATCCGAACGTCCCAGTTGCCAAGCCATCCAGGTGCTCTCTTCATCGCTGTATTCAGTGAGCGGAATGAAGTCATCGTAATAAAACTCTGCAACTTGACGCCACTGTGAAAGCAGGTTTTGCTGTACCTGCAGAAGATTGCCCTGAAGTCTCGGATCAGGGCCGATGCTGGTAGCTGGAGTCATCTCGCTGCGGAAGGTGTAGGGATCAAGCGAACCCCCGCCGGTGCCGAAGTACGGAACCCACAGCGAAAGCCCGAAGGTTTGCATCTGCATGGGTGCAGCGCCATACGGATAATCACTACGCCAGAGTGGTACGGCTCGTCGCAGCGTTTCAAGGTCAAGTCTTCTGCCGCCCGAGGCGCAGGTATCGATTAGCAGATTTGGGAAACGCTTCTTCAGTTCATCGAAGTACGCCAGATAACCCTCGACGTGCTTGATCTCCGAAATGCCTTGTCGGTCTGGAGTGTCGTTGGCCTGCCAGCGCGTTAACGGCGCAAAATTGAAATCCTGCCGGTAAACGTCGATGCCCTGTTCGGAAATCAACGCGCTTACCTTTCGAACAAGCCAGTTCCAGGCATCCTTGTTTCCGAGGAAAAGAAGTTTATCCTTTCCGGCGGGACCGATTAGCCATTCGGGATGGTTCGTAGCGAGCCAGGTTCCGTCCGAAACGCGCTCAGGCTCAAACCAGAGGATTGATTTCACACCATGCTCGTGACCGAGATCGGTGATTGGCCTCAGCCCGTGCGGAAAGCGATCGGTGTCTATCTCCCACGTGCCCACCTTCGACCAGTTTGTTCGATATCGATACCATCCGGCATCCATCCACCAATGGTCAATCGGAAGACCTTCCTTAAGCATCCCGGAGAGAAACCGTTTTTGATTCTCTTCATTTGCCTCCTGCATTTCAACCGTGAAGTGAGCGCTTCCAGCGGCGATCTGAGGAGGCGGAAGTTTGCCACCGGGCCGCGGGAGATTGTGACTGATCATCCATTGACGCCACACGTTCTGTCCATCTATCCAATCGCCGGTCCAAAATAGGACAACCGCGAGGGGTGTGCGCACTTCTTCGCCCGGCATCAACCGAAAATGCGTGAGACTCTGGCCCCCTTGCACACGAACACTCTGGGGACGATCCCGTGAAATTTCGAGATCCCACTGACCAGGCCAGCCAAGGGCAAGGATGATGCCGCGCTGCAGCCAGGCAAGATTGAAATAGGGCATGTCGCCATCTGTCGGGCGACCTCCGACTGAAGAGAAGTGCTGCCGGTCACCCTCAGCTAGCATTTCCGTAAGAGGCTGAAAGTCGGTGGCCTTGCTTGTACTTCCCTTCGAATGGTGCAGAGCGATCCGAGTTTCGCTCCCGCGCTCAAATTCAACGTCCAGCGGCTTTATGTTCTCAAGTATTTCGGCGGGAGAGGCTGCGCTGTTTTTGAAATACAGCGTCCACTCCACAACGGGAAAATCGTGGTAGACAACGGCAGTACCTCGTACGCTGAGAGCAGTGGAGGGATCCGTGTAGGTGGAGGTGTATTCCGTTCTTTGCTTATCAAGCCGCCGCTGCACACGCGCCGCTTTCCAGGATGGAAGCAGCGCGGAAGACGGTTTACCTGCGAATTCGAAAGAGAAGGGAGCATCAGTAGAATCCGCCTGGGGAAGCGGACCGATTGGCAATTGGGAGAGGGGTTGAAGGCGACCGTCCGTCAAGATGAGCACGGCGTCCGCCCAGTCTGCCTGATCCCATTCGGTCTGATATGTCGGCGGTCTGACGCCGACAGCTTCCAGCCGGATGGAGAACTGTCTGGCGCCCTGTAAGTCCAGATCCAGCGGAATGCCGGCGAGCCCTTCGTGCAGCACAGGCGAGCGGTACAGTTCCGTGCCGCCGGCCATCACCGAAGCGACAACGCTGCCGCGCCCCGCGTTCGAGTAGTAACCCACATCGTTGCTATCCACGCCGACGACGGCTCTAAACCGGCTTGCCCCTGCCGGAACCTGAACCTGAATCTCGCCTTTGGAGCGCATCGCCACACCGTCAGCAAACGTTCGGCCTGCGATGAGGAACGGGTGGCCTTGGATGTTCTTGCGGGCGAACGCATTCGGCTTTAGCTGCAAGAGAATGTTTGCTTCGGGCGGCAAGGATTCAGAGCGGCCCCCGAATTTGGCTTCGGCCCAGCGGTGAACTGCTGCAATTTCCGCGTTCTGATCAGGTTCTTTCGCAAAACAACTCAGGCCGATGAGCATCAAAGCCAAGCTTGGTAGTGCGCGAAACACTCTCATAGAGATAGGGTCCATGCTGCGGCTGGAATCTGTCATACTATCCGACTCGAACACTCAGCCCTCGGATACTCAGTACGTACCTACTACTAAAGACAGATCGTGCAAGTTCCGAGTGACCGGAAGGTGAGATAAATTGAGGCACAGATTGCTCAGCCCCAGATTTTGGAAAGGGAGGATTGGTTCGGCGTTTCTCTTTGAGCTTGGTTGGGAGGTCTGCGGGTCTCTTGGTTTCAGTGGCGCGCTTGCTCCATTACACAGAAGCACTCAGGGAAGACTAACTTAGGAATCCAGAAATTCCGGCGCGTAGTCCCGCTACTCTAAAATTCCGGCTGGAGCTCGTTCGTCCCCTTCTTCGCCCCGAGTTCCAGCACCGTCATCTTGCCGTCGGTCACAATCTGATCGCCGGTGGCATTCGTCGTCTTATGAGGAGCTGCTGGACGGTCCACATCGGCGTACGCAACTGCCGTACCTGCAAACAGCAAGTCGGTTTCAACCCAGTCGCGCTCCCGGTCAATATGGGGATCTATGCGGTGCGACCACTTGGTGCGGGCTCGGGAATTGGAAATGGCGATATCGTGCGTAGCCGCGCCGATCCAGACTTCCCGCCCATTACATTTGACGTTCTCTTTCCATATGCGCAGATGATGCCGCTTTGCGAACGTATTAAGAGATTTCTGAAAAACCAGATCCGGCGGTTGACCGTCGATCCGCAGGGAAGAAACTGGAGCACTGGCATAATTACTCTGCCGGATGGTGGCGCTCAGGGTCTTCACGGCTGAACGCATGCTGAGATCGTCGGCTTCAAACCAGCCAGCCTCGTTGAAAGCGGCTGTTAATTGCTGTTCCGTGCCCAGGAACATGAGATTTGTAACGTCGGAGGCGGTGCGATTGGCGGTGTGGGTGCGCAACGGCGCGGCCGCGACCAGCGCCTGCAACTTTGTGTCCACCTCCATTTTTCGCCAACCGGGCCATTGCTCCTTATGTTTAAGCATCGAGGGCCGCACCACTTGAATCTGGAGATCCGTCCCGGCCGGAAAAAGAACCTCGCGCCTGATCGACAGTCCGTAAACCGCCTGCATGCCTCTAATGGTGTATCCAGCGATCGGATTAGAAGCGCTCGCGGCGGCCATGAGGATGGATGCCTTGGTGGAAGCGTGGGGCTGGATAATGCCCAGTATCTCGTTGTTCCGCACGGTCTCACGCGCATTATCAACGCCGAGCACGCGGGCATAGAGCGGCGCCCGGTGACCGTCCTTATAAGTAATGTTGGAAAAATCGAGCACCAGTCTGGGGCGCGAATACTTGTCCGGCGCCTTCTGCGCGAAGAGGATCGTTCCATTGACTTGGGTGCCTGGGGATAACAGCAGTTCGCCCGGCGGACACTCTACTAATTCACCTCCCTTGCATAAAGGATAAGTGACGGTGGCCTCGATGGGGTCGCCCGTGCGAGAACGGTCACTGTATACCGGACCATTCAACCGGACGTCGATTGTCGCGCCCGGCGTGAGATCAGCCTTGCGGGAAGCAGCCACTCCAGCGCCAAACGAACCTGGCAGAGCAGAGGAGGTCTCCTGGAAAAAATGGTAAAACGCCGCTAGAAATCCGCTACTCGCGCCATGTTCGAGCAGGAGTGTTTGCATTTCAAAATTAGGCGAGTAGAGCAGGTAATCGAGGGGCGTATCGTTATACAAGTCTTCCCGGTTAATCTCGACGCCGCGACCAATCAAGTCATCCGCGATCTCTTCATACGCGACCTGGATCGCCGGCTTTGTGTTGTAGCTCGAACCGAAAACAGCCCAGTGCAGCGCCGTCCGGCCACGGGCATCGACGGCCTTTAAATCCGCGCCTCCCTCAATCAGCCTTTTCGCCTCGGCGAGGCGATCGAGCGTGGGCTGCTGCTTGGTCTGACGGGTTGCCTGATAGAGCGCTTGAATAAGCGGAGATGTTCGCGAAACGTCCAGCTGGACCGCCGCGGGAGCGAGTTCCTCCTCCGCCGGCTCCGCGGCTTCGTCCGTCGCCGTCTTATCTTGTTCCCCAAGCGCTTGCTGGGTCGTGGCGGGCTGCTGCCAGAGTTTAGCGCTGGGCCCTGAATAAAGACCCGCGATTAACACGAAGAGTAATCCGGCGGAACGTATCATCTCCTAATCCTTCTTAGGCCCGCGCAGCGATTTGACAGAGTTGCGGGCCAGTTAATACAGTCCAGGGCGATACACGATGATAGATCCATTGGCGCCGTCCAGCAAGTCCAGTCCGTTTCAGCCGGTTCGCTCCGGTGGAATCAGGCGCTGCAATTGAGTGAGCGGATTTTCACGGAACGCGCAGGGATTGCGCAGCCTGTACCAGGTTGTGCAGCGCCGAGGTCACTTCCGCCCAGGAACGCGTCTTCAAACCGCAGTCCGGATTGACCCATAACTGTTCGGCTGGAATAATTACCAGAGCTTTCTCGAGCAAACCGCGCATCTCTTCGGTGGACGGGATGCGCGGTGAATGGATGTCATAGATACCTGGGCCGACGTCGTTCTTATAGTGATAACGGGCGAACGAGTCCATTAACTCCATCTGCGACCGGGCACTCTCCATCGAGATTACGTCCGCGTCCATGGCTGCGATCGCATGCAAGATGTCGTTGAATTCGGCGTAGCACATGTGAGTGTGGATCTGCGTCGCACCGGCAACACCGCTGGTGGCTAACCGAAAGGCATTCACGGCCCAATCCAGGTAGGCACTTTGCTCCGCCTTCGCGAGCGGCATACCTTCGCGGAGAGCGGGTTCATCGAGTTGCACAACCCGGCAGCCTGCCTTTTCGAGATCGAGGATCTCGTCACGCAGAGCTAATGCCAGTTGGAAGCAGGTATCACGGCGTGGCTGATCGTCTCGCACGAACGACCATTCGAGAATCGTCACGGGTCCGGTGAGCATGCCTTTTACCGGACGTTTGGTGAGGCTTTGCGCAAATTGCCACCACTTCACCGTCATGGGTCCGGAACGCATGACATCGCCGAATATGATTGGCGGTTTTACGCAGCGTGCGCCATAGCTTTGCACCCAGCCGTTCTCAGTAAACGCGAACCCGCTGAGGAGTTCGCCAAAATATTCGACCATGTCGTTGCGCTCGGGCTCGCCGTGGACCAGTACGTCGAGGCCAAGCCGCTCCTGTTCGCGAATCGTTTGAGCGATTTCTCCTTCGACAAATTGTTCGTACTGCTCTGCCGTGATTTCGCCTTTGCGGCGCCGGGCGCGTTCGCGGCGTAGTTCAGGGGTTTGCGGAAAGGAGCCGATCGTCGTGGTTGGCAGGGGTGGAAGTGCGAGACGGGCTTGCTGCAATTTTTTGCGCGCCACGAAATCTAGAGGGCGGGTGAAATCCTCGGGTTTGATGGCTGCCAGCCGGTCTTGTACCGATGGATTATGGATGAGCGGCGACTGCTTGCGGCGGGAGAGCGCCGCCTCATTTGCGTCTAGTGCTTCGCGAACTCTTGTGCGACCTTCATTAATGGCTCGTGAGAGGAGGACCACCTCGTCCAGCTTCTGGCGGCCGAATGCCAGCCAGTCTTTCACTTCAGGAGCAAGCTTCGTTTCGAGAGTTAGGTCGATCGGCACATGCAGCAGAGAACATGAGGGCGCAATCATGATTTTCTCCGGTCCGAGTTTGCCGGCGGCCCGCTCGGCCAGGTCAAGAGCCTGCCCGAGGTCTGTTTTCCAGATATTCCGGCCGTCTATCAGACCAAGCGAGAGTGTTAAGGCGTCCGGAGCGGATGCGATAGCTGCCTCCAGTTGCTCGGGCCCACGCACCAAGTCGAGGTGAAGCGCCGCGACCGGCAGTTGCAGTGCGGTGGGTAAGTTATCGCCCAAAGCACCGAAGTAAGTCGCTAGTAGGATGCGCAGCGGGGCAACACGCGCCAGGCGGTTGAAAGCCCTTACCAGAGCCTGGCGCGTGGCTCCCGGCAAATCGGTAGCAAGCACCGGCTCGTCGATCTGCACCCAACTCACGCCTGCTGCCGCTAAACTCTGCAGGAGTGTTTCATACGCCGGAAGCAGACGGTCGAGCAGATCGAGCGGTTCGGAATCTGCTTCCTTCATCTTGCCCAGCAGCAGGAACGTGATGGGCCCGAGAAGCACAGGGCGCGCCGCGAAGCCTATTTGCGCAGCCTCGCGGAAATTGTCGAGTGGCAGATTCCGCGCGAGGCGAAACTGCTGGCTGGCACTGAATTCGGGCACCAGGTAGTGGTAATTCGTGTCGAACCACTTGGTCATCTCGAGAGCCGGGACGCCGTCGTTCCCAGCGGTGCCTCTCGCCATGGCGAAGTAGAGGGTCAATTCATCTTCGGCGTGAAGACCTCGAAAGCGAGAGGGAATGACGTCGAAAAGTAACGCCGTGTCGAGCACTTGATCGTAAAGCGAGAAGTCGCCGCACGGAAGGATGGGAAGTCCAGCAGCGGCTTGCCAGGACCAGTGCTGCTCCCGAAGCTTACGCGCTGTTTGAAGCAAGTCATCCTGCGACAGTTTTCGCGACCAGAATGCTTCTTCCGCCTTTTTCAATTCACGGTTCGCGCCCATCCGGGCGAAGCCAAGATTATGTGGTGTAGACACACTATTCTCCTCTCGAGTTTTGGAATGAGAGCGAGAGAATGAGCCCGCGCCTTCGCTGGACGTCCCTTCCCTCGAGGACTCAAACCACCGCTTCGCTTATCGAAGCGGGCCATCGGCAGGTCTTCGGACTTACAGGCGGAGTGCGTTTGCCTACTGGCCGTCGCTTCCCAATCCGTGCCGGATCAGTGCTCCATGACGGCGGTCGTTCCTGTTTACCGCTGCGGGGCAGTTCCGGATTCGCACCGGATTCCCTTTTCACTTCCGGCTGGCTAGCCGAAAGACCGCTGGTAGCCACAGCCTATCACGAGTGGGGCGGCTGCGCTGCCGGCCCCGCAAAGATGGCAAGATGGCAGGTATGTTGACGACCAGTTATCGTCTCGTGGCGCGCAGTTTCTCGCGCAACCCGATAGTGATTATCGCGGCCATTCTTTCGCTCTCACTCGCCATTGGCGCCAATACCGCGCTGTTCAGCATCACCGATCAGATGCTACTGCGATTGTTGCCGGTCAAGGATCCACAGAGACTGGTTTCATTCAACTGGCACGGCGAGTTTATCGGCGGTAGTTCACGCGGTCTTTATGACGCATTTTCTTATCCTGCTTATACCGATCTGCGCGACGGCACTCAGGCGGCGTTTTCCGGGATCGCCGCGCAGTATCAGGATACGGCGGACGTCACCGCGCAAGGGCCAGCGCAGCGAGCAGTGGTCGAACTCGTGTCGGGCAACTACTTTGACGTGCTGGGTGTCAAACCGGCGATTGGTCGCCTGCTCGCGCCAGCCGACGACAGGGTAAAAGGAACGGAACCGTACGTCGTTTTGAGTTATGGATATTGGCGGCGGCGCTTCGCGGGCAATCCGGATGTGCTGAACCGGGTCATCGACCTGAACGATCATCCGATGACCATAGTGGGGGTCGCGCAACGCCATTTTGCCGGTTTTGACCAGATCAGTCCGTCCGACATTTTTGTTCCCATGATGATGAAGGCGGCCGTCACGCCAACCTGGGATGATCTGGAACGCCGCAATAGCATTTGGCTGCACATCTTTGGACGGCTCAAGGCCGGCGTCAATGCTCAGCAAGCGGCAAGCGCGATGGCGATTCCGTTTCATGGCGTCCTGGCAAACGATTTAGCGGCGACGGGGCATAGCGTGCACTTCGGCAGCAAGTATTTGAGGGACAGCTTGTCTTTCGCGGAGGCGGCGAAGGGCGTGCGGACTTTCCAACAGCAATTCGCCAAGCCTCTCTATGTGCTGCTGGCCATGGTGGCGATGCTATTACTGATTGCGTGCGTAAATATCGCCAATCTGCTGATTACCCGCGCGGCTTCTCGCGAGAAAGAAATTGCTATCAGGCTGGCGCTCGGTGCGACCCGCGCGTCGCTGCTGCGGCTGAGCCTCGCCGAGAGTTTCTATATCGCGCTTCTGGGCGGATTGTTGGGCCTGGTGATCGCAAGCTGGCTGACGAGTGTTCTGGCCGGCTTTCTACCCTACGACGCTATAGCGACGGCCATTCAAACCCAGCCGGACTGGCGAATTGTGGGATTTACGGCCGCGCTCACCGTCCTGACCGCGCTGTTCTTCGGCCTGCCTCCGGCGGTCCAATCGACCAGAGCCGATCTGGCGCCTACGCTGAAGAACGAAGCGGCTTCGGCATCGCTCGCGCGAGGGCAGACGCGGCTCCGGCAGGTGCTGGTTTGCGCACAGGTGGCTTTGTCGCTGGTGCTGCTCTTTGCGGCTGGTCTTTTCGGAAAGAGTCTGCATGAGCTGCTAGCTGTGAATATGGGCGTGAAGGTGTCGCACGTGGTGCAATTTTCGATCGATCCTTCGCTGCACAAATATTCGCCGCGGAGATCGCGACAGCTCTTCGAGGATTTACAGGACAAGATACGCCACCTCCCGGGAGTGCTCTCGGCAAGCGCAGTCTCTGTTCCCGTACTCGGCGGCGAACACTGGCAGAGCACAGTGGATGTGGAGGGGTACCAGCATCGTCAGGGAGAGGATATGAATCCGGGGTTCAATGAGACACTTCCTGGCCTATTTTCGAACCTCGGAGTGCCGCTGCTCGCCGGACGCGATTTCAACGAGCGCGACATTGCCGGTGCGCCGCTGGTTGCCATCGTGAACCAGACGTTCGTCAGGCGTTATGTGCACGAGGGCCGGGCACTTGGATTGCATTTTGGATTGGGCGGACAGAAGGCTCCCATGCTTTACGAAATTGTCGGCGTTGTGCCGGACGTAAAAGGCGGCGACCTGAAGGAAGAACCGAAACCGTACACGTATATGCCGCTCTTGCAGGACGAAAAACCGTCGGCCGTGACGTATTACGTTCGCACCGTACAGGATTCGATGGCAGTTGTGCCGGAAGTACGGCGAAAACTGCGCGAATTGGACGTGTCGCTTCCCATGAACGACGTCAAAACGCTGAGCAAACAAATCGACCAGACGCAGTTTATCGATCGGCTATTTGCATTGCTCTCGAAGGCGTTTGGGGTGCTTGCCATGCTGCTGGCCGCGATCGGTTTGTATGGAGTCACCTCGTACTCCGTGGTGCGGCGCACACGCGAGATTGGCATTCGGGTGGCGCTCGGGGCGGAGCAGGCGAAGGTATTCCGTATGGTCATGCGTGAAGTGATGGCGTTGACCGGGTTCGGTCTGCTGGTCGGAGCACCGCTGGTTTACTGGGCGGGCCGGATCGCGGCTAGCCAGATCTTTGAGGTTCGGCCGACTGATCCGTGGGTGCTGATGGGAGCGGTACTAACGATTCTGGGCGTGTCGGCGACAGCAGGTGCGTTGCCGGCGCGGCGGGCTACCCGCGTGGACCCGTTGGAAGCGCTCCGGCACGAATAATTTGGCCGCGATCTAAATAGTAGACAGTCTACGCCATATTTAGTAGACTGACTACGCAATGAACGGCAAACCGCCTTCCCGTGTGGAACTCCTGCAAGGTACGCTCGACCTGCTTATCCTGCGCACGCTGCTCGCCGGACCAACGCACGGACACGCCATTGCCAAGCACATTCAGCGTACCTCGGAGGATTTATTGCAGGTCGAGACCGGCTCTTTATATCCGGCGCTGCATCGGCTGGAAGCTAAAGGCTGGATTACGGCTTCCTGGGAGCTTTCGGACAAAGGCAAGCGAGCGAAATATTATCGACTCACGCCTCGCGGGCGGAAACAGCTCACGAGCGAACAATCGAAATGGCTGGCGTTTGCGCGCGCCATGGGGCTGATTTTGAACGCAGTCGATCAGGAGACATCATGATCTCTTTTTTCCGCAAGTTGAGTTGGCTGGTAGGGCGCGGCCATAAAGAAGAAGACTTGCGCGAAGAGCTGCAGTTTCATCTGGACGAAGAAGCCGAAGCACTGCAAGCCGGCGGATTGAATGACGAAGAGGCGGAACGGGCGGCACGCCGGGATTTGGGGAACATCACTCGAGTCAAGGAAGATACCCGCGCCGTTTGGGCCTGGACTTTCTGCGAGCAGCTTGCGCAGGATCTGCGCTATGCGCTGCGCACCATGGGCAAGAATCGCGCGTTCACGGCGCTGGCCGTGCTTTCACTCGCGCTGGGCATCGGGGCGAACACCGCGATTTACAGCTTTATGGATTCGCTTCTGCTGCGATCGCTGCCGGTGGCAGATCCCGATTCGCTGGTCGTGTTGAACTGGCATGCCAGGGACTGGGGTGGTCTCGGCAAGCCGCACGTCGCTTCCGTGGTGACCGGCATGATGGGGAGCATCAGGTCCGATCCCGCATTGGGAGCGACGAGCGGTATTTTCCCCTATCCGGCTTTTGAACTTCTGCGGAAGAGTGATGTCGTTTTCTCGAGTGTGCTCGGCTACTATCCGGCCGGCGATCAACTCATTGTGAAGACCCATGGGCAGGCGGACCTGGCTAGTGGCGAATTTGTCTCCGGCGATTACTTTCGCGGGCTCGGCGTGCCGCCGGCGGCAGGACGCTTGGTGCTGGCCGATGACGATCGCGCCGGAGCTTCGGCAGTGGCGGTTGTTAGTTACGCCTTCAGCCGGAAGCGCTTTAGCGAGCCTTCCGAGGCGGTGGGCGCTTCTATTTTCGTTAACAATATTCCCTTCACAGTCGTCGGAGTTGCGCCACCGGAGTTCTTCGGAGTCGATCCAGCGGCAGCACCGGATGTGTATCTACCGATGCATACGAACCTTTTGCTTGACCCGCCCCCGCCTGATCCGGCGGAAAGTACCGCTGAACGATATTTGAACCCGCATGTTTATTGGATCGAGATTATGGGCCGGCTGCGGCCTGGAGTGAGCATGGTTCAAGCGCAAGCGACCTTAGGACCAATGTTCCACCAGTGGGTTTTGGGCACCGCCTCGAATGCCGCGGAAAGAGCCAATCTTCCGGCGCTGGTCGCGAGGCATGGCAGGGGCGGAGTGGACAGTCTCCGCCATGCGTACTCCAAGCCGCTTTATCTGCTGCTTACTTTGGTCACACTAATCCTGCTGATCGCGTGCTCCAATCTCGCCAATCTTCTGCTGGCGCGCGCCACTGCGAGGAGGCGGGAGATCGCCGTGCGGTTGAGCATGGGCGCGAGCCGGTGGCGCGTGGTCCGGCAGCTTTTAACTGAGAGTGTCTTGCTGGCCTCGCTGGGCGGAGCTATCGGCGTGCTGGTTGCCTTTTGGGGAATTCGTATGCTCACCACGTTGCTCGCAGATGGCCGCGACAACTTCACACTCCATGCGGAATTGAATTGGCACGTGCTGGCCGCGGTCGCGGGCCTCTCTGTCCTCACTGGAATTTTGTTCGGCCTGGTTCCGGCGATTCAAGCGACACGCGCAGATGTAATTCCGGCGCTCAAGGGCAGTCAAACCGGCAAGCACAGGACGCACCTCAGTCTGGGCCATGCGTTAGTGGTCGCCCAAATCGCCGCGTCTTTACTAATGTTGTTTGCCACGGGACTTTTTCTAAGAACGCTATCCAACCTCCAATCGATCCAGCTCGGTTTTAATCGCGAGGACCTGCTTTTATTTCGAGTAGACGCCCTGCACGCCGGACACACCGAGCCAGACTTATCGCGCTTCTACACGAATCTCGGCGGGCAGTTCCAATCGATTCCAGGCGTGCGGGCGGTTAGCCTTTCAGGCAATGAGGCGATGAATGGCGGCATGATGATCTTTCCCTTCCTGCTCCGTGGCAAGAAAATTCTTATCGCCACTTTGGGAGTCGGTTCTTCTTTCTTTGAGACGATGCAAATTCCCATCCTGGCCGGCCGCGATATCAACGACCACGACTTGAGTGGCCCAGCAGTGGCGGTGGTCAATGAGCTCTTTGCCAAAGCGCATTTCGGCCGCGAGAGCCCGCTGGGCCAGCACCTGACGATAGGCCGCCCCGGTATTCCAGAGCGCGATCTGGAGATCGTCGGAATCTGCGCGAACGCGCGCTACGGTGAACTAACGGAACCGCCGCAACCAATCGTTTACTTCGTCTACAACCGGGTGGTTTTCCCGCCGGTCGGCCCGGTGGTTTTCGAACTACGCACGGCCGGCAATCCGCTCGCCTACGTTAAAACGGTACGCAAAATTGTTCGCCAAGCTGATGCTGGAGTGCTTGTATCGGGCGTTAAGACGCAGGCCATCGAAATCGACCATCTGATCAATCAGCAGATTACCTTTGCCCGGCTCTGTACGGCGTTCGCGCTGCTGGCATTGATCATCACGTGCGTGGGGTTGTATGGTTCGGTGTCGTATGGCGTAACGCGGCGCACCAACGAGATTGGAATTCGCATGGCATTGGGAGCACAGCGGCCGATTGTTCTCTGGATGATCCTGCGCGAGGTGCTAACCATGGCTGCTCTGGGCCTGGCGATCGGCGTCCCGGCAGCGTTTGCCGCTTCCAAGTTTGTGGCCTCGTTCTTATACGGCGTGAGGCCACATGATCCGCTCGCCCTGACGCTTACGATGCTAATGCTGGTGGGCGCCGCACTTCTGGCGGGCTATGTGCCTGCGCGACGCGCTTCGCAAATCGACCCGATGATCGCGCTGCGGCATGAGTGAGGCTAGCGAGATTGGCTATTGCCTTCGGTAAATGCTTTTCGCATGCGTTCCTGCAAGGCGGTTTGTTTGGCAATATCGCCCTGTTGCCGATACAGCTCTTCCAGAGTGCCAGCCGCGGAAAGCAGGAGCGGGTCGAGGTCGAGGGCGCGTTCGAGATGCTGCACGCCGGCCGGCACATCGCCGCACAAGGCTTCCGCGCGGCCGGCATTCTCCTCATTGGCGGGATTCATAGGGTTGGTGCGGACGAGTTGATCAAAAGCAATTTTCGCCTCGCACGGTTGTTTCCCAAGCAGCAAGGCGGTGCCGAAAGCGCCAAGGATCGCCGGGTCGCCGGGAAACTGTGCCTGGATTTCAGTTAGCATACGATAACCGCGCACGATTAGCGCGGGCGATTTTTCGCTGAGCCCCGCAGTGAGATAGGCAAGTCCGAGATTGCGCTGGGCAAAACCGCCAAGCGGCTCACGCCAGGCAACAAGATCCTCGCCCGGCACAATCGAGTCCACTTCCGTTGCCGGTTGACGCACGATGCGGTGATCGGTGAAAACAGTATGTCCGCCATCGAAGGCTTTTCGCCGCGGCATATGACAGCCGACGCAATTCGTATTACTCGCGGGATGTTTCGCCGGAAACTGACCGGCGTGGCACGAAAGGCACCGGTCGCGATAGTAGCTTACCGGCCGCGTTGGCTTCTCATGCGGATCGTGACAAGTGCCGCACCACAATTTGCCGTTGCTTTTACGAGCGCACATACTGGCCGCCAGCTGTTCGGGATGGCTGATCACTTTGAACCGGGTAGGAGGAATGCCCGGAGGAAGAGCGCGGCGGTAGACCGTATAGACCTGCTCCAGAGATTCACCCGGCGCGAAGTCCGAAAAAGTTTTTCCTGGATTTAAAATCCGGACGACCCCCGACAAATGGCACTGCTCGCAGACGCTGTCACGCTCGGCATTGGGGAGCTTGGCCGGATTCACGATCGAGCCTGGCGCGGGACGCCTCAGGTGCTGCGTCGATGGACCGTGGCAGCGTTCGCAGGAGATGGCAGTCGCCGCAAAAACCGGGGCCCGATAACGATTGATGCTGTTGGCAACCGGCTGCGGTTGGCCCGAGTGGCAAAGCAGGCACTCTACCGTGACGGGACGTGTGAAATCGGGCTCAGCCACGTGTTCATAGCCGGGCGCCAAATCGTAGGCTTGCCGTTGCGTGTACTACGCGAGGGGCGATTGAAAGAGGTGATCGCCGAGTTGAATCAGATAGCCCGCCGCGTGATTGCCCGAGCCGATCACGTACTGCACTGGATACTCGAACCGCTCGCCCTCCCGCTCCAACCGCTGCCAGGTTCGTCCGTCGCGCGTGTAGATGGTGAATTGAGTGCCGGTAGCTGTGCGGAACGATCCAGTGGGCTCGAGCGCGGCAGGACGCAGCGAACGGGACATGCTGAAATGCGAATAACCGAGTACTTGCTTGGCATGACAACTCTGGCAGGGAGCGGCGTAGTTCGATACAGCCATGCAGAACAGCAGGACGCACGAAATCCGCAAAGCTCAGGCTAACAGAATACGAAGCAGGGCGAATTAGAGAAAACGATGCATGACGTACGCATCCACCAAACCAGCAGATGGATGATCGAAAGCGGCAGGGAGTCGGCCGACGATCTCAAAACCATTCCTTTGCCAGACTCTCACAGCGCGCTCGTTCGTAGACACCACGAAGTTAAACTGCATCGCCTTAAAACCGGAGCGCCGCGCTTGATCGAGCGAATGAACGCACATGGCGTTCGCTACGCCCTTGCCGGAAGCAAAGGAGGCGGTAACGTACCCACAGTTTGCGACGTGAGCGCCCCTTCCTTTCTGGTTAGCGCGGAGGAAATATGTGCCGATCACCCGGCGATCCTCTTCGGCAAGAAAGACCTGGTGGTCCGCCGTAAACCACCAGGCGAGCACATCATCGCAACTCATCTCCTGCGCCACGGCGTAAGTCTCGCCAGCCCGGATGACCGGCTCAAGAATGGACCAGATCGCATCTCGATCTTCATTCAAAGCGCTTCGAATTGTCAGCATGATCGCTCCTATGCAGAAGTATGCCGACTGTCCTGCTTCGATCCGGCGCTTTAGTCCGCGCGCAATGCTTCCAGCGGCGAGATGCGGCTCGCACGGAGCGCCGGAATCACCGATGCGACCAGCGCGGACAGCCCGAGCGCCGCTAGAGCTACTGAAGTCACAACAGGATCGTAGGGGTCCATTCCGTAGAGCTGGCTGCCCAGGAATTTCGCCGCGGCGAACGTCAAGGGCAGTCCCATAAACAGCCCCAAAACAATCAGCGCGAATGCGCCGCGTAGCACGAGTGCAAGGACGCGACCGCGATCGGCGCCCAGCGCCATACGCACTCCGATCTCGTTGGTGCGGCGTCCGGCATTGTAAGCGGTCACGCCGTATAGGCCGATCGAAGACAAGACGAGCGAGAGAAGTCCGAAGAACGAAGTGAGTCGTGCGATGAGGCGTTGCTGGCTGAATTGGAGGGCCACTTGTTGTTTCAAAGTGCGAATCGAAAGGATAGGGAGATTTGGATCCACTGAAGCCATAGTTTGGCGAATCTGCGCAGAGGCCAATCGCGCGCCTGGCGCGGTCACGATGACAATATCGCGCAGGAAATGCGAGCTGGCATCTCCTTCCGTCCATTCGGCCCTGGAGAAGACGTCATGCTGGGCCTCAGGCAGGAAAAAGAACGGGCCAACCGGCTTATCGAGGCCGAACGTCAGATAGCGGGCGTCCTTGGCGACGCCGACGATTTCGTATTGGCGGGACGACTGCATCTCGGTGCGTCCGAAATGTTTGCCGATGGGGTCTTCATGGTCGAAGAACCTCCGCGCAAACGCCTCATTGATGACCGCTACGTGACGCGAAGTCTGTGTGTCCTGGCTGGAAACGCCGCGCCCCTTTACGATTGGATTTCCGATGACGTCAAAGTAGCCCGCGGTGACTCGATCAAAAGAAGCGAAGATGTCCTCGTTCGGTCTGGGAGCCGGATGCCCATTTATGTAGACGCTCTCGCCCCAATTGTTGCCACCTTGGGGCGAATATATGCAGAGAGCCACGGCCGATACGCCAGGGATGCTCGCTAGCGAACCATGAATGCGCCGGTAAAGTGGCGTGAGTTGTGCTGGCCGATAGCCGGCGAGCCGTGGATCGAAATTCACCACAACGCGCCGATCCTGATCGAATCCGAAATTTTGATTCTCCAATCTGTGCAGCGCGGCGGTGAGCAGTCCTGAGGCGGTTAGCAAAACCAGTGAAAGCGCCGCTTGGAATACCACCAGTATCTTGCGCGCCCGCGAACCGCTTCGGGCGGTGGAGCGGTTGGCGCCCCGTAGAGCTTCCATCGGATCTACTCGCGTGGCCATCCACGCGGGACCTATACCGAAGCAAAC
>DATAYL010000354.1:0-2769 GCA_036272575.1 Bryobacteraceae bacterium | reverse complement strand
GCTTTTCTCGGACTGAGTCCTCGAACGGTCCGGCTTGCAGTGGAACGAGGCCAAATCGCGGCCGAGCATCCTTTGCCAGATGGTCCCTGGGTATTCCGCAACAGATCCTGGAATCTGACGCGGCGATCCAGTTAGTACAGCAGATTCGGGTGAGCAACCCGCAATACCTGTCGACCAGCAATCCATTCTCGATTTTTGAAGCACATAGAAAGGTGGGGTAGTATGAACCCTGACAGTAATGACCGATCCACTCACGAAGGGTTCGTCGCAAATGAGAGGCATCGAGTGGGATGACATAGTCTAGACATTCACGACGTATCGTTCCAATCAAGCGTTCACTATGAGCGTTGGCAGTCGGCATGCGAACAGGCGATCGCAACACATGGATGCCCCAGCTCTCCACCGCTTCGTCCAGACTGGCGGAGAAACTCGTGTGCCGATCATGCAACAGAAACTTGTAATCCTCATCGCCAGGAAGCGCTTCCCGGCGCTGCTACAGCGTCCAGTCAGACGTGGGATGTTCAGTCACATTGAAATGAACCAGACGTCTGGACCCAACCTCCAGGGCAACAAACACATAAAGGATCCGGAACCCTGCCGTAACGGCGACGAAGAAGTCGCAAGCTACAAGCCCATGGGCATGATTTCGCAGAAAGGTTGACCAGCGTTGGTCCTGTGATCCACGAGGGTGGGGCAGGCGGTTAATGTACTTGCCGACAGTGCGCGGTGACACCCGAATTTGGAGCTTTAGTAGGAGCTCATCTGCGATTCGCTCCTCACCCCAGGTCGGGTTCTCAGCAGCCATCCGGCAAATCAAGCGTCTCAAATCGGCCGATACAGGTGGCCTCCCGACCGGTCTCGACTTCCAACGCCAGAATTGGCGGAAAGCGGCCCGATGCCAGCCGACCAGAGTGGCTGGCTTGACGATTATCAAAGCGCTGCGCCAGTCGAAGAAGTGAGCAATCTTTGAGAAGACGAAGCGATCCGCAGCGGTTGTGGATGCAGCTCTCTTCTCACGTTCCAGGAATAAGGCCAACTGCTTACGCAGGAACAGGTTCTCCGCGGCCAACCCTGTACGGCTGCGCAAAAGAGCGCCGCACAAGCTCAGTGTGTCAGAAAGCACAATCTGAAAGCCAATAGCTAACTTCGAGAGTTGCCAAACGACGCGTAACACTCGCCATCGTCTCACAGCTATCTGACTAAGTTCACTGAGTCATCACATTTTTGCGGACCACACGTCATTCCTGCTGCTGTGTGAACATGTCGGAACGGCTTATCGTATCGATGATTTCATCACTCAGGCAAGTGCAGTTCTTGGCCGAATCGAGAGCACCAAGGGCAATTGGCTGGGAACAAGCCTCGCGGCGCGGACAGCGGCGACGTTGCAGACGCTGGCAGATGCGAATTTTCGACTCCGCGCCGATCAGGGCAAGGTCTTCTGCGCATCTTAGATGCGCTGATCGACCTAGGTGACCGCGGCAGCGCCGCTCTCGAACAGACTGAGGCTTTCAAGAGCGTTCAAGTCCGGCAATCTTCGGAAGCTTCAGGAGCACCTCTGGTCGCGAAAGATCCTCCCCTTGTCGCCAAGGGTAGAGCTAGTCGTGGCCATCAAGGCGGATCGAATCTGACGGCTGTGCGCAAGCCCGCCTTAATCGCAATTTCGTCCTTCTCCGCGTGTCACTTCTGCGCTGCCCCGCCGTCTCATTTGCAGATACCATGAACACGGTACAGCAACAATCACGTGTGCTGCTTTGGAACCGTTCTTCCGGCTGGAGCGATTCCGATGAGATTCGGCACAAAATAGAGTCCATCCTTTCAGGCGATCGTGCTCGCATCGACGTCAAACCAAGTTGAGCGCGGCATGGATATCCAAAAGGAGAGCAACGCGGTCGTGGCAAGCGGCGCGCATGTGCTAATTGCTGCCGGTGGCGACGGCACCATCAACGCAGCGGCTTCTGCCCTGCTCCATGAACCCACGGCTCTCGGCGTCATCCCTGCAGGAACGCTGAACCACTTCGCTCGCGATCTCGAAATATCGCTTGAGCCCGAAGAAGCCGCTCAAGTGCTCGTAGACGGCCGCATCGTCCACGTGGACGCTGCTGCCGTCAACGGCCGCGTCTTTATCAACAACTCGGTCCTGGGCCTATTTCCCAACTATCGCGTTGCCCGCGAAGCTTGGGAACGGCATGGCTTCGGCAGCACGCGCGTAGGCCGTTTTGTTGCCGCGGTCGCAGCGGTTTTGAAGATTTTTTGGCGCTTGCCTCACCTCACGGTCTCGTTTGATCTCGAAGAACGACGGCGCACGTTCCGAACCCCGTTTGTTCTCGTGGGCAACAATGAACACCGTATGGAAGGACTCGCTCTTGGCAAGCGAATACGACTGGATGCGGGCGCTTTGTGGGTCTATGTCTTGCGGCCCTGTAGCCGGTGGCGGTTGCTGCGCATGATCTTTGGTCTAATCACCGGCCGTGCCCCGCGCGAAGATGTTTTCGAAGTCTTCCGCGCGTCGCATGTGACCATCGACTCGCAGCGGCGGCGCATTGGTGTTGGCATTGACGGGGAGATGGTGCGCATGCATACCCCTCTGCACTACGAATGCTTGCCCGGCGCACTCCGGGTTGTTGTTCCGGCTTCTTACCCGTCTCTACCTGAACGTGAAGACTGATGCGCCTCATCGCCCATATCTCTGACCTGCACTTCGGATACAACGATCCTCTACTCGCCAAGGCGCTAAGTGAATCACTTACGCGAATCAGCCCTAATGTGCTG
>DATAYL010000353.1:0-11090 GCA_036272575.1 Bryobacteraceae bacterium | reverse complement strand
GTATACACAGGAAGAAGTCATTCAGATCCTCTTGGCCTGCCATAAGCTTGGCCAAGCATCGTACGAACGTGATAGGGCTCGGGCCATCATCCTCCTCCTTCGATACACCGGCCTGCGGATCAGCGAGGTTGCTACGCTTGCACGCGATCGCGTCCGCGAAGATCGCATATACCTATACAGGATGAAAAACGGCAAGCCGGTCTTCTTGCCGATACCCGCATTTCTCCGGGAAGCGTTAGACAGCCTCCCTACACCGAAAGGGCACGGTGGGGAAGTCGAAGTACTTCTTCTGGAGTGGCAACGGCACAACTCGGGCATTCATCCGCGGCGTGACTCGCACACTCGCCCGTGTCTTCAAGATTTCCAAAGTCGCTGGCACCCATGCGCATCGCTTCCAGCACACCTTGGCAACTGCGCTGTTGGAAAAAGGCTGGACAACTGAGGACGTCGCATGGGTCCTCGGTAGCACACCAGATATCATCCGACGGCACTACGCGCAATGGACAATTCAGCGGCAGGAACGCATTTCGAGCCTGGCGCAAGACGTGTGGGATGTCAGATTTTTGTCAGGTTCAAAAAAATCGTCTGTAACTGTTGATTGTAAAGAGATATTTTGGTGGACGGCATGGGGTTCGAACCCACGACCCCCACGTTGCGAACGTGGTGCTCTCCCAACTGAGCTAGCCGCCCATCCCTGAGATGCGTCAGGGACGCAGCAAACATCAGCGCTGCTCTTCCTGCCACTGCTCATCACTATATCATTCCCGCGCATGCTAGCATGGCTGTTCATCTGCAGCTATGGTTCTCTCCGACTTAGACATCCGCCGTTATCTGGAATCGGGCAAAATCCGTGTTTCACCCGAACTTCCGCCCGAACAATTCGGCAGTTGCTCGGTTGATTTTCGCCTCGGCGCGGAGTTTAGCGTTTTCGAGCATAGCCGCCACGCTTTCATTGACGTTCGCGAGAAAAGCGCCATCCAGGACATCATGCGAACCATTCACGTGAAATCCGGCGAACCTTTCATACTGCAACCGCGCGAGTTCGCACTCGCCATCACGGAAGAGACGCTGGAACTCGATGACGACGTTCTCGGCCGCTTGGAAGGTCGCTCGAGCCTAGGTCGCATCGGGATCATCGTGCACGGCACCGCCGGCCTGTTCGATCCCGGATGGCGCGGCAAGGCCACCCTGGAGTTGAGCAATCTCGGCATTATGCCGGTCGCTCTTTATCCGGGCATGCGCATCTGTTCCTTTACCTTCGAGCAGCTATCTTCGCCGGTCTCGATTCCTTACTACAAGAAAGTAGGCAATAAATATGCCGGGCAAACACAACCGCTAGCCAGCCGTCTGACAGCCGAAGTAAAACAGAACTGACCGTCCTCAGCGGCCCGATGACCCAAACCCGCCAACCCCGCGGACCGATGCTGCCAGTTCGCTCTCTTCCCACTCCACGGCTTCATATCTCGCAACGATCATTTGCGCGATCCGATCGCCGGCATGCACTTCATACGGAGCCGTTCCCAGGTTCAACAGAATGACTTTCAATTCGCCGCGATAGCCCGGATCAATAGTGGCGGGTGAATTGGGCAGCGTGATGGCATGCTTGAGCGCCAATCCACTGCGCGGGCGTATTTGCACCTCGTATCCGGTCGGAATTTCGAGCGCCAGCCCAGTAGCCAGGCATTGCGGAACATGAGGCTGAAGAACCGCGCCTTCGACGCAGCGAATATCCAGACCGGCATCTTCCAAGGGTCCATGTGCGTAGGCGGGCAAGTGAGCGTCGGGATGAAGTTTCTTGATTCGGATTCGCATGAGAGAATCCATGATGATCCCATGAAGCCGTCTCAAGCCGCATCGCCTGCCTCGAAACGCGTCCTGGCCGTTGCGCCGATGCCGCCCGAGAAAATTGCTTACGCCCTGGCCCGCTACAGCCGCTCCCCGGATTCGATACTCGATTCGATCGAATGGGTTCGCACGCACGACTCGAGCAAATTTCTCGAAAGCTTTTATTTTCAGTATGGCCACGCGTCGATCGCCGACCTGGGGCACGTCACAATCTGTTTCGAAGGAATTTCAGAGCTTGCTGCCACTGAGATTCAGGATGAGCAACTCTGGGACGGGCAGGCCCGCAGTTCGCGTTATCAGGACTTCTCGCAGGCGGGCGTGATTGTGCCCCCGGAGTTAACGCCCGGCGAACAATCCTCTTACGCCGCTGCAACCGATCACCTATTAGCGGCCTATCGCCAGGTGCAACAAAGTGTTTTCCGCTATCTCGAAGAACACTTGCCGAGGCCAGAAGAGATGAAGCCGGATACCTACCGGCGCAATCTGGCGGCACGTGCTTTCGACGTGGCGCGTTACCTGCTGCCCTTCGGAATTCCGACCGGCGTGGGCCAGGTCACTAGCATTCGCACGCTCGAGAAGCAGATGCGTCGCTTCAAGGCATCCGAGTACCAGGAACTGCGTGAAATTGGCGAAGAACTGGGCCACGCTTGCGCTTCAGCCGCTTACGGCAATCGCGACTCCAACGCCGTCGCCGAAGCGGTTGCTCCGACCTTGGCGCGCCACGCGGAACCCGACGACTCCACGCGGCGGCTGCGCGCGGATGTGACCGAATGGGCGGCGCATCATTTGCCGAAGACCGAGCCAAGCCGTGTGCCGCCGGTCGATCTGCTCCAGCCCCACGATACCCTGGCCGATATTTGCGCCACGCTGCTCTACCCGGTCTGCGACCGCCCCTACCGTGAACTCTATGAGCTGGCTAGCGGCTGGTCGCCGGCGCGCCGGCAGGAGTTGCTCGACGTGGCGCTCGGCTCGCGGACCAAGCGGGATGAACTGCCCCGGCATTTTCGCGGCGCGCCTTATGTGTTGGACTTCGTAATGGATTTAGGCGCCTATCGCGACCTCCACCGACACCGGCGCTGCCACCAATTCCGCCAGAACTATTCGAATCACCTCGGCTATGACGTTCCCCAAATGATCGAAACGTGCGGGCTGCGCGACCTCTTCCAGCAAGCGTTAGACCACGTTGACGAAACCTTTGAAAAACTGCCGCAACCCGCCGCACAATATGTTCTTCCCTTCGCCGCACGCTCTCGCTTTTTGTTCAAGATGGATTTTGCGGAACTCGATTACATCTCGCGGCTGCGCAGCGGAGTGAAAGGACATTTTGCGTACCGCCATATTGCCTGGGAGATGAAGCAAGCAATGGAGAGATTAGATCCCGCGTTGGGTTGCTTGATCGAAGCAACCCCTCCATGGATGGAAGATCCACTCAAACGTTAGTGTTAGCTGAGGTTCAGCGTACGCCTGACTGTGCCGCGCTCGGCTTGAATTTTTTCTTGCAGCAGCATCACGGCGTAGATTAACTGCTCCGGGCGAGGCGGACAGCCCGGCACGAAAACATCAACCGGAATCACCTGATTCACAGGCACTAGGGCATAGTTGCTGAAGACGCCAGTAGAAGTGGCGCACGCTCCCATGGAGATGACCCATTTCGGTTCCGGCATCTGCTGGTACAGCCGTCGAATCACCGGCGCCATCTTGTTTGACACGCGCCCGGCAATGAACATCAAGTCGGATTGCCGCGGTGAGCCTCGCATCACTTCCGCGCCAAACCGTGAAATATCGTAGCGGGAAGCCATCATGGACATCATTTCGATCGCGCAACACGCAAGCCCAAAACTCATGGGCCAAATAGAATTCTTCCGGGCCCAGTTCAACGCATTGTCGAGCGTTGTAGTAATGACGCTCTCTTTAATAAGCACGTCATCTTCCTGGTCGATACGCGCAAAGAGCTCAGCCGGTTGGCTAATGTCGAACTTTTCTGAATCGCCCACTCCCTAATTATCCCATTGTGGATTTCGACAAAAAGGAAAGTTATTCAACCAGGCATGAAGTTTTGGTTTGTGAATCGGAGAGAATCAACTCGTGCACGAGATTCGTTTTCAATCTGCTGTGAATTACGACGACTCGCTATGGCGTGCTGCCGCGGAGTCTGCCGTAGATACCAATTACTGGGACATCTTCGGGCATCAGCACCACGTAACTCGCGAGGCGCTCCAGGCCATTCTAGCGGCGATCGGTTGGAATACCGGCAGCCTCGATGCGCTTGAGGATGGCCGGCGCCGGCGTTTCTCCCGCGACGCGGAGGCTGGCTTGGCCGGAACCGCGGTAGTGGGCGAGCGCGAGAAATGGATGACCCTTTTCATCCCGAACGGAGCGACAGGAACACTCGTCTACACAATCCATCTCGAAAACGGAGGCGAGCTCAGCGGGCGCGTTGACCTGCAGGAAATGGAGCGTGTGGCCGACTTGGTGCTCGATGAGCGGCGCTGGCATTCCCTCCGCTTCAATTTGCCCGCCGAGCTGCCGCTTGGCTATCACACGCTCACTTTAATGGCGCAGGGGCGGCAACCCGCAAAATGCCAGCTGATCGTGTGTCCCCATCGCGCCTACCTCCCTGATTTCTTAAACAACGAAACCGGACGAACCGCAGGCTTCAACGTGGCCCTTTATGGCTTGCGCTCGCAACGAAACTGGGGCGTTGGAGATTTCACCGACCTGCGTCGCTTAATCGACTGGGCACGCCGCGAGATCGGCTTCAGCATGATTGGGCTGAACCCCCTCCATGCTCTGCACAACAGGACGCCCTATAATGCGAGTCCGTATCTGCCCCTCTCGATGTACTACAAAAATCTGCTTTACATTGACGTGGAGGCGGTACCCGAGTTCGCGTATTCATCCTGCGCGCGCAAATTATTCAACTCTGAACCGGTGAAAAAAAAATTACAGTTGCTGCGGGACTCCGAGCTGGTCCAATACAGCGAGGTCGCTCTGCTGAAACGGCGCTTCCTAAAGCTGCTGCACCGAACTTTTCGTTCTGAGCGAGCAAACCATCCCGAGCGAAACCGCGCCTTCGCGGAATACTGCGAGCGGGAAGGGGATCTGCTGTCCAAATTTGCCTTATATTGCGCGCTCGATGAGGCGCTGCATAAGAAGGATCGCAATGCTTGGAGCTGGCGCGATTGGCCGGAGCAATTTCAATCGCCCGATTCGACCGGCTCGCTCGAGTTCGCAAAGCAGCATGTCCGTTCAGTCGAGTTCTACAAGTATGTGCAGTTTGTACTGGAGGAGCAGCTCGCCGCTGCCCAGCAACATGCCAAAACCCTCGGTATGCCGGTCGGGCTCTACCACGATCTCGCCGTGGCCACCGATAGTTTTGGATCGGATTTATGGATCGCGCGCGATCACTACGTGACGGGCGCGCGCGTAGGCGCTCCGCCCGATGACTTCTCTCCACAAGGCCAGGATTGGGGGTTTCCGCCGCCCAATAAAGAAGTCCATCGTGCCGAGGGCTACCAGCTGTTCCGCGAAAGCATCCGTAAGATCGTGCGGCACGGTGGAGCGCTGCGCATCGACCACGTCATGCGGCTCTTTCGGCTGTTCTGGGTTCCGCCCGGCATGCCGCCTTCCGCCGGCGCCTATGTACGCGACTACGCTGCGGATCTTATGCACGTGTTGGCGCTCGAGAGTGTCCGCAGCCAGAACATCATCGTTGGGGAGGATCTAGGCACCGTGACAGACGAAATGCGCGAGCTCTTCCAACGTTTTGGCATTCTCAGCTATCGCCTGTTCCCGTTCGAGCGGAATTATCAAACAGGAGAGTTCAAGCACAGCTTTGCATATCCGCGCCAAGCGCTTGTTTCTTCGAGCACTCATGATCTTCCGACCCTTGCCGGTTTCTGGCGCGCCGCGGATATCGAAGACCGCCGGGCAGCCGGCCTCGCGGACGAGGCCAGTTATCAAAATCAACTAGCGGATCGTCGTCGCGAGAAACAGCGAATGCTTGACATTCTGCATAGCGAGGGATTACTTCCGCCTTCCTATACCCGAGATGCGGGACAGCTAAACGATCTCGATGGCGACCTCCACAACGCAATTGTTGCCTTCCTCGCCAGGGTGCCTTCGCTTGTGCTGCTCCTGAACCAGGAGGATTTCACTAAAGAGCCAGCTCAGCAAAATCTGCCGGGGAGCACCGCCGAATACCCGAACTGGCAGCGCAAAATGCGCTATACGATTGAGCAGTTAAATGCCCCGGAAACAGAGCCATATGCCGCAATGTTCAAGTACCAGCTGATGAGCAATGGCCGAACCTGATGTACTAAGTGGAATCGCGGATCCGCCTGTCCAACTCGGTCCGAGTTGCCGCATCGTCCCTTTTGAACGCTGAACCCCCCGAGACGACTCAGGTCAAGTGCCCACGGATGCCCAGCCGTTCGGCTATTTCTTGTTGATAGCGGCTCATCCGAAGCTCTCGGCCGTTTTCAAGTAGAACCAGGTGATAGCCGTGAAACCAGGGATGCACTTCCTTGATGTAATGCAGGTTAACAATGGTGGAGCGGTGAATCCGTACAAATTCATCCGGATTCAGTTTGCATTCCAGATTTGTGAGCGTTTCCCGAATTTCGTGGTGGCGCGAGGCAACATGCAGTCGCACGTAGTTGCCGGCGGATTCTATCCATTGGATCTCGCGTGTTTTCACGAAAACAATTCGGCCGTTCTCGGTGACTGGTAAACGATCGAGGCGCGTTTTCCCCGCCGTCTTCGCGATCGTTTGAAGGAGGTGCCGCATCATCTCTCGATCCGGATGTCCAACCAGCCGTCCCCGCGCGCGATCCAGCGCCCGGTCGAAGCGAGACTTACCAAAGGGCTTCAATAGGTAATCCAGCGCATTAGCATCGAAGGCGCCGAGAGCATATTGATCGTGAGCTGTCACGAAAATGGTGGCGGGCATCCGCTCCACGCCAACGCGATTGACTACGGCGAAGCCGTCGAACTCGGGCATCTGCACATCAAGAAAAACAAGATCCGGTTTGTGGGACAGGATCGCGGCCACTGCCGATTGACCATCACCGCATTCATCCAATACACAAATATCCGGATGATTCCTGAGAAAGCGGCGCAGACTTTGCCTTGCCAAAGGCTCATCATCGATGATCAGCGCCCGAATGCTCATCAGACCGCCTGACTTTCCAGCTCGTCGACCTTTTGCGGCAATGCTCGTAAGGGAACGGCCAGCGAAACTGCCACTCCTTGCGGCGAAAGATTGCGGATTACGAATGACTGCTCCAAGCCGTATAGCCGCTGAAGGCGAGCGATGGTGTTGGACAGTCCGACACCGCGCGACATGAGCCCCTCGAGCGGCCCATCCAGAATGCTCGACCGGTTTTTGATTTCAATATTCACCCGATCCCGAGTCACAGAGGCGCGAACCGATACTACATCGGGTTGCTTGCGAACGCCGATTCCGTGACGAACTGCATTTTCGACGAGCGGTTGAAGCAACAAGCTCGGCACGGCGCAGAATTCCGAATCTTTGTCGATCAGAAATTCGAATCGGAGCCGGTCGCCAAAACGGCGCTGCTGAATCGCCGCATAGTGCTTCAAGAACTCGATCTCGCCACGCAGCGGAACTTCCTGTTGCTGCAAAGCCTGAAGAGAAATCCGCAACAACTCGCTGAGCGAGAGCAGAATTTCTTCCGCGCCTTCGGGATCGTCATAGATCAACATTGTGGCCGCTTGCAGCGTGTTGAACAGGAAATGGGGTTGAAGCTGAGTGCGAAGGGCCGTCAATTGGGCCTCGGCAAGCTGCCCTTCCAGTTCCGCGGCATGCAACTCTCGCATGCGCGCCCGATCATACATCCGATAGATGTGAAATGCGCCGAGCAGCGCCCAGTACGTTACCAGGCTGATCTGCGTGTGCTGCGTGAAGTAGTGGCGAAGCGCAGCCGAAAAAGGCCAACGACCGGAATACGGGAGCCAGCCGATGGTCGCTTCGACGAAAACGCCGATTCCGGTCAGCAATAGACTGGCAGCAATATGGATGAAAAGTGAGCGTTTCCAGGTGTCGGAATCGATAGGCCGCCGGCGGCCCAACCATAAGACGAGCGGTGCGAGAATTCCGCAGAGATAGGCGCAAGTGAGCAGATAATAACTAAAGCGCTCCGCGCGCTGGTGGACAACGTCGTAAATAAACCACTGACTTGCGGCCGCAACGACGGCGAGCGCACAAGCGCCCACCACGAGCGCGCGCCGATTTTTGGAAAATGCCCGCCAGGCAGTCACACTCCAAATCTAAACCGGATTGCTGACGATTGCCAAACGGAACCGCTCACTTACGATCGATCACGCGCGGGCTACGATTCGTCCCAATTCCGTGGCGAAGATCGCAAGAATTCCTGCATTCTGTTGGTAGATGAGCATTCTCGTGGTTGGTGGCTCATTCTTTCTGGGACGCAATCGTGGAAGCTGTATTTGTCTCCGTACCGAACTCTGCGAAGAACGACAGGTTCGCCCCGAAAACAGGAAAGCGTGCCGAAGTCATCGCGAAAGCGGGCAAGCTGATTCAGCCAGGCTCGCGCAATCGATGGTTGGTTGTTTTTAGGTCTTATGAACTCATTTTTGCTGACGGTGAATGAAAACCGGTATGAGGCCGCGGTGGCACCTGATACGCCGCTGTTATGGGTTTTGCGCGACACACTTGGCCTCACGGGGACAAAGTATGGCTGCGGAATGGGACTCTGCGGCGCGTGTACGGTGCATCTGGATGGTGAAGCGGTTCGTTCCTGTCAAACGGCAGTGAACACCGTAGGCACAAAGAAGATCACAACTATTGAAGGACTGTCCGCAGATCGTAGCCATCCGGTGCAGCGCGCCTGGATTGCCGAGCAGGTTCCACAATGCGGCTACTGCCAATCCGGACAATTGATGCAAGCAGCTGCGCTTCTTGCCAGGAAGCCGCACCCCACCAGAGGCGAAATTGATCAGGCGATGATGGGCAACATTTGCCGCTGCGCGACGTATCAGCGTATTAGGCGGGCGATAGAACGGGCTGCCGGAGAGAAGGTATGAGCGCCACGGTGACTCGCCGCGAGGCACTCAAAACGGGCGCCGCGCTCGTACTGGGATTCTGCTTGCCACGGCGCGAGCAGGGTGAATTCAACACCGGCGAGTTGAATGCCTGGATCAGCATCACGCCGGATAATCAAATCACTTTGTTCACCGAGACCCCCGAAATGGGCCAGGGGACGCAGACGGCCAATGCCATGATGCTGGCCGACGAACTCGAAGCCGACTGGTCGGCAATTCGCGTAAAACAAGCAGCCGCGATTCCGGCCGTATACAAACATTTGACGACCGGTGGAAGCGGCGGCACGTCCTCTACGTGGCTCCCGTTGCGCCAGGCGGGCGCGCAGGCGCGGGATATGCTTCTCACTGCCGCAGCCCAAACGTGGAGCGCTCTAAAGACCGAATGCCGCGCCGACAACACAACCATTCTTCACATTCCTTCGGGCCGCCGGCTTCGTTACGGCGAGTTAGTTGAGATCGCGTCCCGGATTCCGGCTCCCAAGCTTGACCAGGTTCCGCTGAAAGACCCGAAGAATTTTCGTTTCATTGGCAAACCGATGGGACGAGTGGACACCCCGGGCAAAGTAGATGGGAGCGCCGTGTTCGGCATCGATGTGCGACTCCCCGGAATGCTATTTGCAGTGATCGCGCGTTGTCCTTATTTTGGCGGCAAGCTGCTGAACGCTGATGACTCTGACGCCAGGGTGAGTCCCGGAGTGAAAGCGGTTTTTGCCGTTCCCCCCATCGGTTTTGTGCCGGCAATTGAACGCAATTTGAACGTGGCCGGCGGAGTTGCAGTGGTGGCCACTTCAACCTGGGCCGCCATTCAAGGCCGAAAGGCACTGAACCTGACATGGGACAAAGGTCCCGGAGCCCAGGAGAGCACGGCTAGCTTGCGAGAGCAATTCCGGCAGAAGGCCGATGCTCCATCTGGCGTGATTACGGCTGAACGCGGCGATGTTCTCGACGCCCTTAGGAGCGCCGCTCGAAAGATTGAAGTCGATTATGAGATTCCCTTCCAGGCGCACGCCACGATGGAGCCGATGAATACAACGGTGCACGTGCACCCGGATAACAGTATCGAAGTTTGGTCGCCGACGCAGGGCGGCGATTTGGCGCAAAAAACGATCGCGAGCGTAGCCGGAGTTCCGCCGGAGAAGGTCACCGTTCACGTAATGTATTCGGGCGGGTCGTTCGGCCGCCGTTACCAATGGGACTACCTGGCCGAGGCTTACCAGGTCGCCAAAGAAATGAAAGCTCCTGTTCAGGTCATGCGAACGCGCGAAGACGACATGCAGCACGATTTCTACTTGCAATATTCTTACCAGCGTTTGGCTGGCGGCCTGGATCGCGACGGCAATATTACCGCATGGTCGCATCGCATCGTATCTACTCCTATCCGCGCCGTTTTCGATTCACCGGAATCGTTACGAGATCCCAAACATGGCGCGGAGGGCGTGAATTCAATTCCCTACGAGACGCGTGATTATCGTTTGGACTATGCGCCTGCTGTCTCGGTTGTGCCGCGGGCGTGGTGGCGTTCTGTTTCATCGCCGTTTCAAGTGTTCGCGATTGAATGTTTTGTCGACGAGCTGGCGCACGCCGCCGGACACGATCCGTACGAATTTCGAGTAAAGCATTTGCGAGCGGACCAAACCAAGCAGACGCGGAAGCTGGAGGCGGTCCTTCAACTAGCGGCGGGAAAATCAGAGTGGGGCAAGGCTTTGCCTGCAAATCACGGCCGAGGAATCGCCTGCTGCATTTTCGGAGAGACTTATGTAGCGCACGTTGCCGAAGTCTCAGTCAGCGAGAGCGGCAAGCCGCACGTCGATCGGGTCGTGAGCGCTGTTGATTGCGGTTTGGCAGTGAACCCAGATAGCGTGCGCGCACAGATTGAAGGCGCCATCGATTTTGCTTTAACTCCAGTTCTCAGCGGCGAAATCAGCGTGAACGAGGGAGCCATTCAACAAGACAATTTTCATAACTATCCAGTGTTGCGGATCAATGATGCGCCCGACATCCAGGTGCATCTCCTGCCGGGCGATGGCGATCCCCGCGGAGGCGTAGGGGAAAGTGGTGTTCCGCCGCTCGCTCCTGCCGTGGCGAATGCAATTTTCGCGGCCACTGGAAAACGCATCCGGCGATTGCCGATTATAAAAATCGCCTGACGATCAAACACC
>DATAYL010000352.1:0-9113 GCA_036272575.1 Bryobacteraceae bacterium | reverse complement strand
TACGGCATCACTAGGCTCCAGTTCTTCCGCATGTGGGGGCAGCGTTGCCCCGGCTTCCAAGAGTGCTCGCACCGTGCCAACAAAATCCCCTGTGTCCCGACGCCAGCCGTTCCCGGAGCCGTAGATAGCCCACGAAAGCGCGGTACCGGCATATTCCCTTGATTTCAATTCCAGTGCCGCGTTGGATCGCAGTATTTCGCGCGCCATTTCGGCGTTGCCGTTGAACCCAGCCCAATGCAGAGCAGTCGCTCCTGCCTCACCCGGAGTATCTACCGGCCAGCCTGCCTCCAACATGAGCCGAACCGCCTTTGTATTGTTATTCTGAGCAGCGTTAGGCAATTTTTTCTTGTCCGTCTCAGACAGGGTGCTGGCCACGCCCGGATACTTTGAGAGAAATTCGTTGAACGTTGTTTCGTCGCCCAGTTCGCATGCCAGCGCCAGCTTGAGGTCGTCCGGGGTTCGCTCCATGAGCAAATGAAAAACATCCTCGTGACCGAAATCGCGCGCTACGGTGTGTGCGGTGCGATGTGCCCCGAGCGTCCAAATGTAAATGGTGCCGCCGGCGCGCGGATCCTGTTTAGGAAACCATTGTTCGGAGACGCTCATCCGTATAGAAGCCGGATCATCGTCCAGTTTCCGGAGCACCAGATCCGCATCTCCGAGCGCGGCGGCCATTAAGATATCCGTTTTGCAGCCGCGAGACACCAAGTAGCGAGCCACATCTTGTCGGTCCTTCGGATAGTGGCGTTTCTGGTCCACGCGCAGCATGTATTGCGCCGGCGTCGATTCGTGATCCACATCGCGGGCGTCGATTTCGCCGCCTTTCTCCAGGAGAAACGCGGCGACTTCCACAGTGGAGGCAAAGTGCAGCGGGGTCTGTCCGTCTCCGCCTTTTGCGTGCACCATTTCCGGATTCGCAGTTATCAGTTCTCTCAGCTTCGGCATTATTCCCAGCCGGGCAGCGGAGTGCGCATCCAGCACGGCGCCGCGCTCGACCAGAAACTCCACTAAGCCCGGATCGCAATCGTCCAATACGCCGAATCCGCCCGCCCACCACTCAGTTCGCTTCCGGATGTCGGCGCCTGCCCGCAGCAACACATCAATCGTGGCCCGATCACTCCGTTGTACCGCCGCAAACAACGCATGTCGGCCGAAGCCATAATTGGGCAGCGAGTCGTCAATCGCAGCTTGCAGTTCCGGGTGTTCTCTAAGGAGTTCGCGGACGCGGACTGTGTCGCTATCGCATATCGCGAGTTTCAAAGCCTCTACGGGACTGAGTCCGAAACTCTGAACGTGTGATTTCAGGTTCGCCCAAGTCGTGAAGCCATACTCATTGGCGAGGGCATTTTGGGCATCAGCCAGTTTGCCCTGCCGCATGCTTCGCAGTAGTTCTTTGGCTTGTTTCTTGAGATATTGGAGATTCGGTTTCTCCGGTAATTGACGAGACATATACTCCTCCTTCTATGGCCCGGTGTCCGCTATGACGGGCAGAAGAGAAGTCAATGCTCGATGCTTAGCAAATTATTCAGGTGGGATCTTCCCTTTCCGCGGACGGGTTGCAACCTGATTTGCAGCTCCGAATATATCAAAAAAACGTCGGTCGCCGCACAGGACTCGTCCTTGTGTCACGATCACGCGGCTGCAGCACTCGCTTCAGCAACCGCCTGGTCTTGTTTGCCCATCCTTCCGCTCACGCCAATTGCCCCAACCACTTGTCCACCGCGCTTGAGCGGAATCCCGCCCGCGAAGATCATGACCCGGCCGTGATTCGAAGCGTGAATTCCGAAGAATTGATCGCGGGATTGACTCAGTTCGGCTAATTCTTTCGTAGAGATATCGAACACTCGCGCCGTCCACGCCTTGTTGATGGCCATGTCGACGCTCCCGATCCAGGCATTATCCATCCGAATGTGAGCAACCAAGTTTTCGCCCTGATCCACCACGGCGATATTCATCGGCTGTCCAATTTCCTCCGCCCGTTTTTCTGCCGCAGCGATGATGTTCCGTGCTTCTGCTAGAGTTATGATTCGTTCTCCCTGAAAGTCATTTACTTCAATGTGTAAAGATACCCAGCGATGTCGATAGCATCCTGGTGGGTAACGCCAAGATTCGGCATGACCGTGTGTTCGTCAACTGCGGGTGGATTCTCGATCCAGCGAATCATGTTAGGCGCGGTGTTCTGCAAAACGCCGGCAATATAGATGCGATTGCCAATGCCGGACAGGGGTGGTCCGGCAAGTCCGGCAGCTCCGGAGATCCCAGGGATAATGTGGCACGATCCGCAACCATAGCGCGAGATAGCAGCGGCGCCGCGAGAGGCGCTCCCTCCTGTTGCCGCCATGGCGATCTCGTCGGCTTGCGTCTGGCTGCCACAATTCGTAAGGGCGAGGCTTGTAAAAAAGAGACCGGCCGCGATCAGAAGCTTAGTTCGCACGGGACGTCCTTTCGAGCAAGGCATCGCTCTCCTTCATCCATGCGCCAAAAAGAGCGAGTCCCGCGGCAAGATAGACCAGACTGGCGGGAACCCACATAATGAGGCCCCCGATCTGTTGGTCCTGTAGAGGCGATAGACCCCAGGCTTGGGTCGTTGTGCTGTAAGCCGAGTACCACAGGCGCGGAGAGAAGGTGAGCAGCGCGCCGAGGATGCCGGTGTGGATAGCCGTCGTAAAGATATACAGCACGCCACTGCCATAGGTACGACGCCCATGCGCATAGAACAGCGCCCACCAGAACAGCAGGGCTGAGAAAAAGAAGCTGGCATGTTGCGCGGCATGGACAAAGTCGTTTTTGAGCGTGGCTTGGAACAGTGGGGGAGCATGCCAAAGCCAGATAGCAAGCGCGTGCACCCACCACGCCGTGAAGGGCGCGGCCAGCCACAGCCACGACCGACGAACAGCGGTTCTTTTGAACCAGCGACCGAGTGTGCGACGCCATTCCAATGGCAGCGCCCAAAGAAACGTTACGAGCGGACGCGAGACCACCAATAGCGGCGCGGATACCAGCATGAGAATTTCATGCTGGACCATGTGGGCCGAAAAGAGCACTTCCCCGAGAGGATGTAAGGGCGAGATAAGCGCCACCACGAGACTTAACCAGCCGGCCCAGAAACAACTTTGCTGAAACCCGGTTAAAACGGCGTGTTTGCGTGAACCCCGAGCGTACAACAGGGCGGAGACCACGAGCGGAATTACCACGCCGGGATCAAACTCCCAGGCCGACCAGAGATCGTCGGCGTGCAGCGGCTCACCCGTATGCGCCGCCGCCAAGGCCGGAAGAACTAACGAGATCCCAAGAATGCGATAGAGCTTCATTCGCAGGCTCCGAGAACAACTTCCGGAATGGCCTGCGCTAAGACAATCAGGAAGCAACCCGCGCTCAGAGCGATGCCACCGATCGCCATGAACGTGCCGCGCGGAAGAGCACCGCCATCTCCCGAGGAATTGAGCCTACCGAGCGCCTTCCATTGCCTCCAGGACAGTACCGCGAACGATGCACAGCAGCCGAGAGCGATCAGCGCCACCGCGTAGAGGGCCAGTTTATTTTGAAAAGTGCATGCCCACGGAGCGAGCGCGAATCTGGCTTCGAAGCTGCAGAGCCAGGTAACAGGCCCGCCGAGAACGCCGAGCCAGAGAGCGAAATCCCTGTTCATTGCTGTGTGCCCACAATGACAGGTCCCCAATAGATGACCAGGTAAATGGGAATCCAGATGCCGACCAGAAAATACCAGACGATTGAATCGACGTGCACACCCAGACGCTGCTTTGGACCCGCACGACCGCTCAGCAGAATAAGAATAAGAACGGCGGTATAAGCTATGTCGCCGATATAGTCGAACGTATGAAGGCCGAAGAATGCCCAGACATACGAGCCATGTATATCCGTTTTCCAGTTGAAATTAAGCGAGTGCCACTCGACAATGCGCATAGCCAGAGCGATTCCGGCTAAAACAAAATTGAGCAAGAGGCCGCCCAGCATACCGGTGCGATTGTTCTTTTTCGCCGACTCGCTGGCCCAATACGATCCCAGGCAGCTAAACACCAGAGGGATGAGCGCGAGAGTGGGGAGCAGTCGGTGCGGATATTGATCGCCCGGCGGCGGCCAGACGTCCACTCGCAAGCGCGTGTAGAAATATGCCGCAATGAGAATGGCGAACATGGTGCCTTCGATGAAAGCGATCATGAGCTGACCCCACCAGAGTGGCGACTGGTTGGAGATATCGTAGGGCTTCAGATGCGCCACGTCGAGTGTTCGCAGTTCATTCATCTTTCAACTCCACCGGGCGTTTTGGCCAAAACCAGCCAATGAGCGCGAGCCCGGAAAGTATCGATCCCCAGGTGATATACCAGGCATTGAATACGGAGCCAGCGAACCCGATTGAGACCGCTACCGCGGTGATGAAGGGCCAAATGCTCGGGCCCGGAAGAACGTAGCGATGATGTGGCTCCGCATCCATGAGCGTCGTGACAAGTGCTTCGCGCCGATCGCTACGCAAACCCGTGACAAAAGTGCGATCGGCAGGCGGGACCCACAGAGGAAAGCGGCTGGTGACAACGGGCAGATACTCGAAGTTATAATTCTTAGGCGGAGAGGCGGCGGCCCATTCGAGGCTGTCGGCATCCCAGGGGTTGTTGCCTGCAATCGCTCCATTTTTGCGGCTCCGGAGAACATTGATGATAAAAAGAATGCCGCCGAGCGCGATCACAAACGCTCCGATTGTAGCGATGAGGTTCATTTGCTCCCAGCCCATCTCGGGCGCGTAGGTATAGACGCGGCGAGGCATGCCCTTCAGCCCCAATATGTGCATGGGAAAGAAGGTTAGATTGAAGCCGATAAAGAGAACCCAAAAATTTACCTTGCCCAAACGCTCGTTCATCAGGCGGCCGGTGATCTTCGGGAACCAATGATAGAACGCGCCGAAGAGGGGGAACAGCGCGCCGCCGATGAGGACGTAATGGAAATGGGCCACCACGAAATAAGTATCGTGGGCCTGGAGATCGAGCGGGACAGAGGCTAGCATCACTCCTGTCATGCCACCGAGAACGAAGATCGCGATGAAGCCGTAAACGAAGTGGAGCGCTGTCGTCAGGCGGGGACGCCCGGTCCACAAAGTGGCAAGCCAGCAAAAGATTTGGATGCCACTCGTAACAGCGATCATCATGCTGGACGCGGTGAAGTACGCTTCACCAATTTGGGGCAGGTCGGTTGCAAACATGTGATGCACCCAGAGACCGAACGCAATAAACCCGTTGGCGATTTGCGCGAGCACCATGGCGGTATAGCCGAATAATTCGCGGCGTGCATGAGCCACTACAATGGCCGAGACGAATCCGAGCGCCGGAATAAAAATGATGTAGACCTCCGGGTGTCCAAAGAACCAGAAGACATGCTGATAGAGGAGCGGATCGCCGCCCTCCGCCGGATTGACAAAGTGGGTAGCCACAGTTCGATCGGCGAGCAGATAGGAACTGGCAATCACGATGGCCGGCATGGCGAAAATCACCATGAAGGATTGAACCAGCAGTGACCAGACATACAGTGGCATCCGGTTCAGCGACATGCGGGGAGCGCGCATCTTGAAAATCGTGACGATGATTTCGGTTGCGACGCAGAGAGCCGATACCTCCGTAAAAGTGATCATCTGCGCCCAGTAATCGACGCGTTTACCCGGCGTGAATTGCGGACCGGAGAGGGGCGGATAAGCGAACCACCCCATGTCGGGCGCAGCGTTGGTGAAGACGCCCCAGTACAGAAATAAAATGCCGAATAGGAATATCCAGTAGCCGAAGGCATTCAACCGCGGAAAGGCAACATTCCTGGTGCCGCACATAAGCGGAACCAGGTAGATGGCCATTCCCTCCATTACCGGCACGGCAAAGAGAAACATCATCGTGGTGCCATGCGTGGTGAATATCTCGTTGTATCTGTCCGGGCTGAGAAATCCGTTATTCGGCCGGGCAAGCTGGACGCGCATTAACAGCGCTTCAATGCCGCCCACCAGCAGCATGATAAAAGCGGTGATGATGTAACGCTTTCCAATGGCCTGGTGAGTAGTGTAGGAAAACCAGCCGAAGATGCCGCCGGGATGGCGCCAGCAACGGTCAAGCTGTTCCAGATCTTGAGCCTGGTTTGGAACTTGAGGAACTACATCCTGGGTGGCCGTCATTTGAGACTCTCGAGATATTCAGTAAGCGGCTGCAGATCGGTCGAGTTAACGGCAATGGTCGCCATGTGATTGCCGGGTTTCATACTCTGGGGATCAACAATCCAGCCAGCGAGATTGCCTGGCGTGTTCGGAACCGTATTAGCGGCGATGCCCCGGCGGCTACCGAAATGCGTGAGATCGGGTGCGTTCTGTCCAGCAGCCGTGGTTCCGCGGATCTGGTGGCAGAAGATACAGGCATTGTTCATAAAGACCTGCTGGCCATGCTGCTTTACCGGATCCAGCGGAGCGATGGCGGGCTGCAGTTGCGACTGCATCCAGGCCTCAAATTTTGCTTCGGGCTCGGCGATCACCCAGATCGCCATGTGCGCGTGTTGAAGACCACAAAACTCGGCACACTGCCCTCGATAGGCACCCACATGATCGGCCTCCAGCCACTGGGTGGTAACACGCGATGGAATCAGATCTCGCTTGCCATTCAGATTCGGTACCCATAAACTGTGGATGACGTCGTTTGAAAGCCCTCGAATCTGAATCGGACGACCTACCGGAATGTGAATTTCATTAGCGCTGACCAGAGTTCGACTGGGATCACTGCTGACATACCGGACCTGCCACCACCACTGATTTCCGGTCACTTCAATGGTCAACGGATTCTTCCGGCTGCTCAGTTCCGAATTCGCCTTCCCTGTGCTCACGCTGGCGACAATTAGCACGAACAAGATAATGAGCGTGGCGATTGTAGCGCCAGTTACGACATGGCGCAATCGCGATTCGGTTTGCTCGGAAGGTCTGTGACTGCTTTCGAGAGGCTCCTGCTCGATGCCCGGATGCCGTCGGGTGAGAGTCAACAGCAAAACAATCATGACCGCAAGGAATATGGCGCCAAGTAGCCAGAAGAAAGACCACCAAAGAACGTCAATGCTTCCGGACTGTGGACCTGCGTGGTCGAGCACGGATTGCTGATGTCCGGCACAACTGGTCAACGCGAAGGCGATGAGCGCGGCAACAACAGCTCTCTTCATTTGGTCTGACCTGGCACGCGATTCACCAGATTCTGCGGATTCGTCTCGATTGTGTCCGGACGTGATGAGGTGGCTGATGTTGGCTGTTGGCCGTTCATCGAGCGGACGTAGGCGATGATTTGCCAGATCTGATAAGCAGGAATGCGGCCGCCCCACGCAGGCATACCATTCGGCCGGCCTTTCACGATCGTGTCGAACAGGTTGGCCGGCTCTCCGCCGTAGATCCAGGTTGTTTTGATAAGTGGAGGCCCGATGCCGCCGCCTCCGTTGGCGTGGCAGCCGGAACAGTTGTACCAGTTAAACAGGCGCTGACCTTCCGAGACGTCATAGCCGCTAGCGTTATACGGGTTTCTGACTACGGGCTGAGGGTTGATCGGACCGCCTGGCCGGAGATCGCTTTCTTTCGCCGCGTCACCGTAGACCGCGATTTCGGGAGGTGAAGGTCGGAGATCCCGTTTTTCACGCTGGCATCCGACGACCAAGAGCAGAGCACCGCAAGCGATGAAATTTGAGATGCGCACGCGTTTAATCTCCGTCAGTGGACTTGAGGTACGGCATATTCAGCGAGAATGCGCTGAACCGCGGCTGATTCCGCTTCGAGAGCGCGGTCCAGTTCGGTTTTAAGCTTTTCGTTGCCCTTACGAACGGCCATCGAGATGTCGTAGGTGAAAGGCATACCGAGAAAGCTTGCAGGCATTACGGCCTGTATATCAAGCGGCTCCTTAGCCGCCTGCGCGAAATAGCCGGCAAACGGTCCCCAAACGATGGCGAGGTCGATGCCACGCTGCTCGACGGCATCAATCAGCTTACGAGGAGGATTGGGCTCACCATATTTCCCAAACAGGCTGAAGCCCACCACATTTTGCGTTATACCGCGATGCGCCAGAGCATACGCAGGCGGCGCATAATCGTCCCCCGTCACGTGTATTCCAATGCGAAGATCCACCAGGCGAGGGTCGGCTAGCGATGCGATATGCAGGTTACGATCATGCCGGGAAACGAATACATAGGTTGAGCGGTAATACGGCGCAGTTTCGAGAATATCGGGCAGCGAGTTAGGTACGCCCATCACGAGATCACAAGCCCCTTCATCGAGGGAACGGACGGCGAATGACTTGCGCTGAGACCACCAGGTATATGCCAGCCTGTCATTTAGCGCCTTTGCCATCACTTCCGCGAGTTTGTTTTCGAAACCCTGACCTTGCTGATTCGACATCGGTAGATTATTAGGATCGGCACAGACTCGCAGCTTACCCGGCTCCATCGCCACTAATCGCATAGCAAGAAGAAGCGCCAGACTAAGGCAGCGAAAACACATATAGCATTCCGCCTTTCGTCGTGTGCTTCCCTAAATCCGACATTGCGTTCACAAATCCCAGCGCGCCGGTGCCGTCAACTCCGTTCAGACCACCCGCAACCACGGCGCCCGACCAGCCGCCCACACCGGACAATACAGCAATGTACTGCTTGCCATCCGGACCCCTGTAACTAACCGGTTGGCCGATTACACCAGAGCCGGTTTTGAACTGCCAGAGCGGATGCCCATTTCGCGCATCGACCGCTTTAAACCAGCCATCCATAGAGCCGTAGAACGCCACATCGCCAGCTGTCGCAAGCGCTCCGCTCCAGACCGGAAACGTCTCGCTGATGCTCCAGACGGTTTTGGCCTGGACAGGATCCCACGCGGAAAAAATGCCTCGATTGCCGCCCGGGCCAGCATACATCCTTACATTCATTCCCACAAAAGGCGTCCCCGCAATGTAGTTTGCTTGCGTGCCCTGGGTCTCGTAGCAGAGATTGTTATGCGGAATGTAAATCAAACCGGTTTTAGGTGAAAAAGCGGACGGGGTCCAGTCCTTCACGCCGGGCGGCGCGGGGCAAGCATCACGAACGGTGTTGTAGCCGGTTTTCTTGGCCGGATTCAATTT